>CAZZDV010000012.1:7674-16041 GCA_964652785.1 uncultured Bordetella sp.
ATCTTGACTGCGACCCGGGATCGGCTCCATCATCGGCAAAGACGTGGCGCTGCTCGATGCCGCGGCCAGTCTTATAGAGGCGCTGTGGACCGACGGCAAGCGCATGCGCCCGCACGAGGTCGTGGCCGAATTCGCCAAGCACCTCGAGGACGAGCTCGACCTCATGCGCGAAGCGGCGAACGCGAGCCAGCTGCGGCGCAATTTCGAGGATTCGAAGCTCCTGCTGGTTCCGCGCATCCACTGGGACTACTGCGCGCAGCGCGTGATGGTCATGGAGCGCATGCATGGCACGCCGATTTCGCAGATCGAAGTCATGCGCGCGAAGGGCGTCGACATTCCCCTGCTCGCGCGCTCGGGCGTGGAAATTTTCTTTACCCAGGTGTTCCGCGACGGGTTTTTCCACGCCGACATGCATCCGGGCAACATCTTCGTTTCCACCGAGGGGCCGATGCTCGGGCGCTATATCGCGCTCGACTTCGGCATCATGGGCACGCTGACCGACGTCGACAAGAACTACCTCGCGCAGAACTTCCTCGCATTCTTCAACCGCGATTACACGCGCGTCGCGCAGGCGCACCTGGACGCCGGGTGGGTGCCGCCGGAGACGCGCATCGACGAGTTTGAAGCCGCGATCCGCGCGGTCTGCGAGCCGATCTTCGCGCGCCCGTTGAAGGAGATCTATTTCGGCCGGCTGCTGCTGCGTCTTTTCCAGACGTCGCGCCGCTTCAACGTGGAGATCCAGCCTCAGCTCGTGCTGCTGCAGAAGACCCTCCTCAATATCGAAGGCCTCGGGCGCCAGCTCGACCCGGACCTCGACCTGTGGAAAACCGCCAAGCCCTACCTCGAGCGGTGGATGAACGACCAGATCGGCTGGCGCGGATTCATGCGCACGCTGAAGCGCGAGGCGCCGTACTGGGCTTCGACCCTGCCGCAGGTGCCGCGGCTGGTGCACAAGCTGCTGGCTGAAGAGAGGGCGCTCAAGCTGCAGAGCGCGTTCGAAGCGCTGCGTGCGCAAGGCAACCGGCGCAACCGCCTGCTAGGCGCGCTCGTGGCAGTCATCGCGGCCTGGGTGGCACTCCAGGCGTGGGTGCTCGTCAAACTGCTCTAAGGGAAGAGCCGCGTGACAGAGGATCCGTCCATGCTGCGTCCCTCGCCGCTCGCGCGCTACCTGTTCATCGCGTACGTGCTGCTTGTGGTCTACGCGACCTTGTATCCGTTCGCGAGCTGGAGGGACGCGGGCATTTCGGCGTTCGCCTATCTGACGGCGGCCAAGCCGCGGTACATCACCGGCTTCGACCTGACCGCCAATGTGCTTGGTTATGCACCGTACGGCCTGCTGGCCGTGCTGGCCATGTACCCGTATATGACCGGCGTGGGCGCATTCTTTGCCGCGTTGTTTAGCGGTGCCGCCCTCGCGCTCACGCTCGAGGCGGTGCAGACTTTCCTGCCGGCACGGTTTGCGTCCAATGTCGACGCAGCATGCAACGTGGTCGGCGCGGGTGTGGGCGCCCTGATCGGGCTCGCCACCGTGCGCTGGCTTTTCGAGGAGAGCCTGCTGCAGCACTTGCGAACGCATCATGTGGTGCCCGGCGCGCGCGCCGATGCGGGGCTCGTGCTCATGGGATTGTGGCTCGCGACCCAACTCAACCCGGTGGGCCTGCTGTTCGGCGCCGGGGACCTGCGGGACCTGTTCCGGCAACCAGGCGGCAGCGCCTACGAGCCCGACGTGTTCGTCGCGATCGAGGCACTGACCGCGGCGTGCAATCTCGTCGCGGTGGGGCTCATCGCCTCCTCGATCTTCAAGACCGGTGGACCAGTCCTGCGCGTCATGTTCGGCATCATCGCCCTGGGCCTGGCAGTCAAGACCGGGGCATTCGCCATCCTGCGTCAGGCGGAGGACGTGTTCCACTGGCTCACGCCTGGCGCGTTGATCGGCCTCGCCGCGGGCGTGCCTGTCCTGCTTGCCGCCGCGATGCTTCCGCGCGCGCCGCGCCTTGCGCTCGCCGCGGTGCTCCTCATGGGGGCCACGGTGCTCGTCAACCTCGCGCCCCCCAACCCATATTTCGCCTCCACGCTAGCAGTCTGGTCGCAGGGCCATTTCCTCAACTTCAACGGCCTTACGCGCCTGTTGACAGTGCTGTGGCCGTTTGCCGCGGTGCTTTACCTCATGCTGGCCAGTGCGCGGCAAGGCGAGCCGCGCCCCCGCGGTTAAAATGGCGCCTTCCCCTTAGAGTTCCTCATGTCCTACTACGAACGGCACGTGTTCTTCTGCTGCAACCAGCGCGACGGAACGCGCGAATCCTGCAACCCAAAGGGCGCCTCGGAACTGCGCGACTACGCGAAAAAGCGCGTCAAGGAGCTCGGGCTCGCTGGCGAAGGCAAAGTGCGCATCAACCAGGCCGGGTGCCTGGACCGCTGCGAGGAAGGTCCAGTGATCGTCGTGTACCCGGAAGGGGTCTGGTACACGTATGTGGACAGCGCCGACATCGACGAGATCGTCGAAGAGCACGTCAGGAACGGGCGGGTCGTCGAGCGCCTCAGGATCTGAATGCGTGCTTCCACGCGCCGCGAGCTGGTGGCGGGTCCGGCAGGGCGCATCGAATGCGCCATCGACGCCCCCGCCGAGCCGCGCGGCGTTGCGCTCATCGCGCATCCCCATCCGCTTTTCGGCGGCACGCTCGACAACAAGGTCGTGCAGACTCTCGCCCGCAGCTTCGTGGAGCTCGGCTATGCCGCAGTGCGGCCGAATTTCCGCGGCGTTGGCGCAACCGAAGGCGTGCATGACGAGGGACGCGGCGAGCTCGAGGACCTGGCCGCCGTGCTTGCATTCGCGCAGGCCGAGTTCGGCGCCGCGCCGCCTGTGCTCGCGGGGTTTTCGTTCGGTTCTTTCGTCCAGACCCACCTTGCAAAGCGCGTGACCTCGGAGCGCATCGTGCTCGTCGGCGTTGCGCTCAAGCGCTTCGACGCGCAGCCCGTGCCTGCGAGCACGCTCGTCATCCACGGGGAGCTCGACGAAACCGTGCTTCTGTCCGACGTCCTCGACTGGGCACGTCCGCAGGAGTTGCCGGTGGTCGTCGTGCCCGGCGCGGACCATTTCTTCCACCAGAAGCTCCACACGCTGCGTTCGATCGTTCAGTCGAACTGGCGAGGCCGATGAACCTGCGCGCGGAATCCGGCAGCATCGTGCTGTCGGTGGCGGGGCTGCGCAAGCGCTACGGCACCGATGAAGTCGTCGCTGGAATCGACTTCGAGGTCCACGCCGGCGAGTGCTTCGGCTTGCTGGGCCCCAACGGCGCAGGCAAGACCACCACGCTCAAGCTGGCGCTCGGCCTCATCGATCCGGACGCAGGCCGCATCCGGCTGCTCGATCGCCCGGTGCCCGAAGAGGCGCGGGAAGCGCGGCAGAAAGTCGGCGTGGTCCCGCAGTTCGACAACCTCGACCCCGATTTCACCGCGAGTGAGAACCTGCAGGTATACGGGCGCTACTTCGGGCTGAAGAAGAGCGAAATCGAGGCGCGCATCCCGCAGTTGCTCGAATTCGCGGGACTCGCCGGGCGCGGTTCTGGCAAGATCCAGACGCTGTCCGGCGGCATGAAGCGGCGGCTGACGCTCGCTCGCGCGCTGGTGAACGACCCTGAAGTCGTGTTCATGGACGAGCCGACCACCGGGCTCGACCCGCAGGCGCGTCACCTGATCTGGGAGCGCCTGAAACGCCTCAAGCAGGACGGCAAGACACTGCTGCTCACCACCCATTTCATGGAAGAGGCCGAGCGGCTGTGTTCGCGCCTGCTGATCATGGACCACGGGCGCATCATCGCGCTGGGCTCGCCGCGCGAGCTGATCTCGAAGCACATCGAGCCGCACGTGGTCGAAGTACACGGGCCGGGGTTCGAGCACTGGGCAGAGGGCGCTCGCAAGCTCGCGGGACGCGTGGAGATCGCGGGCGAAACCGCCTTCTGCTACGCGACGGATGAAGAGCCTCTGGTCGCGAGCCTCAAAGCGCATCCGCTGCTGATCTACCTGCACCGCCCCGCGAACCTCGAGGACGTGTTCCTCAAGCTCACCGGACGCGACCTGCGCGATTGAGGCGTCGATGAACCCGCGCTTCTTTGCAGTGCCAATGCTTTCGATGCGCTTCGTGCACATCTGGCGCCGCAACCTGCTCGTCTGGAGAAAGCTCGCCATTCCGTCGATGCTCGGGAACCTGGCCGACCCGATGATCTTCCTGTTCGGCCTTGGCTATGGCCTCGGGGCCCTGATGCCAGCGGTGCAAGGGGTGTCGTACATAGCCTTCCTTGCCGGCGGCATGGTGGCATCGAGCACCATGTATGCGGCGACCTTCGAGGCCATGTACTCCGCGTTCTCGCGAATGCACCAGCAGAAGACCTGGGAAGGCATCCTGAACGCCCCGATCCTGCTCGAAGACGTGGTGCTCGGCGAACTCGTCTGGGCGACGACGAAGGCCACCTTGTCCGGCGCCTGCATCCTGGCCGTGGTCATGGCGCTCGGGCTGGCCTCGCCGAAGTTCGCGCTCGCGCTGCTTGCGGTCATTGTGCTGACGGGTCTCGCGTTCGCGGCCCTGGGACTCGCCTTCAACGCGTTGGCCCCGAACTACGATTTCTTCATGTACTACTTCACGCTCGTCATCACGCCCACCTCGCTGATCTCCGGCGTGTTCTTCCCGGTCGACCAGTTGCCTGCGGTCCTGCAAAGCGTTGCATCGGTGCTGCCGCTCTATCACGCGGTGGCGCTGGCCCGGCCGTTCATGCTGGGAGAGCTGCCGCCCAACATTCTGCTGCACCTGGCCGTCCCGCTCATTTATGCTGCGGTCGGGTTCTACGTCGCGCTGGTGCTTACTCGCAGGCGGCTGCTCAAGTAGGCGCCGCCGCCGGAAGACAACATGCTCTGGGTCAAGGCGCTTCACATTGTGTTCATGGTCACCTGGTTCGCAGGCCTCTTTTACCTGCCGCGCCTGTTCGTCTATCACGCGCAAAGTACCGATACGGTTTCGATCGAGCGCTTCAAGGTCATGGAGCGCAAGCTTTACTACGCCATCATGGCGCCGGGCGCGGTGCTTACGCTCGCCTCTGGCCTCTGGCTATGGCTCGGCTGGGGGTTTTCGGGTGGGTGGCTGCACGCCAAGCTTGCGCTGGTGGCGACCCTCATCGGTTACCACTTCTGGTGCGGCAAGCTGCTCGCCGATTTTCGCAATGACCGGAACACCCGCAGCCATGCATGGTTCCGCTGGTTCAATGAATTTCCGGTCCTCATCCTCTTTTCGATCGTGATCCTCGTTGTCGTCAAACCTGTCTGAAACGTTCTTCGCAACCAGCCCACGCGGCCTGGAAGGCGTGCTTGCCGACGAGCTGCGCGCGCTGGGTGCGCAGGAAGTAACTGCGGCGGGGGGCGGCGTTTCGTTCTCCGGTTCGTGGGAGACCTGCTACGCGGTGAATTTCCATTCGCGCATCGCTTCGCGCGTGCTCTGGCAGCTCGGCTCGTTCGACTACGCCACCGAGGAGGAGGTGTACGCCGCGGCGCGCTCCGTCTCGTGGGGACATCTGTTCGGGGTGGACAGGTCGATCCGGGTGAACCTGACTGCGATCAAGAGCCCGCTCAAGAGCCTGGATTTCACGACGCTGCGCATCAAGGACGCCGTGTGCGACCGGTTTCGCGACGAGACCGGGCGCCGCCCCGACGTCGAGCGCCTCGATCCGGATGTGCGCATCCATTGCTTCCTGGAGCAGGCCAAGGGCACGCTCTATCTGGACACTTCAGGCGAGCCGCTCTTCAAGCGCGGCTGGCGGCACGCCACCGTCGAAGCGCCGCTGCGTGAGAACCTCGCGGCCGGCATCCTCAAGCTGACGGGGTGGAAGTTCGACGAGCCGCTTTTCGACCCGATGTGCGGCGGAGGCACCTTCCTCGCCGAGGCGGCCGCGATGGCCCTGAACGAGCCGCCGGGGGCTGGGCGCAGCTTCGGTTTCGAGAAGCTGAATACGCTCGACCTCAAGGCGTGGAACCGCGTGCGCGACGGACGCCCGCCGAGGAACAAGCTCCGGCCGGCCCTCTTCGGCAGCGACATCGAGCAGCGCGCGGTAGACAGCGCGAAGAAGAACCTGATGGCCGCGGGGTTCTTCGACTTAGTCAAATGGCAGCGCGCGGACATCCTCAACGTGGAATCCCCGGCGAGCGCGGGCGTGATGGTCGCCAATCCTCCCTATGGCGAACGATTGTCGGATGCCGACGAGATGGCGGCGTTCTATCCGCAACTCGGCAACGCGCTCAAGCAGCGCTTTGCGGGCTGGCGTTGCCATTTCCTGACTTCGGACCTGCGCATGGCGAAGCTGATCCGGCTCTCGCCAAGCCGCCGGGTGCCGCTCTTCAACGGCGCGCTCGAATGCAGGCTGTTCGAGTTCGTCGTGGTCGCGGGGTCGAACCGGAAGTAGGCTTTATGACGCTGTCAAAATTGTTAATTTTGGAACGAACATCGACAGGGCAGCCGCGCTGGACATAGCGCTCTCAGACATAAAGTCGAACTTTTTTCCACAACGCCACAGGCGGTGGCAATCAAAGCGCCTGATCGGCCAAGTCTTAGCCGTCGGGCGTTGCGGATCTGGGGAAAACCTCAAAGTCGTCGAGTACGGCGGGGTGCCGCTCTTCAACGGCGCGCTCGAATGCAGGCTGTTCGAGTTCGTCGTGGTCGCGGGGTCGAACCGGAAGTAGGCTTTATGACGCTGTCAAAATTGTTAATTTTGGAACGAACATCGACAGGGCAGCCGCGCTGGACATAGCGCTCTCAGACATAAAGTCGAACTTTTTTCCACAACGCCACAGGCGGTGGCAATCAAAGCGCCTGATCGGCCAAGTCTTAGCCGTCGGGCGTTGCGGATCTGGGGAAAACCTCAAAGTCGTCGAGTACGGCGGGCCTGCTTGCGTCGGCTGCAACCCCTGTCATCGCGCGTGCTTGCTTCATTGCTTCAGCTTGCTGTCTTCACGCTTTGCATCAGCCATTGCCTCGGGCTCCAGTTCCTCCGCAGAGCGATTCAGACGGATGAACAAACCCCAGGCGGCCAACAGTATTCCGACGGCGGCGATGAGAGACGCGGCGTATTGCAGTTGCACGGGGTCTTCGTGGATTGCCTTGAAGGTCGCTACCAGACCCTCGATGGCAAGGGCCACGATTACCACGACAAAGAATCGCGACAGGAATCGCCGGACGCGCGTCGGGGCGCTGATATTCGCACCGCGGACGACTTCTTCTTCTGCGATCGTTTGCGCGATCTGAAGTGCAACAACCGCTGCTGCAAGCAACCCCAAACCTTCGATGATTTGCTGGGCCGCGGCGCCATCCAGGCCGCCCATGAATGCGTGCCAGCCCATGCGGGAGGCGATGATGATCAACATGACTGCGGCACAGGCGAAGAGGGCCGCTATGAGGCCGTGAACCACGCCAAACAGTTTCAGTACTGTTTTCATCTGAGGGCTCGGTGAACTACTGGGCGAGGGGATTGATCTGCGTCATGACGTCCCGTTTCACCGGCGCGCGCCGTCGTTGCGTGCGCTCGCGTGGAAGCGAATGTTAGACGGCCCTTTCTGGTGCGCATGGGCGAACACCGGGCGCTGGAGATCCGAGAAGCATTCCTTCGACGTTTAGATCTTCGTCGACGTCGGGCCAGTGGAAATCCACACCTGGGCCAATGATTTCCCGATTCCGCCGCTGCTCCGGAGTTGTGTTTGCGAGGCGTGGGTACCAGGCGATAGGCACCGAAAGTTTGCGTCCATCGGCCAGCGAGACGATCAATTCGTCGTCTGTGACTTCGAGTCCGATGGCCAGCGGCACATTTGGATTTGCGAAGATGCTCATTCCAGTTCTCCAAGTACCGGGCTAGGTTATTGCGCACGATGCCGTGAAGCTCACGAAGTTCATGCGCGGCAAACCCGTGTGATGATACCAACCCCACGGGCGCAAGAGGCTCAGTCAACGACCTTCCCGCGCAGCGCCTTGATGCGTCCGCGCAGCACCTTGCCTTCCACCCGTTTCTTCTTCGCGCTGCGGCTCGGCTTGGTGGGCCGCCGCTTCTTCGGCACGAAAGCGGCGCTGCGCACCAGGTCATGCAGCCGCGCGAGGGCCTCCTCGCGGTTCATGTCCTGGCTGCGGTGCTGCTGCGCCTTGATCACCACGATGCCGGTGCGCGTGATGCGCTGATCGGCGAGTTTGAGCAGGCGCTCCTTGACCGCCTCGGGCAGCGACGAGGCGCGCACGTCGAAGCGCAGGTGGATCGCGCTGGAAACCTTGTTGACGTTCTGCCCGCCGGCGCCCTGGGCGCGCACGGCGGTGATTTCGACCTCGTGCCCGGGAATGACGATGTC
>CAZZDV010000012.1:16141-34025 GCA_964652785.1 uncultured Bordetella sp.
CGCCCTGGGCGCGCACGGCGGTGATTTCGACCTCGTGCCCGGGAATGACGATGTCGGCGCCGGCAGGCATCGTGTTACTTGGCCTTGCTCCCCATGCCTTTCTTGAGCAGCTCGGCCACTACCTCGTTGAGGCCGCCTTCGCGGTCCTTGGCGAGCTCATGCAACTTGGCGACGAGTTCCTCGTTCAGCTTGACCGCGAAGGGCACGAGGCCGGCGGCGCGATCGAGGTCCCGCTGCTCGCGCCTTGAGGGCAGGGCTGGCGGATTCTTGCCGAACTGGCCGGCGCCGGCGCCAGCGGCACCGGGCTGGGGCTTCAGGCGCAGCCCCTTGAGTTTTTCGAGATCGGTCTTCTTCATGCCAGGAGTTCCTTTGCAATTTCAAACATTGATTGTGCGCGACTGAGGCGGGGAGCGGCTCTCCGGCCAATTGAGATATGAGAATTGTAATAATACTAACGGCGGGAGGCACCTGGCGCGCCTCCCCCGGCCGGCATGCCGGTGGGCTGCCGCTCAGACGCGCATCTCAGACGCGCATCTCAGACGATGTCCAGGTGGGCGATCCCGTCGTTGAGGTCGCGGCTCTTGGAGGCCTTGCCGTTCAACTTGATGTTGAGGCGCACCTCGTTGGTGGAGTCGGCGAAGCGCAGGGCGTCCTCGTAGCTGATGCGGTCATCCTCGTGCAGGTCGAAGAGGGCCTGGTCGAAGGTCTGCATCCCGAGCTCCCGCGACTTCTTCATGATCTCCTTGATCCCGGTGACCTCACCCTTGAAGATCAGGTCGGAGATCAGCGGGGAGTTGAGCAGCACCTCGACCGCGGCGGCGCGCCCCTTGCCTTCCTTCAGGGGAATCAGCCGCTGCGACACGACCGCCTTGAGGTTGAGCGACAGGTCCATGAGCAGCTGGTGGCGGCGCTCTTCCGGGAAGAAGTTGATGATTCGGTCCAGCGCCTGGTTGGAGTTGTTGGCGTGCAGCGTCCCGAGCGCCAGGTGGCCGGTTTCGGCGAATGCGATCGCGTGCTCCATGACCTCCCTTTCGCGGATCTCGCCGATGAGGATCACGTCGGGCGCCTGGCGCAGCGTGTTCTTGAGCGCGGCCTCCCACGAGTCTGTATCCACGCCGACCTCGCGCTGGGTAATCACGCAATTGCGGTGCGGGTGAACGTACTCGACGGGATCCTCGATGGTGATGATGTGGCCGTACGAATTCGCGTTGCGGTAGCCGATCATTGCCGCCAGCGAGGTCGACTTGCCCGAGCCCGTGCCGCCGACGAAGAGCACGAGTCCCCGCTTGGTCATGATCACGTCCTTGAGCACCGGAGGGAGCTTGAGGTCGTCGAACTCCGGGATCGAGGTGGTGATGGTCCGCATGATCATCCCGACTTTCTGCATCTGGATGAACGCGTTCACGCGAAAGCGCCCGATGCCCGAGGGGCTGATGGCGAAGTTGCACTCCTTTGTCGCTTCGAACTGCGCCGCCTGCTTGTCGTTCATCACGGCGCGCGCCAGCATCGCCGTGTGCTGCGCGGTGAGCGGCGTCTGCGACAGCGGCTGCATCTTGCCGTCGCCTTTCATCGCCGGCGGGAAGCCTTCGGTGATGAAGAGGTCGGAGCCCTTCTTCGCGAGCATTGCGCGAAGGAGGTCGTAGATGAATTTTGTTGCCTGTTCGCTTTCCATGTCCGCTCCTATCCGGCGAAGGTGTCTTTGTTGGCTGCCTTGCTGCGCGCCTCGCCGAGCGAGATCACATTGCGCTTCACAAGTTCCCCCAGATTCTGGTCGAGTGTCTGCATACCCATCGACGCGCCCGTCTGGATCGCGGAATACATCTGCGCGATCTTGGCTTCGCGGATCAGGTTGTTGATGGCCGGCGTGCCGATCATGATCTCGTGCGCGGCCACGCGCCCGGTGCCGTCCTTGGTTTTGAGCAGGGTCTGCGAGATGATCGCCCGCAAGCTTGTCGAGATCATTGCGCGGACCATCTCCTTTTCCGCCGCCGGAAATACGTCGATGATCCGGTCGATCGTCTTGGCGGCCGACGACGTGTGCAGGGTGCCGAACACCAGGTGGCCGGTTTCGGCACCCGAAAGCGCCAGGCGAATCGTCTCGAGGTCGCGCATCTCGCCCACCAGAATGACATCGGGGTCCTCGCGCAGCGCGGATCTCAAGGCGTTCGAGAACGACAGCGTATGCGGCCCGACTTCGCGCTGGTTGATGAGGCATTTCTTGGATTCGTGCACGAACTCGATCGGGTCCTCGATGGTGAGGATATGGCCTTCCTCGGTCTCGTTCTTGTGGTTGACCATCGCGGCCAGCGTGGTCGACTTGCCCGAGCCGGTCGGCCCGGTGACCAGCACCACGCCGCGCGGATAGTCGGAGATGTCCTTGAAGATCTTCGGCGCCTTGAGGTCCTCGAGCGACAGGATCTTGGAGGGAATCACCCGCATCACCGCCGCCGCGCCGCGCTGCTGCACGAACGCGTTGACGCGGAAGCGCGCGAGGTTCGGGATCGCGAACGAAAAGTCGCATTCGAGGTTCTCCTCGTAGAACTTGCGCTGACCGTCGTTCATGATGTCGTAGATCATCCCGTGCACGTCCTTGTGCTCCATCGCCGGGAGGTTGATGCGCTTCACGTCGCCGTGCACGCGGATCATCGGCGGCAGGCCGGAGGAAAGGTGCAGGTCTGAGGCTTTGTTCTTGACTACGAAGGCGAGGAGCTCGGTCAGATCCATTACAATTCCCCCGGGGGAAGATGAGGCAGGGTGGGCGCGCCGTGTGCAGTAAGTCCAGGCGCAACTACCTGCAACGCGCGCGCAAAAAGCAGGTGAAAAATTATGGCGGCAATCAATGATAACTTGCAAGCTGTCGCCGCGCGTATCCGCGAGGCGGCGCGTGCCTCCGGGCGCGACCCTTCCGGCGTCCGATTGCTCGCCGTGACCAAAACCGCGCCGCCCGACGCAATCCGTGACGCATTTGGCGCGGGCCAGCGCAGTTTCGGCGAAAACTACGTCCAGGAAGCGCTCGACAAGCAGTCCGCCCTCGAAGCCGCCGGGTTTCTGGGCCGCATCGAATGGCACCTGATCGGCCCGCTCCAGAGCAACAAGACGAGAGCGGCGGCGGGCTGCTTCGATTGGGTGCACACGATCGACCGCGAGAAAGTGGCCCGGCGCCTGTCAGAGGCGCGCCCGCCCGAAGCCGCGCCGCTCAATGTGCTCATCCAGGTCAACGTTTCGGGCGAGGCGACCAAGAGCGGCGTTGCGCCTTCCGAGGTCGCTCAACTTGCGCAGACGACAAGTAGCCTCCCGCGCCTGCGGTTGCGCGGCCTGATGGCGATCCCCGAGCCCACGGAAGACGAAAGCCTGCAGCTCGAACGATTCCGCACGGTGCGTGAACTCTTCGACCGCCTGAACGGGCAGGGCCTGCAGCTCGACACCCTGTCGATGGGCATGTCGCAGGACCTCGAAGCCGCGGTCGCCGAAGGCTCGACGATGGTGCGCATCGGCACGGCCATTTTCGGCGAACGGACCAAGGCAAAGGCGGCGGCATGAGGATTGCATTCGTTGGCGGCGGCAACATGGCCGGCGCGCTGATCGGCGGGCTGCTTGCAAAAGGCTACGCGGCCGGCGACCTCTCGGTGGTCGAAGTCATTCCCCAGGCGCGGGAGAGCCTGACGTCGCGTTACAAGGTGAACGTGAGCGAATCGGCCGACGCCCGCACTTTCGGCGCCGATACGATCGTGCTCGCGGTAAAGCCGCAGGACATGCGCAGCGCCGTCGGCCCGCTCAAGGGAAAGCTCGACGCGCAGCTCGTCATCAGCATTGCGGCCGGCATCCGCCTGGAGGATCTCTCGCGCTGGCTTGGCGGCTACAGCAAACTCGTGCGTGTCATGCCGAATACGCCGGCGCTGGTGGGCGCCGGGATCTCGGGCCTCTATGCGGGCGCCGAAGTCAGCACGGAGGAGCGCTTACGAGCCGAAGCCGTCCTCAACGCCGTAGGCAAGACGGTGTGGGTCGAGGACGAGGCGCTCATCGATCCGGTCACCGCGGTGTCCGGCAGCGGCCCCGCGTACGTCTTCTATTTCATCGAATCGCTCGAAAGGGCCGGCGTGGAGCTTGGCCTTACGCCTGAGGCCGCGCGCACGCTGGCGATCCAGACGTTCGTAGGCGCATCCCGGCTCGCGGCCGAAAGCGCCGAGCCGCCGGGCACGCTGCGCGAGCGCGTGACCTCCAAGGGCGGTACGACCGAAGCCGCGCTCAAGGTTTTCGCGGCGGAAGACCTTGCCGGCCGCATCGGCAAGGCACTGCGCGCCGCCAGCGACCGCGGGGCCGAGCTCGGCCGGATCCTCGGCAAGGACACCTAGAGCGATGCTCGCCCAGATCCTCGAGTTCCTGATCGACTCGATCTTGGGATTCTTTGTCTTCCTGCTGCTCGCGCGATTTCATTTCCAGTGGCTGCGCGTCTCGTTCCGCAACCAGTTCGGCGACTTCATCATCGCGCTCACCAACTGGGCCGTGATGCCTGCGCGGCGCGTGATTCCAGGGCTCGCAGGCCTCGACCTGCCGACGCTGCTGGTGGCGTGGATCCTGCAGGCCGCCACGCTGGCCCTGGTTTTCTTTCTGCGCGGCCACGATCTTGGCGCGGCGCCCGGTGCGGTGGTTGCCGTGTTGTTCGCGATCGCGTTCGTCGACCTGATCCGGTTCAGCGTCTACATCCTGATCTTCGCGCTGATCGTGCAGGCGGTGCTTTCGTGGACCAACCCGACATCGCCAATCGGGTTTACGTTCGATGCGATGGTGCGGCCGTTCCTGCGCCCGATCCGGCGGTTCGTGCCGCCGATCTCGAATATCGATCTTTCGCCGCTGGTCCTGCTCGTGCTCCTGCAGGTGCTTCTGATCCCGATATCCTACCTGCGAGCGCAGGTTGCGGGGATGCTGTGAGGCTCACTCGGGACCCAATGGACGCGCTGAGCCCCGCCCTCGAGGCACCGGCCGTCGAGCACGGCACGCTCGGAACCTGCCCGGTTGCCCCGGATGCGTTGCAGGGCATCAAGCGGCAGCAGACCAATCCCGCGCGCTGGAAGGGCGAACACTGGGCGGCATTCGCGGCCGAGTTGAGTTCCCTTGAAACCGGGCTTTCGGAGTCGATTGCCGCGCGTGGCGCCTACGCCACCGATGCCGGGGGCACGGCCTATGGGCTGCCGCACGGCGTGGTCATTGCAAAGAGCGCAGAGCAGATTGCTAACCTGCTCAAGGCCGCGCAGCGCTTCCGTGTGCCGGTCACCGTGCGCGGGGGTGGCCTGACGACGGAGGGCGAATCGGTGGCTTTCGGCGGCGTGCTCCTCGACATGACCGGCATGAGCCGCGTCATCTCGATCGACCCCGCGAGCCTCACGGTGCGCACCCAGGCAGGCATCTTCTGGCACAGCCTCGCCGAGGAACTGCGCCGAGAGAACCTTGACTACCTTTCCGCGCCGCTGAACCTCACCTCTTCGGTCGGGGGAACGTTGGGCGTGGGCGGCATCGACGTGAACTCGCCGCGACTGGGCTGCAGCGCCGACCAGGCCATCGCGCTTCAGGTCGTCACGCCGACCGGCGAAATCGTCGAATGCTCGGATATGCAGAACGCCGAACTCTTCGAGCGCGTCATCCTCGGTTACGGCCAGTTCGGGGTCATCACCGAGGCCACGCTGAAGGTGCGGCCCTACACGCCGCTGCGCATGCATTACTACTACTACTCATCGCTGCGCACCGCGATTGAGGATCTGCAACTGATCGATCGCAACGACGCTAGCGACTATTCCGGGATCCTCACGATCCTCGACTGCGCCGTGAACCTGCTCGTCGCGTTCGACTCGACCGAGCGCGAAGCGGCGTTTCGCGCTCAGTGGGAGGCGAAGCTCCGGGGGCACGGCGAAACCGGGTTCGCACTGCGCATGCTCGCCCGGTACGCGTTGCGTCCCTGGAAGATCGGCGAAGCGTGGTTCCTCCTGCAGCGCAAGCGCGAGCTGTTTCCCGAGCTGCGCCGCACCGAGTACATGCGCGACGGGCTGATGCTCGACCGCACCGTGGTGTTCTCGCGGGCGGTGTGGAAATTCTGGGGCGGCCGCCAGATGGTGATTCCCGATCTTGCGACCTCGGCCGCCAAGTTCGCCGACACCGTGGAGCGAGGCAATGCGGTTTGCCGCAGGTATTTCCAGCACTACACCCTTTACTGCGTCGGCATCCGCCTTAGACGTGACCATCGCGAGCACTACGAAATGTCGTGCATTCCGCCGGACGCCGAGGACTGGGCCTACGGCTGCGAGTTCGAGCCGATGACCAACGGCCGGACCTACAGCCGCGACCACCTGCAGTCGTTCAAGAACGCGATCTACGACATCGGCGTGGACATCGGCGCGAGCTACTACCGGTTCGGCGGCATGATGAAAGGCTATATCCGCCGCGTATTCGGCGATGCGCTGGTCGACAGGCACCTCGCACTGAAACGCAAGGCCGACCCCGCGATGATCCTCAACCGCGACGTGATCTTCTGATGTTCGGGTCGCGCAGTGGCACGACCGTGGGCACCGCGGCGCGCAGCGACCATACGGACTGCAGCGGGTGCAGCCTGTGCTTGCTCGTCTGCCCCAACTGGCGCACCACGCACGACCCTCGCATGACCCCGGAGGGCCGCGCCAAGGCGCTCCAGCATGGCGCTTCGCTCGAAGAAGTCGCCGCGTCGGTGCAGGCCTGCACGCTTTGCGGCGCCTGCGAGCCGGTGTGCCCGGAGGAGATCGACCTGATCGGCATGACGCTCGACCTGCGTGCCCGGCTAGCCGATGGCCAAGTTGTGAAGGTCATGCAGGAGGAGATGAAACGCAAGGCGGCGCATTCGCCCGTACCGGTACGCGCGGGCCGCCTGTTCGTTCCGGGCCCTGCGATGCGTATCAAGGACGATGTGCTGAAGCGGATCAGCCTCCTGCTGGGCGCTGACGTATGCGGGGACGATGGCGCGGACATCGCGCGGGCGCTGAAGGCCGGAGTGCCGATCCCTGGCGAGCGCCTTGAGACTTTTCTCGCCGGCCTGCGGAACGCCAAGACACTCATCGTCGAGGACGGATTCTGGATGCGCCACTTGCGCGTGTGGCTGCCCAAGGCGCGGCTCTTGAGCCTCGGCGAGGCGCTCAGCAGCCTCGACAAGGTCCGCCGCGGGCTGCGCAAGACCGACCTGTATGTCATCGAGCCACGCTCCTACCACGGGGACTACGAGCGGCTGGTCAAGCATTACGACCGCCTGCAGTTGGAGCGGGGCTGCTCCTTCAACCTCGACCTGCAACGTATCGCGATCCCCCCGGCGGGGCAGGCGGAGTGGATCCTCAAGGGCCGCAAGGTCGAGAGGATCGTGGTCGAACGCCAGGAAGACGCCGAATCCTTCGCGTTGCACGGGGGCTGCCCGGTGGTGCATGTAGCCGAACTGGCGGATCATTGATACCCATGGGACCCAGGCCTGCCGATGCGCACCGTTGACGTCATCATCGTCGGCGCCAGCCTGTCGGCCGCCGCGGCAGCCAAGCGCCTGGTGGACGCGGGGCTGGAAACCATCATCCTCGAGCGCAAGGAGTTGCCGCGCCACAAGATCTGCAGCGGCATCCTGTCACCGCGTGGCCATCGCTTCCTTATCGAGAATTTCGGTCCGTTGCCGCGCGAGGCGCTTCACGAGCCGACCTCATGCCGCGGCGTGACCTTCCATTTCCCGTCCATGATTTCGCTGTCGATGGATTTCTTCGGCGGCACCACGCCGCACCTGCATCGAAAGCATTCGGACCACTGGGCGATCAAGCGGAGCGGCGCCGAGGTCCATGACCAGACCTCGTTCGCCGGGCTGGAGGACAACGGCGACCATGTGCTCGTGCATGCGCGCAAGAAAGGCGAACCCCTCGAGTATCGCGCGCGCACCGTCATCGGCGCCGACGGCCCGAGCTCGCTGGTGATCCGGGCGATCTACCCTGACTACCCGCAGCAGATTCCCTGGTTTTTCGTCGGACAGAAATTCCACGACATCATCGACTGCCCGCTGGACGAGCAGTATTTCCATTTCTGGTTCCATCCGGGCCTCGGCCACTACACGTGGAGCCACGCGCGCGATGGTCGGCAGATCGTGGGCGTCGGATTCAAGCGCGGCGACAACTTCGCAAAGAGGCACGCGAACGTCGTGAACTACCTGGGCGAAAAGCACGGCGTGCGCCTCAAGCCGCACACCGAGGACGAAGGCTGCGCCGAGAATTTCGGACCTTCGCTGATCAACCGCTACGTGTTCGGCAAGGGCAACGTGCTGGTCACCGGGCAGGCGGCGGGCTTCCTCAACATGATCGGGGAGGGCATGAGCTGCGCGCTGCATTCGGGCGCGATCTGCGGCGAGGCGGTCGTCGAATCGCGCGTCACCAACAAACCGGTGCAGGAGATGTACCGCAGGATGATCGCCTCCGAGGTCCGCCGCACCACGGACCAGTGGAACCCGCTCAAGATCGCCTTCGACAAGCCGCACGAAGCCGATTTCCCCGAAGCCCTGCTCGCGCTCGGCTGGCGCGACCGCGCAAAAGTGCTGCGCGACATGTGGCGCTTCGTCGTGCTCTACAAGGAATTCAACTGGGGCCGGCAGATCTTCCGCGAGATGATGCAGCGGCCGATGAGCGGCGGTTACTCGATGCGGCGCTGGTTGTAGAAAGGAGGGGCGGCGCCCCTCCTCAGACCTCCCCGCTCAAAAAAAAGCCGCCGCGCCCGAAGGCACGGCGGCGGTCTCCTCCTCCGGGTACGCTTTCGCTTCAGGCCGCCAGCTTGGCCTTTGCTTTGTTCTCATCGAAGAATTGCTCGTCTTCAGTCGACCCGTGCAGCGCGGTCGTCGAGGCCTTGCCGCCGGTCACCGCCTGCGTGATCTCGTCGAAGTAGCCGGTGCCGACTTCGCGCTGGTGCTTGACCGCGGTGAAGCCCCGCTCGGCTGCGGCGAATTCCTTCTGCTGCAGCTCGACAAACGCGGTCATGTTGTTGCGCGCATAGCCGTAGGCCAGCTCGAACATCGAGTAGTTGAGCGAGTGGAAGCCCGCAAGCGTGATGAACTGGAACTTGTAGCCCATCGCGCCCAGTTCGCGCTGGAATTTTGCGATGGTCGCGTCGTCGATGTTGCGCTTCCAGTTGAACGAAGGCGAGCAGTTGTAAGCAAGCATCTTGCCCGGGAATTTCTTCCGCACGCCCTCGGCGAAGCGGCGTGCGAACTCGAGATCCGGCGTGCCGGTCTCGCACCACACCATGTCGGCCACTTCGGCGTACGCGAGGCCGCGCGAAAGCGCCTGGTCGAAGCCTTTCTTCGTGCGATAGAAGCCCTCCAGCGTGCGCTCGCCGGTGAGGAACGGCTTGTCGTTCTCATCCACATCGGAGGTCACGAGGTCGGCGGCTTCCGCATCGGTGCGGGCGAGCAGCACAGTGGGCACGCCCATGATGTCGGCTGCAAGGCGCGCCGAGACGAGCTTTTGCACCGCTTCCTGCGTAGGCACGAGCACCTTGCCGCCCATGTGGCCGCACTTCTTGACAGAGGCCAGCTGGTCCTCGAAGTGCACGCCCGCTGCGCCGGCTTCGATCATCGAGCGCATGAGCTCGTGCGCATTGAGCACGCCGCCGAACCCCGCCTCGGCGTCGGCCACGATCGGCGCGAACCAGTCGAGGTCGCCCGCTTTTCCTTCTGCGGCTTCCATGGTCTGAATCTGGTCCTGCCGGGCGAGCGCATTGTTGATGCGCTTCACCACCGTGGGGACCGAGGACACCGCGTACAGCGATTGGTCCGGGTACATCGACAGCGAATCGTTGGCGTCCGCCGCCACCTGCCAGCCCGAGAGGTACACCGCGGGCACGCCGGCCTTGACCTGCTGCATCGCCTGGTTGCCGGTGAGCGCGCCGAGCGAGTTCACGAACGGACGCTCGTTCATCATCTTCCAGAGCTTTTCGGCGCCAAGCCTGGCGAGCGTGTACTCGATCTTGACGCTGCCGCGCAGCCGCACCACGTCTTCGGCCGTATAGCCGCGCTTGATGCCCTTCCAGCGGGGGTTCTGGGCCCAGTCCTGCTCCAGGGCTGCGACTTCCTGTTCACGTGTGGCCATCTGCTTTCCTTTCTGGTTGGGTGGGACGGATGGCCCAAGATACCGTCGGGAAGTGATGCCGCGCAACAAAAAGTACCGCTATGCGAAATTCCATTAAATCAACTATTTACAGCGTTAGAAAGGGTATATTTTTCAGCAGGCGGTATAAACTTTCAATCAAATGACGCACTGCGAGAAGCTGTAGCCGGATGGCTGGCTCAGGTCTGGACGAGCTTGCGGTGCCTGTGGATGCTCATGAGGATGCCGATGCCCACGAAGAGGGTGGCAATGGCAGTGCCGCCGTACGAGATGAAAGGCAGCGGCACGCCGACGACGGGCAGGATGCCGGACACCATGCCCATGTTCACGAACGCGTAGGTGAAGAAAATCAGCGTGACCGCACCCGCCAGCAGGCGGCTGAAAAAAGTGGGTGCGTTGGCGGCGATCATCAGCCCCCGCCCGATCAGCAGCAGGTAAAGCACCAGCAGCACGCAATTGCCCGCGAGCCCGAACTCCTCGGAAAACACCGCGAAGATGAAGTCGGTGTGTCGTTCGGGAATGAATTCGAGGTGGGTCTGGGTGCCTTTGAGCCAGCCTTTGCCAAGCAGCCCCCCCGAACCTACCGCAATCGTCGACTGGATGATGTGATAGCCGGCGCCCAGCGGGTCGGTGGTGGGGTCGAGCAACGTCATGATTCGGCGTCGCTGGTAGTCGTGCAGCAGGCTCCACAGCGGGAAGAGCGCGGCGAGCCCGACCACGCCAAGCCCTGCGATGATCTTCCACGACAGGCCGGCGAAAAAGATGACGTAGCATCCGGCCGCCATCACGAGGATCGCGGTGCCGAGGTCCGGTTGCCTGGCAATGAGCAGCACCGGCACCAGCAGCAACACGCCGGCGACGATGAAGTCCAGCGCGCGCAACGTCGCTTCGTGGCGATGGAAATACCACGCCAGCATCAGCGGCATGGCGATCTTCATCATTTCGGAAGGCTGGATGCGTGTCACCCCGACATGCAGCCAGCGGCGCGCACCGTTCACCACATCGCCGAAGAGCGCAACCCCCACCAGGAGCGCGATTCCCACGAGGTAGATCGGGACTGCGAAGCGCATGAGGGCTTGGGGCGACACCTGCGCCAGGACCCACATCGCCACGAACCCGACCGCAAGGTTTACGAGTTGGGCCGTGATGCGCGCGGGATACTCGTAGCTTGCGCTGTACATCGTGGCAAGGCCAATGCAAACGATGATGAGGGCAAGCGTGAACAGCGGGCCGTCGATGCTGCCTGTGAATCGGCCCGCGATTCGACGCGCCGAGAGGTGGGCGGCGTCAAGCGTAGTCAATCTACGTCGCCTTCCTTGGCTGGATTCTCGGGCACCTGCTTGGGCTCGGGCGGCAGCTTGCCGAGCAGGTAGTAGTCGAGCACCGCGCGCGCGATCGGTGCGGCGGCGACCGAGCCGAACCCCCCGTTCTCGACGATGACCGCAAGCGCGATCTTCGGGTTATCGAGCGGCGCGAAGGCGATGAACAGAGAGTGGTCCCGATGCCGCTCGGCGACGTTCTTCTCGATGTACTTCTCGCCCGCCTTGATTGCGATCACCTGGGTCGTGCCGGTCTTGCCGCCGCTGGTGTACTCCGCGCCCTTGAACACACGTGCGCCCGTTCCCCCGGTGTTGACGCCGCCCATTGCGCGCTTGATGAAATCGATGTGCTCCTGCTGCATCGGGACACGCGCAAGCGACTGGGGCTCGAGGGTGCGCCGCGTGTTCGTGCGCTGGTTGTCCACGTGGTTGACCAAACGCGGCTTGTAGACCACGCCATTGTTGGCAATGGCTGCCGTGGCCAGCGCGAGCTGCAAGGGGGTATAGGAGTGGTACCCCTGCCCGATGCCGATCGAAATCGTTTCGCCCGCATACCATTTCTGCTGCTCGGGCTTGCGGAAGCGCTTGCGTTTCCATTCCTGGGAGGGAAGGATGCCCGTCGATTCACCGTCGAGATCGATGCCGGTGCGGCTGCCGAAGCCAAAGGGCGCGAGCGACTTGGCGATCAGGTCGATGCCCATGTCGTTGGCCAGCATGTAGTAGTAGGTGTCGCACGATTCCGCGATCGCCTTGTACATGTCCACCGCGCCGTGGCCGCCGGCCTTGCTGTCTCGAAAGCGCCGCCCGCCGAAGTCGAAGAACCCGGGATCGAAGATCAACTGTGCAGGCCTGCGCTTGCCGGTCTCCAGCGCCGCCAGGGCGAGGAAAGGCTTGAGCGTCGAACCCGGGGGGTACTGGCCGTTGATCGCACGGTTCGTCAGCGGCCGGTCGGGCGAGTTGTTGAGCTCCGACCAGCTCTGCGGGTCGATGCCCTCGACAAACAGGTTCGGGTCGAAACCCGGCTTCGAAACGAACGCCAGGACTCCGCCGTTGCTCGGGTCGATCGCGACGAGCGCGCCGCGCCGCTGGCCGAACACGGTCTCCGCCACCTGCTGCAGCTTTATATCCAGCGCGAGCGTGATGTCGTTGCCCGGGAGCGCAGGCGTGCGCGAAAGGGTCCGGATGCCGCGGCCGCCTGCGTCGATCTCCACCTGCTCGATGCCGGTGGTGCCGTGCAGCTCGCCCTGGTAGCTGCCTTCAAGCCCCATCTTGCCGATGAAGTCCGTGCCGCGATAGTTGGCGTCTACGCCTTCCTCGACCAGCTTCTCCGCATCCTTGTCGTTGATGCGCCCGATGTAGCCGATCACGTGCGACGCCACGGCGTCGAAAGGGTATTGGCGGAACAAGCGCGCCTTGATCTCGACCCCCGTGAACCGGTACCGGTTGGCCGCGAACCTCGCCACTTCCTCGTCGGTGAGGCGGGTGCGGATCGGCACGCTTTCGGCATTGCGCGTCTCGGCCAGCAGCTTCTTGAACCGGCTGCGGTCCCTCGCCTGGATATCCACGATCTCCGCGAGCGCATTGATGGTGGCATCGACGTTGGCCACCTTCGCCGGCATGATCTCCAGCGTATACGCCGAGTAGTTGCGAGCCAGCACCACCCCGTTGCGGTCCATGATGAGGCCGCGGTTCGGCGGAATCGGCACGATCGAGATGCGGTTGTCCTCGGCCTTGGTGTGGTAGTAGTCGCGCTGGATGACCTGCAGGTAGACGAAGCGCGCGAACAGCACCCCGAACGCGATCAGCACCGCGATGCCGGCCACGCCGATGCGCAACTGGAAGTAGTACAGCTCGCGCTGGTGGTTCTTGAGTTCCGCAAGCCTCACCATCTAGATCGGCCGGGTTTCATCGATTTCCACCGCGCGGCGCTGGGGCGCGAGCAGCAGGAAGCTCATGACGGGCCAGAGCATCGCGCCGATCAGTGGCCCGACCAGCCAGGCCCATCCGGGAAAAGTGCCCCCGGAGGCCATGCGGATCAGGATCTCCACGGCCATTGCGCCGACCAGGATCAGCGCGACATGCATGGCCTGCAGCAGCCAGGGGAACCAGAGGATCCGCCGCGAAAGGCTGATTGCGGCGAACGCCAGCAGGGAGTAGGCCAGGGCATGCTGGCCCAGCAGCACACCGTTGCCGGTATCCATGAGCAGGCCCATGAGCCATCCCACCCCCAGCCCCACCAGGCGCGGCTGGCGGATGCACCAGAACGCGAGCGTAAGCGCGACGAAATCCGGCACCAGCATCAGGTCGCTCCAGGGCAGGAAGCCCAGCAGCGACGCGGCGATGAAGGACAGCACGATCGTCCCGATCCGCACGGGCAGGAGGATGTACTGGGGGCGCTCGGCGAACATCAGTCCTCCGGCCTCAGACAGCCCCGCATTGGGCTGCGCTCCTCAGGTCATCCTGCATTCGGCAACTCCTTTCTGCGTTTTCCCTTGACACCCTTGGCTTTCGGTTCCGGCTGGGTAGCGTCCACCGGGTAGGCCGGCAGGCTCGTTTCGGTCGTCAGCGCGAGCAGGTAGCGGTTCTTCTCGTCGCCACCCGCGGGCTGCAACAGGATGCGGGCGAACGCTTGCACCGCGTCCCGCTCGATCCGGACCACCGTCGCCACCGGCAATCCCGCCGGATACGTGCCGTCGATGCCCGAGGTCACGAGCTTGTCGCCGTTCTGGATCTCGGCGTTCACCGCCATGAAGCGCAACTCGAGCGCCCCAGGCAACCCCGATCCAAAAGCGACCGCCCGCAGCCCGTTACGCACCACTTGTACTGGAATCGCCTGGTCCTTGTCTGTGAGCAGGGTCACTTCCGAGACCCTGGGGTGCACGCGCGTCACCTGGCCGACGACGCCCATGTCGTCGATCACCGCCTGCCCGGGCTTGATGCCATCGGTGCTGCCCTTGTCGACCAGGAGCCTGCGCGAAAACGGGTCGCGGCCCGAGTAAAGCACCTCGACGGGTGTGGACTTGAGCCCGAGGCGCTCCTGCGCGGCGTTGATCCGGCGCAGCTGGCCAAGCTCGGCTTCCGCGGCTTCATACCGCAGCGCGTTCGGCGAGCTCGCAATGAGCCGCGCCCGCAAATCGGCGTTCTCCCGCTGGAGGGCGCCATGCGTGGCGAAAAACGCCGACATGCGCGCAGCAAACTGGCTCGGGGCGGTCGCGATCTGCTGGAGCGGATACGCGGCCATTGCGAAGTAGCTTCTCAGCGTCTCCGCATACTTGAAGCGCGCATCGAGGATGAGCAGCGCGATCGACAGCGATGCGAAGAAAACGAGGCGGACGAGCGGCGCCGGACCGCGCCGGAAGAACGGAGGGGGAGAGTGCTCCATCCCCCCATCACTCAGTCATTCGTGAAGATCGGGCCGAAGTGCTCCATCTTCTCGAGCGCCTTGCCGGAGCCGCGCACCACGCAGGTGAGCGGGTCCTCGGCAACGATCACCGGCAGGCCGGTCTCTTCCATGAGCAGTCGGTCAATGTCGCGCAAGAGCGCGCCGCCGCCGGTAAGCACCATGCCCTTTTCGGCAATGTCCGCGCCGAGCTCGGGCGGCGTCTGCTCGAGCGCCGACTTGACCGCCGAGACGATCTGATTGAGCGGCTCGGTGAGCGCCTCGAGGATCTCGTTGGAGCTGATGGTGAAGCTGCGCGGGATGCCTTCGGCCAGGTTGCGGCCCTTGACCTCCATCTCGCGCACTTCGCTGCCCGGGAAGGCCGAGCCGATGGTCTTCTTGATCATCTCGGCGGTGGTCTCGCCGATCAGCATGCCGTAGTTGCGCCGGATGTAGTTGATGATGGCTTCGTCGAACTTGTCGCCGCCGACGCGAACGCTGCCCGAATACACCATGCCGCCAAGCGAGATGACGCCTACCTCTGTTGTGCCGCCGCCGATGTCGACCACCATCGAGCCCGTGGCCTCTGCAACCGGCATGTCCGCGCCGATGGCGGCGGCCATCGGTTCCTCGATCAGGTACACCTGGCCGGCACCCGCGCCGATGGCGGATTCGCGGATCGCGCGGCGCTCGACTTGGGTCGAGCCGCAAGGCACGCAGATGATGATTCGCGGGGAGGGCGAAAACAGGCGCGAATCGTGCACTTTCTTGATGAACTGCTTGAGCATCTGCTCGGTGACCGTGAAGTCGGCGATCACGCCGTCCTTCATCGGGCGGATCGCGGTGATGTTGCCCGGCGTCTTGCCGAGCATCATCTTGGCTTCCCTGCCGACCGCCTGGATGGTCTTCTTCGCGTTCGGGCCGCCTTCCTGGCGGATCGCGACGACCGAAGGCTCGTCGAGCACGATGCCCTTGCCGCGCACATAGATGAGCGTGTTTGCGGTGCCCAGGTCGATCGCGAGGTCGTTGGAAAAATAACTGCGCAGGAAACCGAACATGAGCGTGCTGAAAACCTTCTTTGTGAAGCCTTAACTTAGAGGGCTAAGACTGTGTCTATAAGGGACACTATGATACCCTAAGGCTGCTCCGGAGAAAGCCGCGCCGCGCGCCTTCGGACCCCTTTCCGCACCGCCAAATGTCCCTCGACCTCGAGCAGATCCGACGCATTGCCCGGCTCGCGCGCATCGCTGTCAGCGAAGCCGAAGCCGTCGATACCGCGAAGCGCCTGAACAGCCTGCTCGGACTCATCGAAGAGATGCAGGCGGTCGACACCCGCGGCATCGAGCCCATGGCGCACGCGCTCGATGCCGAAGTTTCGATCGCGCAACGCCTGCGAGAGGACAAGGCCGTCGAGCCCGACCGCCGCGCCGATTTCCAGGCGCTGGCCCCAGAGGTCGAAGACGGGTTGTATCTCGTGCCCCGCGTAGTCGAGTAGTGGGTCGAATAATTCATGTTCAACGCATCGCTTCCAGAACTGTCCGCCGCCCTCGAGGACGGGAAAATCTCGAGTGTCGAGCTGACTGAGCTCTTTCTCGATCGCATCAGGAAATTGGATGGCGAGCTAAACGCTTTCATCACCGTCGATGCCGCGCGCTCGCTCGAAGACGCAAGGTCGGCCGACGCCCGCCGCTCTGCCGGCGAGACCGGGCCGCTTCTGGGTATTCCAATCGCTCACAAGGATATTTTCTGTACGCAAGGTCTCGCAACGACCTGCGGTTCGAAAATGCTGGCCAACTTCGTCTCGCCGTATGACGCGCATATCATCGAGAAGTTCGCAGCGGCCGGCGCGGTCTTGCTCGGCAAGACAAACATGGACGAGTTCGCGATGGGCTCTTCCAATGAATCTTCCTATTTCGGTTTTGTAAGAAATCCATGGCGTAAGACTGCGGTGCCGGGCGGTTCATCCGGCGGCTCGGCCGCAGCGGTGGCTGCGCGCATGGCGCCGGCGGCGACGGGCACCGACACGGGCGGCTCGATCCGGCAGCCGGCCTCCTTCTCGGGCGTCTGTGGACTCAAGCCGACTTACGGCGTGGTTTCGCGCTACGGCATGATCGCTTTTGCCTCTTCGCTCGACCAGGGCGGGCCCCTCGCCCGCAGCGCCGCCGACCTCGCCGTATTGCTCAATGTAATGGCCGGGTTCGACGCGCGCGATTCCACCAGCCTGGATCGTCCGGTGGAAGACTACGCTCGCGACCTTTCTCGCCCGATTGCCGGATTGCGCATCGGCCTGCCCAAGGAGTATCTGGGCGACGGCGTCAACGGGGAGGTTGCCGCTCGTGTTCGCGACGCGATCCTCTGGTTCGAAAGCCAGGGGGCGAAAAGCGTCGAGATCACGCTGCCCAACACCCGACTGTCGGTGCCCGCGTACTACGTGCTCGCACCGGCCGAAGCTTCGTCCAACCTGTCGCGGTTCGACGGGGTGCGCTACGGCCATCGCGCAGCCAAGTACGCCGACCTCTACGAGATGTATTGCAAGTCGAGGGGCGAAGGGTTTGGGGCGGAGGTGAAGCGGCGCATCCTGGTCGGCACGTATGTGCTCTCGCACGGCTACTACGAAGCCTATTACCTGCAGGCACAGAAAATCCGCCGCCTGATCGCTGCGGACTTCACCGCAGCCTTCACCCAGTGCGACATGATCATGGGGCCGGCCGCGCCGACCACCGCTTACGAGATCGGCGCCATGAGCGACGATCCGGTTCAGATGTACCTCGGCGACATCTTCACCATTCCCGCTTCGCTCGCGGGCCTGCCGGGGCTCTGCGTGCCCTGCGGCTTCGATGCGAAAGGCCTGCCGGTGGGCCTGCAGGTCATCGGCCCCTATTTTTCCGAGGCGCGGCTGCTGAACGCCGCCCACCAGTTCCAGCAGGCGACCGACTGGCACCAGCAGGTGCCGCCCGACGCTGAAATCCAGGTCGTGCGATGAGCTGGGAAATCGTCGTCGGCCTGGAAACCCATGCGCAATTGCTCACCGAGAGCAAGATCTTCTCGGG
>CAZZDV010000012.1:34035-38002 GCA_964652785.1 uncultured Bordetella sp.
CTTCTCGGGCGCGTCGACCGCGTTCGGCGCGCCGCCGAATACCCAGGCCTCTGCCGTCGATCTCGCCTTGCCGGGCGTGTTGCCGGTGCTGAATGCGAAGGCAGTGGAATTCGCCGTGCGGCTCGGCCTGTCGATCGGCGCGACGATCAGCCCGCGCTCGGTGTTCGCGCGCAAGAACTACTTCTATCCCGACCTCCCGAAGGGCTACCAGATCAGCCAGTACGAACTGCCGGTCGTGCAAAACGGCACGCTGCGCATCGCAGTCGACGGACAGGAGAAGACCGTGCGCATCCTGCGCGCCCACCTCGAAGAGGACGCGGGCAAGTCCCTGCACGAGGCGCCAAGAGGTTCGCGCGGAGCGCTCAGCAAGGGACTGTCCGGCATCGACCTCAATCGCGCCGGCACGCCGCTGCTCGAGATCGTCACCGAGCCCGACATGCGGGGGTCGAAGGAGGCGGTGGCGTATGCAAAAGCGCTGCATTCGCTCGTGCGCTGGATCGGCATCTGCGATGGCAACATGCAGGAAGGCTCCTTCCGCTGCGACGCCAACGTCTCGGTCCGTCGCGCCGGCGAGCCGCTGGGCACGCGCTGCGAGATCAAGAACCTCAACTCCTTCCGCTTCATGGAGCAGGCGATCGAGTACGAGGCGCGCCGCCAGGTCGAGCTGATCGAGGATGGCGGCACCGTGGTACAGGAAACCCGCCTCTACGATCCCGATCGCGACGAGACGCGCTCGATGCGCTCGAAGGAAGACGCGCACGACTATCGCTACTTCCCCGACCCGGACCTCATGCCGCTGGTCATTGCGCAGGCCGACATCGAGCGCATTCGCGCCGCGCTGCCGGAGTTGCCGCAGCCGAAACGCGAAAGGTTTGCGCGCGAGTTCGGCCTCGAGGCCTACGCCGCCGCCTTGCTCACCGCGTCGCGCGAGGCCGCCGACTACTTCGAGACGCTGGTGCGCGAATCGCGCGCCGAGCCGAAGAACTGTGCCAACTGGCAGACCGGGGAGCTGGCCGCCGCCCTGAACCGCGACGGGCTGGACATCGACCAGAGCCCGTTGAAGGCCGACGCGCTCGGCGGCATGCTGCGGCGGATTGCCGACGGGACGATTTCAGGAAAGATCGCCAAGGAGGTTTTCGAAGCGATGTGGCGCAAGGAGGCCGAAGGCCCCGGCGCCGCCGACGCGATCATCGAGGCCAAAGGCCTGAAACAGATCTCGGATTCCGGCGCTATCGAGAAGCTGGTCGACGAGGTGCTCGCGGCAAACGCAAAGCAGGTCGAGGACTACCGCGCCGGGAAGGACAAGGCGTTCAACTCGTTGGTCGGGCAAGTCATGAAAGCCACCCAGGGCAAGGCCAACCCGGCCCAGGTCAACGCGATGCTGAAGAAAAAGCTCGGGGGCCAGGCGCTCAGAACCTGACCGGGCGGTTGCGTTCGAGCGCCGGGGCCACCCGCCCCTGGACGGGTTACTTTCTCGCGGTCGGGGCCGACGCAGGCGAGCCCTTGGTGAGCTCGAGGTAGCGCCGCTTGTCCTCATCGTACCGGGCGTTGATCCCCTCGACCTCCTTCTTCTTGGCGGTGAGCAGCGCCTGCTGCGCCTTGAGGTCGATCTCGTTGTTCTGGATGTCCTGCATCACCTTGGCGGGCGGCTTGTTCTTGCCCTGGTAGAACTCGAGTTCCTTCTTCATCGTCGTGCCGGCTTTCTCGATCTGGCCGATCTTGGCCTGCGCCTGGATGACGGCTTTCTCGTTGTCGGTCAGCGCCTGGCTGCGCGCCACCTCGATCTCCTTCTCGCTGCCGTAGGTCGAGAGCAGAGCCTTGTTCTTGCGCGTCTCCTCCTTCTCCTTGCGCGCGACCTCGGCTTCCCGCTCCTTGCTCAGGCGCTGCTCGGCCTCCTTCGCCGCGCGCTGCTCGGGCGTCAGCATGGCGTCGGTGCGCTTCACGACCTGGCCTTGCTTGTTCATTTGGTCGACGGCCTGGCCGGCGCACTGCGGCGGCAGCGTCGAGCCGACGTAGGTCTTGCCGTCCTTGCCGACGCACTTGACGATCTGCCCCTGCGCCGCCAAGGGAACGAGTCCCGCCGCAACAAGAAGAAGCGCTTTGATCATTGCCGACATGCCTGCCCCCCGATTCGCCGATAGCCCGTGCATTCTGCGCTTTTCGCGCTTCTTGCTCAACCGCGGGCGGACTCCAGAAACGCGCTCGCAGGAGGAAGCGTTGACCGGCGTATTGATTCGCGATGTTAAAATCCGGACACCTCCCACGCCTCGCGAATCAAGCCGCGAAACCAGCCAAATCCCATGGTTTTCACCGACAAGGCCCTGATCGCAGAGATCACCGCCAAGATGCTCCTCGAAGTGAAGGCAGTGCTGTTTTCCGAGGCAAAGCCGTTTATCTTCACCTCCGGCTGGGCCAGCCCGGTCTATATCGACGGCCGCAAGCTCATCTCCTACCCGCGCATCCGCAGCCAGCTCATCGAGTTTGCCGCCGCGACCGTGGTGCGCGATGTGGGATTCGAGCAGTTCGACACCGTCGCCGGCGGCGAAACCGCCGGCATTCCCTACGCGGCCTGGATTGCCGATCGCCTCGCCCTGCCGATGCAGTACGTGCGCAAGAAGCCCAAGGGCTTCGGCCGCAACGCGCAGATCGAAGGCCACGTCGAGGAGGGCGCGCGGACCTTGCTCGTGGAAGACCTCACCACCGACGGGCGCTCCAAGGTGATCTTCTGCAAGGCGCTGCGCGATGCGGGCGCCTTGGTCGACCATGTGTACGTGAATTTCTACTACGACATCTTCCCCGAGTCGAAGAAGATCCTCGCCGACCTCAACGTGCGGCTGCATTACCTGTCGACCTGGTGGGACGTGCTTGCGGTGGTCAAGAAAGGCGGCTACCTCGAGACGGCGCAGATCGACGAGGTCGAGAAATTCCTCAACGAGCCGGCCAAATGGTCCGCCGCGCACGGGGGCGTCGCCAGCTTTCCCTCCAGCTAGCCGGTTAAGCCGGGGTTTTCGTTTCTCCAATCGTACGGGGGCGCGGGGGCGGAGCCCCTGCTTAGACATGCGGGTCATCAGCGTCAACGTCAACGGGATTCGCTCGGCTGCCCGCAAGGGGTTTTACCAATGGCTCCCGGCGCAGCGCGCCGACTTCGTGTGCATGCAGGAAATGAAGGCGCACGAGATCGATCTCGAGCCTTCGATCGTCACGCCGAAGAACTACCACGCAGCCTTCTCCTTCGCGGAAAAGCGAGGCTACAGCGGCGTGGGCATCTACAGCAGGCTCGAGCCCGACAGCGTGCAGCGCGGCTTCGGCAGCAAGGAGTTCGACCGCGAGGGCCGCTACGTCGAGGCACGCTTCGGCAACCTCGCCGTGATCTCGGTGTACTTCCCTTCGGGCTCGAGCTCGCCCGAGCGGCAGCTGGCCAAGTTCCGTTTCCTCGAGGAGGTCAGGCCGCACCTGGAAGCGCTGGTCAAGTGCGGGCGCGAGGTCGTGCTGTGCGGCGACTGGAACATCGCGCACAAGGAGATCGACCTGCGCAACTGGCGCTCCAACCGGAAGAACTCGGGCTTTCTCCCGGAGGAGCGCACCTGGATCTCGCATGTGTTCGACGAGATCGGCTTTGTGGATGTGTTCCGGCGCCTCAACAACCAGCCTGACCAGTACACGTGGTGGTCCAACCGCGGCGATTCTTGGAACAAGAACGTCGGCTGGCGCATCGACTATCACGTCGCGACCTCCGGATTGGCCGGCACGGCCAGGAAGGAGTCGATCTACAAGACGAAGCGCTTCTCCGACCACGCGCCGCTCACCATCGACTACGACTGGAAAGTCTAGGGAGCGCGGTGCTCGGTAGCCGCGTCGGGTGGCAGGTTGCCGGCGGGGGGCGGGACGCGATTGCGCTGGCGGCGGCGATCGAGCCACCACGCGAGAACCGGCAGCATCGCAAACCCGCCGGGCATGACGAACACGA
>CAZZDV010000013.1:0-6869 GCA_964652785.1 uncultured Bordetella sp.
CCGCTCTGGACGCGGTGTTCAGGAACTAAATCTTCAAGATTTCCTGATGCGGGGTCTCAGGGAGAGTAGCCCGGAATCTTCGTATCCTCGACAGTGTCGATCTGCTCCTTGTCCAGGAACATCTCCGCGTAGCGCAGGTACACCTTGCGGCGCACGAAGATGTCGAACAGGTCCGGGTCGACGTGGCCATTGAGTCGCATCTTGCCGAGGATCTCGAGGGACTCGGAAAGGGTCTTTCCTTTCTTGTATGGCCGGTCCTTGGCGGTCAGGGCTTCGAAGATGTCCGCAATGCCCATGACGCGCGCCTGGACCGACATCTGGTCGCGGCTCAGGCCCTTCGGATACCCCTTGCCGTCCATCCTCTCGTGGTGCCCGCCCGCGTATTCCGCCACGTTCTTGAGGTGGCGCGGCCACGGCAGGGCCTCGAGCATCTTGATCGTCGCGACGATATGGTGATTGATGATCTGGCGCTCTTCCTGGGTCAGCGTGCCCGCCCGGATCGTGAGGTTCTTCAGCTCGTCCTCGGTGAGGAAGCTCGCCGTATGGCCGGCGACATCCGTCCAGCGGTACTCTGCAATGCGCCGGACGGTTTCCATGTCCGACTCCCGCATCGCCTCGCCGCCGATGTTGCACGCACGGAGGAACGCGCGATCTTCATCGATGCGGCGTACGCGCTCCTTGTGCGCCATTTCCAGCGTGCCCGAGTTGTCGGCGCGCCCGGACTGGGCGAGCTCGAGGCGCTTCTTGAGGTAGTCGATTTCCGCGTCTCGCTTGAGCACCTCGAACCGCGTGTCGATGAGGTGGATCCGGTCGTAGATCGTCTCGAGCTTGGTGGCCTTGTCGACCACGTGCACCGGCGTCGTGACCTTGCCGCAGTCGTGCAGCAGCCCCGCGATCTTGAGCTCGTAGCGGTCCTTGTCGGTCATCGTGAAATTCTCGAGCGGCCCCTGCTTTGTCTCGTTCACCGCCTCGGCCAGCATCATCGTGAGCGTCGGCACGCGCTGGCAGTGCCCGCCGGTGTAGGGCGACTTCTCGTCGATCGCCGTGTTCATGAGGTTGATGAACGACTCGAACAGCTCCTCGAGCTGGTTGATCAGCATCCGGTTGGTGAGCGCGATGGCGGCCTGCGAAGCCAGCGACTCTGCCAATCGCTCGTCGGAGGACGAAAACGCCTGGATCTCGCCGGTTTTCGGATGGATCGAGTTGATGAGCTGCAGCACCCCGATGATCTCGTTCTCGTGGTTCTTCATCGGAACCGTGAGAAACGACTGCGAGCGGTAGCCGGTCTTGGCGTCGAAGGCTCTCGTCCCCGTGAAGTCGAAACCCTCCGCGGTATAGGCATCCTGGACGTTGATGGTCTGGCCGCTGAGCGCGGCATGCGCGGCGATCATGTTGTGGTTCGGCTTGCCGTCGCGGTAAAGCTGAATCGGGTAGAACGGCACCGGGTTGCCGGTGGTCCCGCCGAGATAGTTCTTGAGCGAGCTGGTGCGAACGATCTCGAAGCGCAGGGTCTGGTCTTCGGCGACGCGGTAGAGCGTGCCCCCGTCGGCGCGAGTGATGGTCTTTGCGGCCACCAGGATGCTCTCGAGCAGCCGGTTGATGTCGCGCTCGGCGGACAGCGATGCGCCGATCGCGTTGAGCTGCTCCAGCCGCTGGACCAGGTCGTCCGCGACCGTCGCCGCCTCACCGGAAAACCGCAGGGCCTGGGTACTATCTATGGCGCTGCTCATTGGCGCCCCCGCCCTGCTACTTGATGCAAACCGTGCGCACCTGCTTCATGTCGGTCAGGCCCATCATCACCTTGTCCATGCCGTCCATCTTGAGGGTGGACATGCCTTCCTCGACCGCCTTGACGAAAAGGTCCGTGACGCGCGACCTTTCCTGGATCAGCCTCTTCACCGCATCGGAGGCGATCATCAGCTCGTGCAGGCCGGCACGGCCCTTGTAGCCCGAGCCTCCGCAGGCGTCACATCCCTTGGCCTTGTAGAACGTCAGCTTGCCATCCTTGCCGTATTCCTTGAGCCAGTAGTCATACAGCCTCTTCGCTTCGCCCTGGGGATCCTTTTTCCAGGTATCGGTCTGGCGCATGTCGGTCGTGTACTCGTTCATGAACGCCTTGAGCTCGTCCGGCCCCGGGGTGTACGGCTCCTTGCACTTGCACAGGCGCTTCGCAAGGCGTTGCGCGAGGATGCCTAACAACGCATCCGCAAAGTTGAACGGGTCCATGCCCATGTCGAGAAGGCGAATGACCGCTTCCGGCGCCGAGTTGGTGTGCAGGGTGGCGAACACGAGGTGGCCCGTCAGCGACGCCTCGATGCCGATGTGCGTGGTTTCCGCATCGCGCATTTCGCCGACCATGATGATGTCCGGGTCGGCGCGCAGGAAGGCCTTCATCACCATCGCGAAGTCCATGACCTTCTTGTTGACCTGGACCTGGCGCAGTCCTTTCTGGGTGATTTCGACCGGGTCTTCCGCGGTCCAGATCTTGGTGTCCGGCGTGTTGAGGAATCCCAGCACCGAGTGCAGCGTGGTCGTCTTGCCGGAACCCGTCGGACCGCAGACGAAAAACAGGCCGTAGGGCTTGGAAACGGCGTTCTTCAGGTTTTCGTTATTGCGCGTCGTCAGCCCCAGCTTGTCGATGGGGATCGGCTCGCCTGCCGCGAGAATACGCATCACGATGTCCTCGACCCCCCCGGTGGTCGGGATCGTGGCCACGCGCAGTTCGATGTCGAGCGGCCCGAACTTCTTGAACTTGATCTTGCCGTCCTGGGGCTTGCGCTTTTCCGAGATGTCGAGATCGCACATGATCTTTAAGCGCGCCACGATCGCGCTGCGGTAAGACGCGGGCACCTCGATGTAAGGCGCAAGCGATCCGTCGCGGCGGAATCGGATCTCGGTCTTCGCCTTGCCGGGGTAAGGCTCGATATGGATATCCGAGGCCCCTTGGTTATAGGCATCGATGACGATCTTGTTGACGAGCTTCACGAGCTCGTTGTCCGCAGCCGCCGAGACTTCGTCATTGGATCCCTCGCCACTTTCCATCCCTTCCTCGGAATCCAGACTCGAGAGCAGGTCGTCGATGTTGCCGCCGTTGTCGACCTCCACCCCGTAGAAGGCATCGCAGGTGTCCTTGAACTCCTTCTGCGTGGTGACCCGGTAAATGATCTTGGCTTTCGGAAATACGTTCGAGGCGATGCGCGAGCTGCGGATGCGCTCGGGATCGAGGCACACGACGACGAGGCCCTCCTTGCTGTCGTCGATCGGTAGCCACTGGTTCGCGTCTACATACTCGCGCTTCAGGTTCTTGAGCAGGTCCATCGGCTTGATGCGATCGGCCTTGTAGGGCTCGTAGGGCACGTTGAAGAATTTCGCCAGTGCCGCGCCGATGGCGGGAATCTTGACCTGGAACTCGTCGACTAGGACCTGCTCGATGTCGACGACCTTCTTGCGAGCCGAACGCGACGCGAGATCGAATTCGCCGGCCGAAAGAATCGCGTCGGAGATCAGGTAGTCATACTTGGTCTTGACGACCTGCGGCTTCTGGCGCTGCTTGAAGGCGATTGCAAGCGTTTGGGCGATCTCGGAAACGCCTTCCTCGGTAAACGCGCCGAAGGGCACGCCGGCCTTGTTGTTGATGATCTGGATGACGCCGATCAGCTCGTTGTTCTGCTGGTCGAGCACCGGCGCGACGAGCTGCTGCTTGGTGCGGTAGCCGGTGCGCTTGTCGACCTCCTGGAGGAAGCGCAGGTTCGGGTTGATCGCCTTGAGTTCGGCCTCGTCGTAGCAGTCCTTGATGTTGATCGGTTTCTTCGCCAGCGCGACATACCCGGCGATCGAGTGCTCCGCGATCGGGAGCTTGAGGTCCTTGAACGAGTTCAGGCCGGTCTTGAACTTCGAGATGACCGACTGCTTGTCCTCGCCCACCGAATAGATCGTCAGCCGGTCCGCATTGAACAATGCGCAGATGTCGGCGCTGACCTCCAGCATGATTTCGTCGACGTTGCTCGTCGCGTGGATCTTGTTCGTGACGGCCTGGAGCTGCTTCTGGAACGCAAGTCGCGCTTGAACGTCGCCTTGCGGCACGGATTGCTGGCTTAGTACCGCACTCATCACAAACCTCCGATTCCGGGCATTCCTGGGGCCGCCTGATGCAGGCTGCCTATCCTAGTCCGACCCGGGTCACAATTCAATAAAAGCCCTGATTTGCCTGACAAACTTGGGAAATCGCGGGCGATCTGACAGATGCTTGCAATCTTGGTTCGCCCCTCGCTTGCCCGCCACGCCACCCTGAGGCGCGGCGTACCGCTATTTGGTCTTGAAAGTCGTCACGCCATCCCAGCCCGGCCCCGGCGGATCGGCTCGCATCTGGGTGAGCCGTATGGAGAATTCCTTGTAGAGCTTGTGCTCCGGATTCATCCGGGTCAGGTTCAGCAGGGACACCTCCGCCTGGTCCCAATCCTGAGATCGATACTGCTTCAGGAACTGCTGCCAGAGCTTGAGCTCGTCAAGAACCTTCCCGTCGACCTCACCCTCGAAACCGACCGCCTCGAAGATCGCCACGGGCTCGTCCTTGCCTTTCACCTTGACCTTGTCGAGCTCCCGGAACACGCCGTCTTTCACGAGATCGCGAGTGCCCTGGCCGACGATGACGCCCACGCCATACTCCCGCGTCAGCCCTTCGAGGCGCGAGCCCAGGTTGACCGCGTCACCCATCACGGTATACGCCCGGCGCACCTTCGATCCCATGTCGCCCACGCTCATGGTCCCGCTGTTGAGCCCGATGCCGATGCGGATGGGAGGCCATCCCCTTGGCGCGATCAACTCGTTGATCTCGATCAGCCGTACCTGCATCGCCAGCGCGGCCAGGACGCCCTGGCGGGCATGCTCGGGATCGGCCATCGGCGCACCCCAGAAAGCCATGATCGCGTCGCCGATATATTTGTCGAGCGTTCCGCGGCGTTCCCTGATCACGAGGCTCATCGACGTAAGATATTCGTTGATGAAAGCCGAGAGGTCCTTCGGGCTGAGCGCCTCGGAAATCGAGGTGAACCCGACGATGTCCGAAAAGAGCACGGTCAACTGCTCGCTGCGACCTTCCATGGTGTATTTCTCCGGATCCTCGGCCATCTTGTCGACGAGCTCGGGCGGCACGTACTGACCGAACAGCTCGGTGAACTGGCGCTTGGAGCGGGATTCGACAAAGTAACCGTAGGCCATGTTGATGGTGAAAAGCATTACGGTCATGAGCAGGGACGAAGCAAGCGGAAGGACCGTGCCGCCCTCGATCCAGACTACGATGTTGAGCCCGATGATCAGTGCCAGTGCCGCAATCGATAAGATCACGGCCCGCAGCGCGCTGAGCATGGGCATGAGCATCGCAAGCGTGATCCCTCCGATCAGGAGAAGGATTACTTCGGCGCCGAGGATGTAGGGCGGCTTCTGCTTGATCGACTGGTCGAGCATCCCCGCGATGAGGTTGGCGTGCACCTCCACACCCGGGTAAACCTTGTCCACCGGCGTGGAGCGAAGGTCAAGCAGACCGGGCGCCGTGGTGCCCACCAGCACGATCCTGCCCTTGAGCGAGCCGGGCGGGACGCGACCCTTGACCACGTCGGAGAGCGAGAGGTACTTGAAGCTGAATTTTCCGCCGCGATACGGGATCAGCGCGCTTGCGGTTTCGTCCACCGGGATGACGAGCTGGCCGACCTTCAGCCACTCGAGCCCGCCGTAGTTCCCGCTCATCACCCCGTCGCTCGGATACCCGGGCTCCACTTTCGGAAAGCCCATCAGCGTTCGCATAACGGCGAGCGAAAGGGCTTCGTAGTACGCGCCTTCGTGCTCCGCGATCATCGGGACGCGGCGAACCACGCCGTCGAAGTCGACGAGCGGGTTGAAATGCCCGCCATTGGCCGCGTTCTTCTGGAACTCGGGCAGGTTGCCGCCGTAGCCGGCCCACGTCGTGAACGCAATGTTCCGGCCGCCGAACGTTCCACGCGGCAGGACCGGCTCGGGGATCGCGCCGATCTCTTTCGCGTCCCTGTCGTTGTTGAGGTAGTAGCCGAGCACCACCGGCCGGCCCTTCATGGCCGTCGCGAACAGCCTGTCGTTGTCGAGCTGCGGCCGCAGCTTTTCGTAGGCCTCGGTGAATGCGGGGACCTGCTTGAGGTCCTTGCCCGCCAGCTCGTCCAGCTTCTTGATCCCGGAACTGTAGTCGGGCTCGGCGAAGACGATGTCGAACGCGAGGATCGCGACTTGGTGCCGGTCGAACAGCTCTGTCACGAGGTCGGCCATCACGTCACGCGGCCAGGGCCAGCGCGAGACCTCCTGCAGGCTCTTCTCGTCGATATCTAGAATCACGATGCGCTCGTCGATCCCGCCCGGCATCGTGAGCCGCAGCCGGGCGTCGTACACGATGTGGTCCAGCCGGGAGACGATCCCGACTTCGTAGAACTTAGCTGCGTGCCCGATGAATAAGAGGACTACAGCCAGACCAATGACGATCCGGACCAGGTGCTGTTTCACTCATTCTCCGGCAGGCGGAGGCTCGCCTGCAGTGCTCAAGTCTTGATGAAGAATTCCATCTTCACGCCGGCCAGCTCGATGAGGTCGTGATCCTTGAGGGCATGGGGAGCGGTGCCGATCGACTGGCCGTTGACGCTCGGGTGGTTCGCGCCTTCCACGTGGGTGATGAAATAGCCCTGCGGCCTGCGCGTGAGGACGGCGACCTGCACGCCCGGCTTGCCGAGCGTGGTAAGCGGTTTCGTGAGCTCGAGCTCCTTGCCCGCGCTCGCACCGGAGATAAGCTGGATGGCACCGAGCGGCTGCGCGGGCCGCGCGGGGGCCGGCGGCGGAGGCGCAGCGGGCGCCGG
>CAZZDV010000013.1:6969-36959 GCA_964652785.1 uncultured Bordetella sp.
CGAGCGGCTGCGCGGGCCGCGCGGGGGCCGGCGGCGGAGGCGCAGCGGGCGCCGGCGGCGGAGGCGCAGCGGGCGCCGGAGCCGGCTTTTCGGCGATGCCGGCTGCTTGCGCGGCAGTGCCCACGGACTGGAGCGCAGCCACCCTCGCGGCCTCCGCGGCCTGGGGCTGGCCACCGCCGCCAGCCGCCATCGATTTGGCCTGCTCGGCCGCGGCGCGCATGGCCGAAGGCCGCAGCACCATGGTCTTCTCGAAATCGGCTTTCTCCGCGGGCTGCGCTGCGCCGGGCTCGGCGATGTACTTCAGCTTGTACTTCCCGAGCTCGACCACGTCGCTGTTCTGCAGGAAATGCTTCTTGACCGTGTTGCCGTTGACCAGTGTGCCGTTGGTGCTGCCGAGGTCTTCAAGGAACGAGTCGTTCAGGATCGTGACGATCACGGCGTGCTCGCCGCTCACCGCGAGGTTGTCGATCTGGATGTCGTTGTGGGGTTTGCGTCCGATGGTGGTGCGCTCCTTCGTCAAGGGGATCTCCTTGAGCACCAGACCATCCATGCTGAGAATCAGTTTCGCCATAACAGACCCCGAAAGGTTATTTTAACCACGCAAAGAACTTGGACATGACGCCCCGCGCAGCCGGATACTCCTTGAGGACTCGCACGAGTATAACTGACACGTTATCGCGGCCCCCGTTGTCGTTTGCCATCTGCACAAGCTGCTGCGTGGCGAGCTTGAGGTTGCCGCCGAGCATCGACAGCGTCATGCCGATGTCCTCGTCGGACACCATGTCGCACAGGCCGTCGGAACACAGCAGGAAGATGTCGCCCACCAGCACTTCGTACTCGTGGATTTCCGGCTCGACTGTCGGGTCGATGCCCAGGGCCTTTGTGACCAGGTTCTTGTGCGCGGCGGTCTTGGCCTGCTCGGCGGTGATCAGCCCCGAGTCGATCTGTTCCTGAAGCAGCGAGTGGTCGCGTGTCACCTGAGTAAATTCGCCGTCGCGCATCCGGTACACACGCGAGTCGCCGAGGTGGCCGACCATCACCTTGTTGTCGTAGAAGAGGGCCACGATGAGCGTGGTGCCCATGCCCGAGTACTGGGGCTGGCTTTGCGCCGCCTGGTAGATCGACGTGTTCGCCTTCATGATCTGCTCGCGCACGATGCGCGTCGCGACCACTTCGTTCTTGTCGTCGAGTTCGTAGGGCTGCACGTTGGCGAGCACCTGCGCGATCTCGGTGGTGATCACCGTCGTGGCCATTCCGCTGGCCACTTCGCCCGCGTTGTATCCGCCCATGCCGTCGGCAAGGACCATGAGCCCGTTGGCCGGATCCGATGCGATCGAATCCTCGTTGTGCGAACGCACCATTCCCGGGTCGGTGGCGCTGGTGATCTCGAGTATTTGGGAAAGGTCCATTCAGGGGCTTAGAGTTGGATGTCGACCCCGCTTGTCGCGGATTCGTAGGCGGGTTGGGCTGCACCGGTGGCTGCTTTGCGCACGGCTGCCGCAAATTCTTCGCCGGTCTGGAAACGGTTGGCCGGCTCTTTGTCCATTGCGCGATCAAGAAACGCAACTATACCTGCTGGCACCGCGGGATTGATGCTCAGGATGTCGGTCGGCGGCTGGCTCGAGATCATGAACATCAGGCTGGCCATCGAGTCGCCTTCGAACGGCAGCTGGCCGCACAGCATCTGGTAGAAGCTCACGGCCAGAGAGAACAGATCCGAGCGGCCGTCGATTTTCTTGCCGGCCAGCTGCTCGGGCGACATGTAGGAAGGGGTGCCTAGAACCATGCCAGTCCTGGTCTTGGAGCTGTCGGTCAATCGGGCGATGCCGAAATCGGTCACCTTCACCGTATCGCTCTCGAGGTGATACATGATGTTCGCCGGCTTGATGTCGCGATGGACAACGCTCTGCTTGTGGGCATAGCCAAGCGCATCCGCGGTGCGGGCAATGATCGAGACCACCTTGTCGATCGGCAGCAGCGCCCCCGCCTTGGTAAAAGGCGCCAGGTCGCCGCCCTTGAGCAGTTCCATTGCGATATAGGCGAGATCGTGCTCTTCACCCGCATCGTAGATCGTGACGATGTTCTGGTGTGCGAGCCGCCCCGCGGTTTCCGCCTCGCGGAAAAACCGCTCCTTCACCTCCGCCAGCTCGTCGGCTTCGAACTCCTGGGCGAGCGCCATGGTCTTGATCGCCACGACGCGGCCGATTTTCGGGTCCTTGCCAAGATAAACAACGCCCATTGCGCCCTTGCCCAGCTCTTTTTCGATTTGATAACGGCCAAGCATCGGTTTTTCGACCGAGCCGCCGTCTCCCAGGATGCTGGTGTTGGTCTTCCCACCGCCGCCTCCCGAGAGCATAACGGTTTCGGACAATTGTTTGGCGCGAGAGAGCTTGCTTTCGATGTCGCGGTACTTCGGGTTGTGCCCCGCCATGTGGCTGAAAACCCCCTCGGCCTTGGCAAACTGGCGCTTGCGCTCGAAGTCGAGGGCGAGGTTGTAGAGGTTGTCCATGAGGGGATCGGACAGGGGAACTAGGCGGAACTTGTCCCAGGCCATGTCGAGCTGGCCCTGCCCCTGGTATGCGAGCCCCAGCATGCGGTTGGACTCGGCAGAGCTTTCGTCCGACTTGACCTTCGCCCGCTCGGTCATCATGAACCGCTTGGTGACCAGCGCCACGTGCCCGATGACCAGAAGCGCGCACGGCACCATCAGCTGGATCCACAGCCCTTGGGTGGTCATGAGCACGAAGTGGGTGGCCAGCAAGGCCGCGAGGATGCCCGCGGTCATCGCCGCGCCGGGACCGGCGGCCAGGCGCGGCAGCAGGACGACCAAGTAGAGCGCGACCAGCAGGAACACCGCCTTTTCGGCCAGGCCGCCCCAGGACGGAGCGACGAAAAAATGCTCCTGCAGGATCGACGAGACCGAGTGCGCCAGGGTCATCACCGGCGGCATCGCCGGGGAAACAGGAGTGACCGAAGCTGTCCCCACGCCGGTCGCGGTCGCGCCGATCAGGACGATCTTGTCGCGATACTTTTTCGCCGCGTCGATTTTCCCCGTATAGACGTCGAAGAAGGAATCCTGCTGGAAAGCGGGCCGGCCGTCGCGATCCTTGTAGAAGTAGGTGTGCATCTGCAGTGCTGGATCGGTGGCGATCCTGAGCTTGCCCACCGACACGCCTTCGCCTAGCCGGACCTTGATGTCGCCGGGCCCGAGGTTAAGGCTGCGCGCGGCAATCATCATCGAAAGCGAGGGGTAGAACTTGTCGAAATGCAGCAGCACGAGCGGTTCAGTGCGGATGGCGCCATCCACGTCGGGGTTGGCGTTCAGGTGGCCGAGGCCGACCGCAGCCTTGCCAAGCGGCTCGATCGGGATCTGCACCACCGAAGTCGGCAACGGAAGGCTGTCCTGCGCGCTCTGCATCCCGCCGATCGCGTTGCGCGTCACGTACTCGGGCAACGGCTTGTCCGGTTTGCCGCGCGGGTCGCCCAGCGTGAAGAACATCGGCAGGAGCACGTTCCTCGCGCGCTCGAAGCTGTCAGTGAGCCTGCGGTCGGTGTTGAGCGCGGTTTCGGCCTCGCGCAGCACGGCCACGAACTGGGCAAGCTCACCGCTGGGCGGCGGAGCGGCCGGGTTGGCGGCATCGACGATCGCGCCGGGTGGAGGCGAGGTCACGCCTGCATCGACCGGAGCGACTGCGGGGACATTGCCGCCCGCCGCAGCGAGCAGCTTGACGATGTACTGGTAGCCGGGATCCACCTGGGGCTCGGTGAAGAACACCGTGTTGCCGATCACCTTGGCGTTGGCCCCGGCGAGGATGTCCGTCATCTTCGCGTGGATTTCGCGCGACCAGGGCCAGCGGCCGAGATTCGTGACCGACGCATCGTCGATCGCGATCACGGCAATGCGGTCGAGCGGCGCACGGGAGGAAGCCATCATTCCCATGTCGTACGCCTTGCGCTCCAGGCTCTGCATCAGGTCGCTATTGCCGCCCAGCAATAGCACCAGCGCGACCGCGAGGCCGAAGAACCAATCGGTCTTCCAGAAGCCGGATTTCATGGGCTCTCCCTCGTCTTATTCTTGGCTGTCGGGGCGGGCGAACGGGTCGGCAAAACTTTACGCGCTCTGCGCAGCGGAATACAGACGATTTCCCAGTGTATTCAAGTGGAAATCCACCCTTACCCAGCCCTGCCGGCACGCGTAAACGGCTGGAGATCGGCTGGAATCGACGCGCTATTCTGGCCCTCTCCCCCTGAAATGACGACTTGGCCCCGGACAACCCCCCAGAAAACAGGAGCCTAATCGTCATTCTTACAGTTAAGTGTAAGCAACGTCAAATTTTTGGGGAAAACTGGGCGCGCAAGCGCGCGCCTCCGGGGCGCCCTTGCCGGAAGAAACGCCAGCAATGCGCGATTACGTGCCTAGCAAGGTGCCTTGCTTGATTGCGGCGGAAGTTGCGAGTTCAGCACCGGAGACCTTCTTGCCGTCGCCCAGCTTCGCTTTGAGGATCTCGATGCGGCCGCCCTGCGCGGTCACCGAGAAGCCTTGCGGCCCGACTTCGGAGACTTCGCCGATCTTGCCCTTGACCGTGCCGAAAGTACGCACCGTGTGCTTCCTCGCATCGAAGATCTGCAGCTTGACTCCATTGAGCGTCGTCCACGCGCCGGGCGCGGGGTTGCAGCCGCGGATGAGGTTGTAGACGAAGTCGACGTGGCTGGCCCAGCTGACCTTCGCTTCGGCCTCGCGGCACCAGCCTTCATAGCTCGCCTGCGACTCGTCCTGCACAGTCTCGCGGTGCTTGCCGGAATGCACGAGGTCGGCGGCCTCCAGCATCGCTTCGACACCCATCGGGAACAGCCGCTCGAAGTACACGGTGCCCAGCGTGTCATCCGCACTGATCGGCGTTTCCTTCTGCAGGATTACCTCGCCTTCGTCCAGGCCGTCATTCGGGCGAAAGATCGTCAGTCCCGTCTTCGTCTCGCCCTTGATGATCGGCCAGTTGATCGAAGAGGGGCCGCGGAATTTCGGCAACAGCGATGGGTGGTACTGGATGGTTCCCTTTTTCGGGATCTTCACGAATTCCCGCGGGGCGAACTGCAGGACGAACGCCATGATGCCGATGTCGACATCGAGTTCCTTGAGCTTCTCGTGCGCTTCAGGCGTCTTGAGCGAAGGGAACTGGAAGACGGGCACGCCCTTCTCCTGGGCAGCAACCTTCAGTGCGTCGGGGCGCGCGCCCGGCTTTTCCGGCGCGCAGAATACGCCGGCAACCGTATCGCCGCGCTTCAGGAATGCCTCGAGGACGGCTTTGCCGAAATCCTGCTGGCCGATGATCGCGATCTTCATTTCAGGCCGCCTTCTTGGGAGGTGAGGAAAGGGCGCCGGCCTGCTTCAGCGCGCCGACCCTGGCGTCGTCATAGCCGAGCACCTGCTTGAGCACTTCGTCGGTGTGCTCGCCGAGCAGCGGGCTGCGTTCTATTTTCGCCGGCGAAGCGGAAAGCTTGATCGGCATGCCGACGTTCCACCACTTCCCGCGCTGGGGATGGTCGAGCTCGACGTACATCTGCCTCCCGCGGATATGCTCGTCGGTGGCCAGGTCCTCGGTCGACATGATCGGACCGCACGGCACGTCCAGCGGATTCAGGATCGCCATGAACTCGCGCTTGGTGTACGCGGACGCAAACTTGTTCAGCAGCGCCCAAAGCAGGTTCTGGTTCTTGCGCCGCTCGGCGATGCTCGAAAGGCGCGCATCGTTGACAAGGTCGGGCATGCCGAGGTCGGGGCCGATGCGCTTCGCGAGCGCATTCCACACAGCTTCCTGGACCACGACATACAGCCAGTCGTTTGCGCCATGGGGCTTGCAGTGGATCGCGTTGCCGAGCTGCCCGCCGCCGGAGTCGTTTCCTGCGCGGGGCACATCGCCCATGCCCTGATAGGTCGGCACCGAGTATTCCGGCAGCGCCCCGCGTGTGAGGCGCTGGTGGTCGCGGAACTTGACCCGGCACAGGTTCATCACGCCATCCATCATCGCCACCTCGACGTACTGTCCTTCGCCGGTGCGATTGGCCTGGTGAAGCGCCGCCAGCAGGCCGATGGCCAGGTGCAGCCCGGTGCCCGAATCGCCGATCTGAGCGCCGGTCACGAACGGGGCACCGTCGGGCACGCCGGTCGTGCTCATCGCCCCGCCCATGGCCTGCGCAACGTTTTCGTAGGCCTTGAAATCAGCATACGGACCCGAGGAGCCGAAGCCCTTGATCGAGCCCATGACGATTTTCGGGTTGATCTCGTGGATCTTCTCCCACGTGAAACCGAAACGGTCGAGTACACCCGGGCCGAAGTTCTCCATCACGATGTCGCACTTCCTGAGAAGGTCGACGAACACCGTCTTGCCCTCCTCGGACTTCATGTTCACCGTGATCGAGCGCTTGTTGCAGTTGAGCATGGTGAAGTACAGGCTGTCGGCGTTCGGGACATCGCGCAGCTGGCCGCGCGTTGCATCGCCCTGCGGCGGCTCGAACTTGATGACGTCCGCGCCCATCCACGCGAGCAGCTGCGAGCACGTCGGCCCGGCCTGCACGTGGGTCATGTCGAGAATGCGGACTCCTTTGAGTGCTTCCATGCTGTTCTCCAAAAATTCCCCGGCAGCGAAAAGCCCGCTGCCTCGCTTGCAGTTTGATTATTTCTTCTTCGCGCTTTGCGGATTCAGGCTCGTGATGCGGCCGCTTTCGGTGCCGGCGGCTTCATCGATGACGGCGTTGATGAGCGTGGGCTTGCGCGAGCTGATCGCTTCTTCCATGGCCTTGCGCAGCTCTGCTGGCGTCGTGGCATGCACGCCCACGCCGCCGAAGGCCTCGATCAGCTTGTCATAACGCGCACCCTTCACGAACACGGTGGGCGCGACATCGGGACCCCCGGTCGGATTCACGTCCATTCCACCGTAGACGCCATTGTTGTTCATGACCACCACGCACACCGGCAGGTTGTAGCGGCAGATGGTCTCCACTTCCATGCCCGAGAAGCCGAAAGCGCTGTCACCTTCGATCGCGATCACCGGGTGGTCGCTGACCACGGCAGCCGCAACGGCAAAGCCCATGCCGATGCCCATGATTCCCCAGGTGCCCACGTCCAGCCTCTTGCGTGGCTTGTACATGTCGACGATGCTGCGCGTGAAGTCGAGCGCGTTGGCGCCTTCGTTGACCAGGATGGCATCCGGGTTGGCCTTGACGATGTCGCGCACCACGTTCAGCGCGCTGTGGAAATTCATCGGCGACGGATCCTTCGCCAGCGTCTCCGCCATCTTGGCGATGTTCTTGTTCTTGCGCTCCGCGATCGCGCCAGTCCACTCGGAGGGCGGCTTGGCCCATCCGGCGCCGATGCCCGAGAGCAGCGCCGACACGCAGGATCCGATGTCGCCGACCAGCGGGGCATCGATGCGCACGTTGCTGTCCGCTTCCTGCGGCGAGATGTCGACCTGGATGAACTTCTGCCCGCCCCAGTCCTTATGGGTCTTGCCGCCCCACGTCTTGCCCTTGCCGTGCGAAAGCAGCCAGTTGAGGCGCGCGCCGACCAGCATCACCACGTCCGCCTCGGGCAGCACGTAGGAACGCGCCGCCGAAGCCGATTGCGGGTGTGTGTCCGGCAGCAAGCCTTTCGCCATGGACATCGGGAGGTACGGGATTCCGGTCTTCTCGATGAGCGAGCGGATTGCGTCATCCGCCTGCGCGTACGCGGCGCCCTTGCCCAGCACGATGAGCGGTTTCTTCGCGCCCTTGAGCAGGTCGATGGCGCGCTTGACGGCATCGGCACCTGGAATCTGCCGCGGCGCCGGATCGACGACCTCGATCAGCGATGCCTTGCCTGCCTGCGCATCCATGCTCTGGGCGAACAGCTTGGCCGGAAGGTCCAGGTAGACCCCGCCCGGGCGGCCGGACACGGCGGCCCGGATCGCGCGCGCGATACCCACGCCGATGTCTTCGGCGTTCAGCACGCGGAAGGCCGCCTTGCACAGGGGCTTGGCAATCGCGAGCTGGTCCATCTCCTCGTAGTCGCCCTGCTGCAGGTCGACGATCTCGCGTTCGCTCGATCCGCTGATGAGGATCATCGGGAAGCAGTTGGTCGTCGCGTTGGTCAACGCGGTCAGCCCGTTGAGGAATCCTGGCGCCGACACGGTCAGGCAGATGCCGGGCTTCTGCGTCATGTAGCCGGCGATAGCAGCAGCGTTGCCCGCGTTCTGCTCATGGCGGAAGGAAATTACCCGCATGCCCTCGGCTTGCGCCTTGCGGGCAAAGTCGGTGATCGGGATGCCCGGCAGTCCGAAGATCGTGTCGATGCCGTTCAGCTTGAGCGCATCGATGACCAGGTGGAATCCGTCGGTCGCCTGCGCAACCTGGCCGCTGGCCTGTTTGACATCGTCTGCGACTCGCGTTTCCGCAGAACCCATTGTTGTCTCCTTTGATGTGCTTCCGGAATGCCCGCCAGCCCAGGTCGCGCGAGCTGCGAGTGCGGGGGGAACAATGGTAGGGAGCCACCCCTCGCGCAACCTTGACTGAGGTCAAGGTTTTTTGGACTAGAATCCCCGATTAGTCCATATGCTCCAAGTTTCGCCGCACTGCAGCCGCAATGGCCTCGATAGCGAACCACCCTCAGAGCAATACCGTCCGTCTCCAGCTCAGGCAGAGCCTCATCCTCGGCAAGATGTCGCACGCCGAGTGGGATGAGCTCGAGCCCCTGCTCGAGATCGCCGACTTCGGCAAGGGCGAGCTGCTCGTGCGCCAGGGCGACACCGAGATGGAGCAGTTCTTCGTGCTCGACGGCATGCTGAAGCGGGTGGTGTCGAATGCCGAGGGCCACGAGATGATCCTGCGATTCGCAGCCGAGGCCGACATGGACACGTCCTACGCGGCGTGGCGGCTGAAGACGCCGGTGCCCTATTCGATCGTCGGCGTGACCAAGGTCCGCACCGCCAAGATCACCATGCCGCAGTGGGTCGACTTCCTCGAGCGCCGCCCTTCGGTGAAGTCGCGCTTCGAGTACGAGGTCATGAAGCTCATGTCCGAGGTCATGGCGCACACGATCACGCTTCACCTGCTCGACGCCCCCGGGCGATTGCTGCGCTTCCAGAGAAAGCACCCTGAGCTGACCGGGCGCATCCCGAAGAAGGAACTGGCGGCCTACCTGAACCTCACGCCCGAGACGCTTTCGCGCCTCAAGCAGAAGCTCGGCGCCGAGGCTTAGTCGAGAAGTACGCGGCGCCCGGCTTCACGCGGCGCGCTAGGCTCCCGGCGCGCGCTTCATGCGCGCCACCGCGGCGCTCACCATGGGCCACAGCAGCAGGAAGAGCGCGAGTCCCGTGAGGCCGCCGACCAGCGGCGTCGAGAAAAAGATCCTCATGTCGCCCTGCGAAACCAGCATGGCCTGGCGGAACGAAGCCTCTGCTCGATCGCCCAGCACGATGGCGAGCACCAGCGGCGCAAGAGGGTAATTGAGCTTCTTGAACACGTACCCGATCACGCCGAAGACGACCATCATCCACACATCGAAAATCGAGTTGTGCACCGTGTAGGCGCCGATCGCGCAGATCACCATGATGACCGGCGCCACAATCGCGAAGGGGATGCGCAGGATCGCCGCGAAAAGCGGGACGCAGGTCAGTACGACGATTAGGCCGACGATGTTGCCGAGATACATGCTTGCGATCAGCCCCCACACGAAGTCCTTCTGCTCGACGAAGAGCAGCGGGCCGGGCTGCAGGCCCCAGATGAGCAGTCCTCCGAGCAACACCGCCGCGGTGGGTGAACCGGGCACGCCCAGCGTGAGCATGGGCAGCAATGCCGAGGTGCCCGCGGCGTGCGCGGCGGTCTCGGGGGCGACCACGCCCTCAACCATCCCGGTGCCGAACTTGTCGCCGTCCTTCGAAAAGCGCCGCGCAACGCCGTAGCTCATGAACGATGCGGGCGTCGCGCCGCCGGGCACGATGCCCATGAAGCATCCGACGGCCGAGGAGCGGATCGAGGTCAACCAGTACTTCGGCAATTCCCGCCACGTGTCGAGCACGACACGCATGTTCATCTTTGCCTTGGTGCCGCGGAACTCCAGGCCTTCTTCGAGCGTCAGCAGGATTTCGCCGATGCCGAACAGGCCGATCACCGCCACGAGGAAGTCGAACCCGCTGAGCAAATGGGTCTGGCCGAAAGTCAGCCGCAGGCTTCCAGTGACCGGATCGGTCCCGACCGCAGCCAACGCAAAGCCGAGCATCATTGCCGCGATGGTCTTGAACGGCGCCTCCTTGCTCATCCCGACGAACGCGCAGAACGTGAGCAGGTAGACGGCAAAGAATTCCGGCGGGCCGAACTCGAGCGCGAACCTGGCCACCACCGGCGACAGGAAGGTGATCATGACCACCGCGATCAGCGCCCCGACAAACGACGAGGTAAACGCGGCAGTCAGCGCTTCCCCGGCGCGCCCCTTCTGCGCGAGCGGATAACCGTCGAACGTCGTTGCCACCGACCAGGGCTCCCCGGGGATATTGAACAGGATCGAGGTGATCGCACCGCCGAAGAGCGCGCCCCAGTAGATGCAGGAGAGCAGGATGATCGCGGAGGTCGTGCCGCCGGGACTCTGCGCCATCGAGAACGTCAGCGGCAGCAGAATGGCGACACCGTTCGCGCCGCCCAGTCCCGGGAGCACGCCGATGATCACCCCGAGGATCACCCCGGCGAACATGAGGAGGATGTTCTTGAGCGACAGGGCGATCGCGAAGCCCTGCATCAGCGACTGTATTTCCTCCATGTCAGTTCAACCCAAGCGCGGCTTCGAGCGGCCCCTTGGGCAGCGGGATCTTGAACCACACTTCGAACACGAGGAAGAAGACGACGCTGTTGCCGATGCTCACCGCGCCCACGAGCCACCACGGGTACTTGCCGAGCCAGCGCATGAAGAAAGCGATGAACAGCGTCGAGGCCAGGTAGAGCCCGAGCGGGCTGATCATGGCCACGTAGACCACCGTGGGAGCCAGCACCGAGAAAACCAGCTTCAGCTTGCCGAGCTCGACGAAATTGGTGTGGTCGCGCCTCGCCGCCGCGAGCGCGCTCATCAGGTTGACCACACTGGCGATGCAGAGGATCGCCCCGATGTAGAACGGGAAGTAACCGGCCTCGGGTCCGTCCTCGCCCCATTTGGCGCCAAGCCGGGCGGAATCGTAGATCACGATCGCGCCGCACAGGAGAATGAAGATCGCGACCGCGATCTCCATGGTCCGCGTCTTGATCGCGGCCTTGGCACTGGTTCCTTCAGTCATGCGGGCCCTCCCTGGCCACGCCCGGCCGAGCCGGGACGGCTATTGTCGTTATTTCCCGGTCGTGATGAAGCCGGCGGCCTTCATGAGCATCACGTGGCGAGCCTCTTCCTTGGCTACCCAGTCCGCATACTCCTTGCCACCAAGCGCGGTCTGGTTGAAGGCGCCCTTTTCCATGAAGTCCTTCCACTCGGGCGTCTCGCGCACTTTCTTGAGGAGATCGGTGTAGTACTGCACCTGGTCCGGCGTCACGCCCGAGGCCATGAAGATGCCGCGCAGCATCAGGTAGTCCACGTCGAGCCCCTGCTCCTTGCAGGTCGGAATGTCCGACCACGCCATCGTCTCCGTGACCTTGGCCTTGTAAGGGATGCGCTTGGGGTCGAACACGCAAAGCGGACGCAGCTTGCCGGCGCGCCATTGGGCCACGGCCTCGATCGGGTTGTTGACCGTCGAGTCGACGTGCTTGCCCACGAGCTGCACGGCCACGTCGCCGCCGCCTTTGAACGGGATGTAGGTGAACTTGAGGCCGGTCTGCTGCTCGATTGCGACGGTGATGATCTGGTCTTCCTGCTTCGAGCCGGTGCCGGCCATCTTGAAGCGCTTGAGCTGGTCTCCGCTCCTGGCTTTGCCGGCGTTGATGAAGTCCTTGCTCGTCTTGTACGGCGTCTCTGCGTTGACCCAAAGCACGAACTGGTCGAGCGCCATCATCTGCACCGGCGTGAGGTCGCGCCAGTTGAACGGCACGCCGGTTGCGAGAGGCGTGGTGAACAGGTTCGACAGCGTGATGATGATCTTGTGCGGGTCGCCCTTGGCGCCTTTCACGTCGAGGAAACCTTCCGCCCCAGCGCCGCCGCCCTTGTTGACCACGACCATCGACTGCTTCATGAGGTTGTTCTTGGCGATGATCGACTGGACGATGCGGGCCATCTGGTCGGCGCCGCCGCCGATGCCGGCGGGCACGATGAATTCGACTGTCTTGGTCGGCTCCCATGCGGCATGGGAAGAGAACGGGAAGATTGCCAGGACGGCGGCCGCGAGCGCGGCACGCACTGCGTGCTTGAGGTCTTTCTTCATTTCAGTCTCCTTGGTCTGCGAGTGTCCGTTTCGGCAGGCCGGGCTCGCAGCCCTCTGCCGAGGCACTCGCTTCCTCCATTGTGTTTATGCCGCCCTGGATCTCGCTTGACTGCGGTCAAGATTCGGGCGGTTGCGCGGCCCGCGCCGCGCGCCTGGCAGATTTGCGCTCTTCGACTCGGCCCGAGAGCCATTTTCCCCACACGACGACCAGGATCGCCCCCAGCACGCCGGCGATCAGCTCGAGCGACAGCCCGCCCACCCGGGGCTTGCCGTCCTGGTCGAAGGTCATGCCCGAGCTGGCCTGCCAGTCCTTGAGCGCCGGGTCCGTCACCAGCATTTCGCCGGCCACAAGACCGATCAGGGCGGCGCCGATGGTGATGATCACCGGGTAACGCTCCATGAGGTTGAGGAGCATCGTCGCGCCGAAGATGACCAGCGGGATCGAGATCGCAAGCCCGAGGATGAGGAGCATCGTGCTTCCGCCGGCTGCGGCGGCTACGGCGATCACGTTGTCCAGGCTCATTACGAGGTCCGCAATCAGGATCGTCTTGATGGCGGCCATGAGGTTGTCGCTCGACTCGATGTCCTCGTCGCCCTCTTCCTCCACCAGCAGCTTTATGCCGATCCAGAAGAGCAGCAGGCTGCCGACCAGCTTGAGCCAAGGGAGCGTGAGCAGCTGCACAGCGAAGATCGTGAGCACGATCCGCATGAGGATCGCGGCGCCCGCGCCGTAAATGACGGCCTTCTTCTGCTGGTGCGGCGGCAGGGAGCGGGCGGCCAGCGCGATCACGACGGCATTGTCCCCGGACAGGACGATGTTGATGCCGATGATCTTCATCAGGCCCACCCAGAATTCCGTTGTATAGAGCATTTCCATCGCCGCCAACCTCCTCCTTTTGTTGTGCGCGAATTCTACTCGGACTCGGAACCCGCCGAGGGCTCTGCCGTGGCGCTGGCCCATGTGATCGGGTTCATCGTCATGATGGCGATCATGGGATGGCACCCCACCGACAAGCGCGGGCGGGCGCTGCCGGCGGAACCCCCGGTTTCTGCAAAGGTTGCGCCAGCGTCCTGACCGAAGTCCGCTAGAACAGGCCGACCACCTTCCCGTTGACGATATCGATCTTGTTGGCCGACGGGATCTTCGGCAGGCCGGGCATGGTCATGATGTCTCCGCAGACCATGACGACGAATTCAGCGCCCGCGGCCAGGCGCACTTCACGCACGTTGACCACGTGATCCACCGGGGCGCCCCGCAGCGAGGCATCGGTCGAGAAGGAAGACTGCGTCTTGGCCACGCACACCGGGTAGTGACCGTAGCCGTCTTCTTGCAGCTTCTTGATCTGCGCGCGGACCTTGGTGTCGGCGGTAACCTCGGAGGCCCGGTAGATCGTCTTGGCGATCTTGTTGACCTTTTCCCAGAGCGTGTCGCTGTCCTCATAGACGTACTTGAAGTTCGATTTCTGCTCGCACAGGCCGACCACAATGTGGGCCAATTCGGAGGCGCCCTTGCCGCCTTCGCCCCAGTGCGAGGCGAGCACCACCGGCACGCCCAGCTTCTTCATGCGCTCGTACAAGAGGTCGAGCTCGGCCTTGGTGTCGCTGGTGAACTTGTTGATCGAAACCACGCTCGGGATGCCGTAGTTCTTGGTCACGTTTTCCACATGGCGCTCGAGGTTGACGATGCCCTTGGCGAGCGCTTCGACGTTCTCGGTCGTGATCGTCTTGAGGTCCGCGCCGCCGTGGTACTTCATCGCGCGCACCGTCGCGACGATGACTGCGGCCGAGGGCCGCAGGCCCGACTTGCGGCACTTGATGTCGAAGAACTTTTCCGCGCCGAGGTCGGCACCGAACCCGGCCTCCGTCACCACGTAGTCGGACAGCTTGAGCGCCGCCTGAGTGGCGATCACCGAATTGCAGCCGTGGGCGATGTTCGCGAACGGCCCGCCGTGGATGAAGGCCGGGTTGTTCTCGAGGGTCTGCACAAGGTTGGGCTTGAGTGCATCCTTGAGCAGCACGGTCATCGCGCCATGCGCGTTGAGGTCGCGCGCGCACACCGGCTTCTGGTCGCGCGTGTAGCCGATGACGATGTTGCCGAGGCGCTTCTTGAGGTCGTCAATCGAAGTTGCAAGGCAGAAGATGGCCATGACTTCGGAGGCCACCACGATGTCGAAGCCGTCCTGGCGCGGGTAGCCGTTGGCCGTGCCGCCGAGCGCGACGGTGACATCGCGCAGCGCGCGGTCATTCATGTCGAGTACGCGCTTCCACTGGATGCGGCGCACGTCGATGCCGAGCTCGTTGCCGTGGTTGATGTGGTTATCGATCAGCGCCGAGAGCAGGTTGTTGGCGAGCTGGATCGCGCCGAAGTCGCCCGTGAAATGAAGGTTGATGTCCTCCATGGGCACGACCTGCGCATAGCCACCGCCCGCGGCGCCGCCCTTGACACCGAACACCGGGCCGAGCGAGGGCTCGCGCAGGCAGATCACCGCCTTCTTGCCGATGTAGTTGAGCGCGTCGCCGAGGCCCACCGTGGTGGTGGTCTTGCCTTCGCCCGCGGGCGTGGGGCTGATCGCCGTGACGAGGATCAGCTTGCCGTTCTTGCGGTCCTTGAGCGAGTCGAGGTACTCGAACGACACTTTCGCCTTCGTGTGGCCGTAGGGCTCGAGGTGTTCCTCCGCGATGCCCAGCTTTTCGAGCGCGACCTTGTTGATGCGCTGCATGGTCGCTGCCTGGGCGATTTCGATATCGGACGGCATGAAAGTGTCTCCAGTCTGTGATGGGAATTCAATGCAGGGATGCGTCGCGCGCAACTATAGGGATGCGTCGCGCGCAACTATAGCGGCGCGGTGGGCCGCGCGCCCTTGACAGAAGTCAAGCGGGAAGCGGCCGCCACCCCGGCCGCGGTTCAGGCTTGGGGGTCAGCCGTACATCTCGGCAAGCGTCTTGCCCTTGCCGTACCCGGGGTCGCCGGGGGCTTCTCCGCCCCGGGTGAGCTTCACCGCGCAGTACTTGAACTCCGGGATCTTGCCGAAAGGGTCGAGCTTGGGGTTCGTCAGCATGTTCGCCGCAGCTTCATAGAAAGCGAACGGGATGAACACCGCGCCGCGCGGGATGCCTTCGTCGGCACGCGCGTAAAGAGAGATTTTTCCCCGCCGCGACTCGACCGTAATGACATCCCCGGGCGCCACCTCGAGTCCCGCAAGGTCCAGCGGGTGAATCGAGCAGACCGGTTCCGGCTCGAGCGCATCCAGCACGCCGGCGCGGCGCGTCATGGCGCCCGTATGCCAGTGCTCCAGCTGCCGCCCCGTTATCAGCACGACGGGATAGTCATCGTCCGGCCTTTCCGCGGCGGAAATCAGGTCGGCGGGCACGAACCTGGCGCGGCCGGTCGCGGTGGGGAACACTTCGGTGAAGACCACCGGCTCCCCGGGGTCGCCTTCGTTCTCGCACGGGTAGACCACGCACGAGTCGCGCTCGAGCCTGTCCCATGTGATGCCGGCAATCGAATTCATGCCCTTTCGCATCTCGTCGAAAACCTGCTTCGGGTGGGTGTAGTTCCAGTCGAGGCCGATGCGCTTCGCCAGCTCGCAGATGATCCAGAGGTCTTCCCTCGCCTCGCCGGGCGGCTCGATCGCCTTGCGCCCGAGCTGCACCATGCGATCGGTGTTGCTGAACGTGCCCGTCTTCTCCGGAAACGCCGTTGCCGGGAGGATGACATCGGCGAGGTAGCAGGTCTCCGTCAGAAAGATGTCCTGCACCACGAGGTGCTCCATCCTCGCCATCGCTTGGCGCGCATGGTCGAGGTCGGGGTCGGACATCGCGGGATTCTCGCCCATGATGTACATGCCCTTCACCTTGCCTTCGTAGGCCGCGTCCATGATTTCGACGACGGTGAGGCCCGGCTTCATGTCGAGCTTGGTACCCCAGAGCTTCTCGAACCGCTTGTTGGCCTCCGGGTTGTCCACCCGCTGGTAGTCCGGGAACATCATCGGGATCAATCCGGCATCGGATGCGCCCTGCACGTTGTTCTGTCCGCGCAGCGGATGCAGCCCGGTGCCCGGGCGCCCGACCTGGCCGGTCATCAGCGTGAGTGCAATAAGGCAGCGGGCGTTGTCCGTGCCGTGCACGTGCTGCGAGATGCCCATGCCCCAGAGGATCATCGAACCCTTGGAAGTGGCGAACAGGCGCGCCACTTCGCGCAACGTCTGCGCCGGGATGCCGCAGATCGGCGCCATCTTTTCCGGTGAGTACGCCTTTGCGTTTTCCTTCAGCGCCTCGAAGCCGCTGGTGCGGTCGCGGATGAAGTCTTCGTTGACCAGACCTTCGTCGATGATCGTGTGGATCAGCGCGTTGAGCATGGCAACGTCGGTATCCGGGTTGAACTGCAGGAAATGTGTCGCATATCGCGCGAGGTCGGTCTTTCTCGGGTCGGCGACAATGAGCTTCACGCCGTTCTTCGCCGCGTTCTTCATCCACGTCGCGGCCACCGGGTGGTTGACCGTTGGGTTGGAGCCGATGAGGAAAACCACCTCGGCCTTCAGCACGTCGCTGACCTGGTTGGACACCGCACCGGAGCCCACGCCTTCGAGCAGCGCCGCGACAGAAGATGCGTGGCACAACCGAGTGCAGTGGTCGACGTAGTTCGAGCCGAAGCCCGTGCGCACCAGCTTCTGGAAGAGGTAGGCCTCCTCGTTCGAGCCCTTGGCCGAGCCAAACCCGGCCAGGGCGTAGCGGCCTTCGCCCGGCCCGCCTTCGTCGCGGATGCGGCGCAATCCCGCGGCCGCCGCATCGAGCGCTTCTTCCCAGGTCGCTTCGCGGAAAGTCTCGCCCCAATTAGCCGGGTCGACCATGAAATTGGCGGATTTCGGCATGCCGGGCTTGCGGATCAGCGGCTTCGTCAAACGCTGCGGATGGTGCGCGTAGTCGAAACCGTAACGGCCCTTGACGCACAGGCGCCCATGGTTGGCCGGGCCGTCGCGGCCGGTGACGAACTTGATGACATTCTTTTCCACGTGGTACGTGAGCTGGCAGCCCACACCGCAGAACGGGCAGAGCGATTCGACTTTCTTGTCGATCTCGGCAAGCCCCGCCTCGCGCGCCGGCATGAGCGCGCCGGTCGGGCAGGCCTGCACGCACTCGCCGCAGGCCACGCAGGTCGAGGCGCCCATCGGATCGTCCATGTCGAAGACGATCTTCGAATGCTCGCCGCGGAATGCGTAGCCGATCACGTCGTTGACCTGCTCCTCGCGGCAGGCGCGAACACAGCGCGTGCACTGGATGCATGCATCGAGGTTGACCGCGATGCCCGGATGCGAAAGGTCCGCGGCCGGCTGGGCGCGCGCCGGAAAGCGCGGCAACCCGACTTCGAGCTTGGCGGCCCACTGGTCGAGCTCGGAGTCCCTGCGATAATCCTTCTCCGGCATGTCGGAGAGCAGCAGCTCGAGCACCATCTTCTGGGAAAGCTTCGCGCGCTCGCTGTCGGTGACGACCTCCATGCCTTCCTTCGGGTAGCGGCAGCATGACGGCGCAAGCACTCGCTCGCCCTTGATCTCGACCACGCAGGCGCGGCAATTGCCGTCCGGCCGCATGCCCGGCATGTAGCACAGGCGCGGGATCTCGATGCCGTTCTTCTCGGCGGTCTCGATGATCGTCTCGTCGGGCCGGCCCACGACCGTGCGGCCGTTGAGCTTGAACTCGATCGGCATCGTCGCCAACTGGTCGGTGCTTGCTCTTTGCATCACGCCACCTCTTGCGGGAAGAACTTCATTACGCTAAGCACCGGGTTGGGCGCCGCCTGGCCCAGGCCGCAGATCGATGCATCCATCATTGCGGTTGAGAGCTCCTTGAGGAGCGGTTGGTTCCATTGCGGCGCTTCTATCAGCGCAAGCGTCTTTGCGGTACCCACGCGGCAGGGCGTGCACTGGCCGCACGACTCCTCGCGGAAGAAGCGGATCAGGTTCTTCGCCGCGTCCGCGGCCTTGTCCTTCTGCGACAGGATCACCACGGCCGCCGATCCGATGAAGCTGCCGTGCGGCTGCAGCGTGTCGAAGTCGAGCGGCACGTCGCCAAGCGACGCGGGCAGGATGCCGCCGGAGGCGCCGCCGGGCAGGTACGCATAGAACTCGTGCCCCTCCTTCATGCCGCCGCAGTATTCCGCGATGAGCTCCCTCACCGTGATCCCGGCCGGCGCAAGGTGCACGCCGGGCTTCTTCACGCGGCCCGAGACCGAGAAGGAGCGCAGCCCTTTGCGGCCGTTGCGGCCTTGCGAGGCAAGCCACTCGGCGCCTTTCTCGACGATCTCGCGCACCCAGTACACCGTCTCCATGTTGTGCTCGAGCGTCGGATAGCCGAACAGGCCGACCTGCGCTACGTAAGGTGGGCGAAGGCGCGGCATGCCGCGCTTGCCTTCGATCGACTCGATCATCGCGGACTCTTCGCCGCAGATGTACGCTCCCGCGCCGCGCCGCAGGTGAATCGGCGGCAATGCGCAAGGCGGATTCTTCTTGAGTTTGGCGAGTTCGCGCTCGAGCACCGCGCGGCAACCGGCGTACTCGTCGCGCAGGTAGATCCAGATCTCGCCCACGCCCGCGGCCCACGCGGCCACGAGCATGCCCTCGAGAAACCGGTGCGGGTCGCGCTCTAGGTAGTAGCGGTCCTTGAAAGTGCCGGGCTCGCCCTCGTCGATGTTGACGGCCATGTTGCGCGGTTCGGGCTCGGCCGCCACCAGGCGCCACTTGCGGCCGGCGGGAAAACCCGCGCCACCCAATCCGCGCAGGCCGGAGTTCTCCATGACCGTGGTGAGACTGTCGCGCGTGTGCTTGCCGGCGAGGCAATCGGCGATGAGCGCGTAGCCGCCGGCGCTGCGGTAAGCCGCGTAGTCGACGTACTTGGGCTCGAAGCACTTGGTGAGGCGCTCGCGCACATGATTGGCCACCGACTCGACTGTCGCCTCGAGCACCGAATTCTGGCCGACGACCACCGCGGGCGCCGACTCGCAGCGCCCGACGCAGGGGGCGGCCAGCACACGCACATCCTTGCCGAGCAGGCCGGGGAGCTTGCGCAACAGTTCTTTCGCTCCGGCCATCTCGCAGGAAATCGAGTCGCAGACGCGCACGGTCAGCGAAGCCGGCGCCGCCTCGCCTTCCTTCACGAGGTCGAAGTGGTGGTAGAAGCTCGCGACTTCATAGACCTCGGTCATCGCCAGGCGCATCTCCTGCGCAAGCGCGGCCAGGTGCGCGGCCGACAGGTGCCCGTACGCGTCCTGGATCTTGTGCAGGTGCTCGATCAGCAGGTCGGGTCGCCGGGGCTCGGTGCCCAGCAGCGCCAGGACCTCCTCGAGCGCCTGCGGATCGACCCTGCGGCCTCTGGGGGAACCGCGTTTGCGCCGGGCAGATTTCGCTGCGCCCTGCTCCGCGGAATCCGCCTTGGCCTCTTTCGGCCGCTGCGGCAACGTATCGTCCGGACCACCCATGTTGCACTGCCTCCTTGTCTGCCTCCGATTATCCGGCAGCGACGCGGTCGGAATCTTGACTGCGGTCAAGCAGCGGCAGTCGTTCCGCTATGGCGCTTCCCGGCGGCACGCGGGGAAAAAGCCGGGTCGCGCCTTCAGGAAAACGGGATTCATGAACTTTAAATCCAGAGAAGCCAGGCTGGATGCGGCTTACCGGCCAGTTAATTTTCCGGAACTGACAAACCTACTTCAGAATCCGAAGCAGGTTGTGATGCGCGTCGGTAAAGGTGGGCAGACCCGGCTTGTCCTCGATGGCAACCGCCGCCTCGCGCAGGTGCGTCGACGCGAGAATGGCCTTGTTGCGCGTCACGAGCACCTGGTCGGTCGAGGATCGCCAGTAGCCCGGGCCGCTCGGGTCCTCGGCGGGGAAATCGGAGACCGCCACCGCCTCCAGGCCGAGCTCCGAGGCCAGCCGCTTGATGACCGGCAGCAGGTCGACGTAGCGGTTGGTGGCCTGGAACACGATTACGCCGTCGGCCTTGAGGTGTTTGGCGTACAGCGCCATCGCTTCGCGCGTGATGAGGTGCATCGGGATCGAATCGCCGGAGAAGGCATCGATGCCGAGGACATCGTAGTTGCGCGGGGCTTCGCGCTCGAGGCTCAGGCGCCCGTCGCCGAGCACCACGGACGTCGCCGCCGCCGAGTCCGCGAGGAAAGTGAACTCCGTCTTCGCTATGTCGACCACGCGCGGGCTGATCTCGTAGAACACCATCGTGTCGCCCGCCCGCCCGTAGGAGGCGATGACGCCCGCGCCGAGGCCGATCACGCCGATGTCGCGCTTCCTCTTCGGATCCTGCTCGCGCAGGGCCGCGAACAGGCGGCCGTACCCGGAGGTCGGCCCGAAGTAGTCGGCCGGCGTGTTGCGATTGGCTTCGCCCAGCAACTGGCCGCCGTGCATGATCGCGCCGTGGTACATGGCGCGATACGGCACGGGGTCGAGCCGGTCGCGGGTGCGCACAACGCCGTAGAAATCGCGCTCCATCACGCGCACGTCGGTCGTGTACTCGTGGAATCCCCGCGCGACAAAACCGAAAGTGAGGGCCAGTACGCCGATGCCCGCGACGCGCGCATATCCGGCAAGCCGCAGCGGCAGGAGGAGCGCAAGCGCCACCAGCGCGATCCCGAGCTCGTAATACCCTTTGAGCACGAGCGGCGCGGCGATCGCGACCAGGACCGCGCCGAGCGCGCCGCCGACCGAGATCATGAGGTAGAAGCGCGTCAGGTGCCGCGGATCGGGCTTGAGGCGCGCGAGCTCGCCGTGGCAAACCATGCAGCCCACGAACATGCCGGTGAAATACAAAGGCACGGCAACGTTCAGGTGGAGGGAGGCGATCTCGTAGGCCATCCACGGCGTGAGCACGCCGAGCGCGACAAGGAAAGGGGTGCGGCGATACCAGCGCGGATGGTCGAACGCGAAGATGAACGTGATGAGATACAACGCAAGCGGCAGCACCCAGAGGAAAGGCACGCTCGAGATGTTCTGCGTGACGTGGTTGCTGACCGCCAGCAGCATGACCGAGGCGAGCGCGGCAAGGCCCAGCCACTTGAGCTGCAAGACGCCGGACAGCGGTGTGAGCACGGCCTCGGTCGCTCCGGCCCTGCCCGCACCCGGCTGCGCCGTGATCGCCCGCATCGAGCGCCACGCGGTGACGCCGCACAACACCACCAGGCAGGCGAACAGTCCGGACCATGTCCATCCGAGCTGCGGCAACGTGAAGTAAGGCTCCAGCAGCACCGGAAAGCCGACCAGCGCGAGCAGCGAAGCGAAGTTCGAAAGCGCGAACAGGCGATAAGGAACCGCGGCCTGGAAACGCCGCCAGTACCACGCCTGCAGGAGCGGCGTCGTGGTCGATAGCAGGAAGTAAGGCAGCCCGATGGTCGCCGCGAGCAGCAGCAGGATGCGGCCGACCGGATCCTCGTTGCCCAGCGGTTTCCACCCCGTGGAGGCGAGGATCGGCAGGCACGCGAGCGAAACCATGAGCAGGCCCACATGCAGCATCGCCTGCCGGCGCGGCCCGAGCCGCGTGGTCAGGTCGGCATAGGCATAGCCGCCCAGCAGGACCGCCTGGAAAAAGACCAGGCACGTGGTCCATACGGCCGCCGAACCGCCGAACCACGGCAGGATCTGCTTGGCGATGATCGGCTGCACCAGAAAAAGCAGGAACGACGACAGGAAGATCGTCGCCGCGTAGGGAAGGATTGCGAACCGGCCGGCCACCGCGACAGGGGTCACGGCCGCATTTGTGGCCGTCGCCGCAGCGCTGTTGTCCAAAACCGGGCCGCTCCCTACTTCAGGACCGACTTGAGCGTCTTGCCCATCTCGCCGGGATTGCGCGTCACCTTGATGCCGCACTCCTCCATGACGATGAGCTTTTCCTGCGCGGTGCCCTTGCCGCCGGAGATGATCGCGCCGGCGTGGCCCATGCGCTTGCCCGGGGGCGCGGTGAGGCCGGCGATGAAGCCGACAACGGGCTTTCTCATGTTCGCCTTGATCCAGCGCGCGCAGTCTTCCTCGTCCGAGCCGCCGATCTCGCCGACCATGATCACCGCCTCGGTGGCCGGGTCGTCGTTGAACAGCTTCATGACGTCGATGTGCTTGAGGCCATTGACGGGGTCGCCGCCGATGCCGACACAGGAAGATTGACCCAGCCCAAGCTCCATGAGCTGGCCGACAGCTTCGTACGTGAGCGTGCCCGAGCGCGACACCACGCCGATCGGGCCTTTCTTGTGGATGTGGCCGGGCATGATGCCGATCTTGATTTCCTCGGGCGTGATGAGGCCCGGGCAGTTCGGGCCGATGAGCAGCGTGCGCTTCGCTTTCATGCGGTCCTTGGTGCGGATCATGTCGCGCACCGGGATGCCTTCGGTGATGCAGATCACGAGGTCGAGGCCCGCGTCGATCGCCTCGTCGATCGCGGCGGCCGCGAAGGGCGGCGGCACGTAGATCACCGAAACATTGGCGCCGGTTTTCTCTTTCGCTTCCCTGGCCGTGGCGAAAATCGGGATGCCATCGAGGTCTTCGCCCGCTTTCCTGGGATTGACCCCGGCCACGTAGCAATTGCGGCCGTTGGCGTACTCCCGGCTCATGCGCGTGTGGAACTGTCCGGTCTTGCCGGTGATGCCCTGCGTCATCACGCGCGTGTTCTTGTCGATGAGGATGCTCATTTTTTCCCCGCGGCAGCGGCGACGACTTTTTGCGCGGCGTCGACCATGTCGTTGGCGGAAATGATCGGCAGGCCCGAGTCGGCGAGGATCTTCTTTCCGAGTTCGACGTTGGTCCCTTCGAGCCGGCACACCAGCGGCACCGAGAGCTTGACCTGCCTGGCGGCTTCGACGCACGCGGCCGCGATCACGTCGCATTTCATGATGCCGCCGAAGATATTCACGAGGATCGCCTCGAGCTCCGGGTTCTTCAGCATGATCTTGAAGGCCTCGGTGACTTTCTCGGCCGTTGCGCCACCGCCCACGTCGAGGAAGTTGGCCGGCGCCCCGCCATACAGCTTGATGATGTCCATCGTCGCCATCGCGAGGCCCGCGCCGTTCACGAGGCACCCGATATTGCCCTCGAGCTGGATGTAGTTGAGGTCGTACTTGGACGCCTCGACCTCGGCGGGGTCTTCCTCGTCGAGATCGCGCATCGCGACGATGTCCGGGTGGCGGAAGAGCGCGTTGTCGTCGAAGTTGAGCTTGGAGTCGAGCGCGATGACCTTGCCCTCGCCCGTGGTAATGAGCGGGTTGATCTCGGCGAGAGACGCATCCGTTTCGTCGAAACATTTGTAGAGCGACTTGAGGAGATCGCGCGCCTGGGCAATGAGCGGCGCGGCGATGCCGATCTTCCTCGCCATTTCCTCTGCCTGGGGATCAGTGAGCCCGGCCTTGGGATCGATGAACACCTTGTGGATCTTCTCCGGCGTCCTGGCGGCGACCTCCTCGATGTCCATGCCGCCCTCCGAACTGGCCATCAGTGCCACGCGCTGCGTGCCCCGATCGACCACCATGCCGACATACAGCTCCTGTTTGATGTCGGCACCCTCCTCGACCAGCAGCCGCCGCACCTTCTGGCCCCGCGGCCCGGTCTGGTGCGTGACCAACTGCATGCCGAGAATTTCCTTCGCCTTCGCGCGCACTTCTTCGAGGGACTTGGCGACCTTGACGCCGCCGCCCTTGCCGCGGCCGCCGGCGTGGATTTGGGCCTTGACCACCCAGACCTTGCCGCCAAGCTCCTTGGCCGCATCGACTGCCTCGTCGACCGAAAAACAAGGCTTGCCGCGCGGCGTGACCAGGCCGAACCTGCGGAACAACTCCTTGCCCTGGTACTCGTGGATCTTCATCTTGTCCTATCCCCCGGCTTTTTTAGCGCTTGCTCCATACCATTTCGGATACATCGTGCGAGCGTGGCATGCTGCAACGCGAAGAATTTTACCACTGCTAGAATTGCAACCAATTGTCGCAAAAGATGAAATACATCCTCGCACTCGACCAGGGCACCACCAGTTCGCGCGCCATCGTGTTCAACGAGGACGGCGCCGCCGTCAGCGTTGCGCAGCGCGAGATCCGCCAGATCTATCCCAAGCCCGGCTGGGTCGAGCACGACCCGAAGGAGATCTTCGAATCGCAGCGCGACGTGGCGCGCGAGGCGCTGGAGCGCGCCGATATCGGTTCCGCCGAGATCGTCGCCGCGGGCATCACCAACCAGCGCGAGACCGCAATCCTCTGGGACCGCCAGAGCGGCGAACCCCTGCACAACGCAATCGTGTGGCAGGACCGGCGCACCGCCGCGAAATGCGCGGAGCTGCGCGAATCGGGTGTCGAGAACATCATCAAGAACAAGACCGGCCTCGTGCTCGACCCGTATTTCAGCGGGACCAAGATCGCGTGGATGCTCGACAACATCCCGGGCGCGCGCGCCAAAGCCGAACGAGGCGAGCTCGCATTCGGAACGGTCGATACGTGGCTCGCGTGGAATCTTTCGCAAAGCCGCCTGCACGTGACCGACCCGTCGAATGCATCGCGCACGATGCTCTTCGACATCCATCGCGGCGACTGGGACGAAGAGCTGCTCCAGATCCTGCGCGTGCCTCGCGCCATCCTGCCCGATGTGCTCGCCTCCTCGGGGGCCTTCGGCATGATCGCGCCGGAAATGCTCGGCGAGGCGGTCACCATCGCGGGCATCGCGGGCGACCAGCAGGCCGCGCTCTTCGGGCAGGGCTGCCACAAGGCCGGCATGGGCAAGAACACCTACGGCACCGGCTGCTTCATGCTCATGCACACGGGCGACACCGCGGTGACTTCGGGCAACGGCCTGCTCACCACCTCCTGCGCGCAGATGGGACGCAGCCGCGACGCGCGCGACGTCGACCGCGAATACGCGCTCGAGGGCAGCGTGTTCGTCGGCGGCGCGGTCGTGCAATGGTTGAGGGACGAGCTGCGCTTCTTCAAGTCGTCGGCCGAGATCGAATCGCTCGCGGCGAGCGTGCCGGACAACGGCGGCGTGTACCTCGTGCCGGCCTTCACCGGCCTCGGCGCCCCGCACTGGGATCCCTATGCGCGCGGCGCGATCCTCGGCCTTACGCGCGGCTCGGGACGCGAGCACATTGCGCGCGCGGCGCTCGAGTCGATCGCCTTCCAGACCGCGGACCTGCTCGATGCCATGCAGCGCGATGCCGGCCGCAAGCTCACCGAGCTGCGCGTCGATGGCGGCGCAACCTCGAACAACCTCCTCATGCAATTCCAGTCCGACATCCTCGGCGTGCCCGTGCTGCGGCCCAAGGTGCAGGAGACGACCGCGCTCGGCGCGGCCTATCTTGCGGGCCTCGCGACGAACGTCTGGAAATCCCGCGAAGAGATCGCAGCCCACTGGGAGATCGACCGCACCTTCGAGCCGCAGATGAAGGAAAGCGCCGTCGCCGACCTGCTCGGCCGCTGGCGCGAGGCCGTGCATCGAAGCTTGCGCTGGGCTGAACAGGAGTAGAACCTCCGCGGGGTGCGGCCCTCGCATTCGCGGCCGCGTGCCTGCACCGTGCATTGTTTGCCATTGCGACAATGTGCAGTATATGTCACACTTCGAACATGGACGCGCACCTACTGCTCAGATCGCGGCGCAAGGCGCTGGGCATGTCGCAGGCCGTGCTGGCCAAGCGTTCACGCCTGTCGCGCGAAATGATCAGCCGCTTCGAATCAGGCAGCGAGATCGGTCTGTCCGCGTTCAGGCGGATGCTGCAGGCGCTTGGGTTGCGGATCGAGATCGTTCCAGTTGCGAGCAACGAGTCGATAGTGTCGGATTGGCGTGCATTCCGCGATCAGCTCGACCGTGACCTGCTCGCTCAAACCCGCGCTGCGCGCTCCGGCCGCGCCAACCTTCGCCACGCGCGCCTGATCGACGGCGCCGATGCCCGCGTGATCGACTGGGGCAAGATTCCGGCGTGATTCTCGAGCCCGCCGACGCGCTCGCGATCATCCGCGGCACGTCATCGGAGAACACGGTGCTGGTGGGTGGCCAGGCGGTCATGCTGTGGGCCGCTTATTTCGGCATTCACCCGAGTCAGGCGTCGCTCACAGCCGATGTCGACTACCTGGGAAAGACCTCCGAGGCGAAGCGCCTTTCCGCTCGGCTTAAGCTGCCGCACCGCATCGCGCTGCCAGGCATGGACGATGCGACACCGAACACGGCGGTGCTGAGCATTCGGCTCCCTGGGTACCCGGATCCGGTAATTGTGGATTACTTGAGCGGCGTGGCGGGGATCGAAACCGGCGCGGTCGAGAAAGCCGCGGTGACGATCGATCATCGTGGCGTCCGGGTTCGCGTCATGCACCCGATTCACTGCCTCAAAAGCAAGCTGTCGAACCTGCACCTGCTTCAATCCAAGCGCAGCCCCGAGGGAATCGAACAGGCACGGCTCGCAACCCGCATCGCCGCCGCGTTTCTGGAGATGGCGATCGACCAGTGGGACGATGTCCGAGCCATTCTCAAGGCCATCGAAAGCGTGGCCGCGATCGCGCAAAGCAAGGCGGCCGTCTATTGCCTCAGGCATTTCGGTGTGGATTGCGGCCACGCGTTGCCGGAGAAGAAAATCGCGGCGCCCCGGCTGCCGGCGCGATTTCTGGATCAACGTTGGCCGAGGCTGCGCTCTGCGGTGGAACGCAAGCTGGCGCCGGCCCGCGGATAGCAAAGGGGCGAGGCAAGCCGCACTGCGTACCTTGCAGGGCTCGCGAAATCGGCACCGTCGCAGTTGGTGTAATATGGTATTACAGACACTAGATCATCAGACATCATGACCCTTACCGTTCGCCTGGATCCTGAACTCGAGTCGGCTTTCGCTCGTGTTTGCAAACGGCGCGGCACAACCAAGTCGGCCGTCATCATCGAAGCCGTGCACGAATTCGTGAAGCGCGACCAATCCCAACAACCGCCATTTGCCGAACTGGCAGCGGACTTGTTTGGCGCGGATACAAGCCCGCTTCCCAAAGGGGTTGCCGACGTTAGCGGGAATATCAAGAGCCTGATCAAGCAGAAATTGCGTGAAAAGCATTCTCGCTGACACCGGGCCGCTGGTCGCACTGTTACTCAGGCGCGACCCGCATCATCGCGCGACGGTGCGATGGATGACGGACAACGTGCATCGGTTGCTTTCGACATGGCCGGTGATCACCGAGGCCTGCCACTTCCTCGAGCTGCGCGGCAAACTTGCGCTGTTCGAATTCATCGAGCGCGGTGCGCTGGTTGTCGCCGACATCGTGCCAGGCGACCTGAAGGCCGTTGCGAAGATCATGAGCACCTACGCTGACCGTGAGGTGGACCTGGCCGACGCGTCGCTGGTTTTGCTGGCGGAGCGTACTGGCGTGACCGACATCATCACGATCGACCGGAACGATTTTTCGACCTATCGCCTAGGCCGCGGCCGCGTTTTCAACATCGTCTTTCCGTGAGAGGTCGCCCGAACGCTCGTCGACATGCTGCGCACGGGCACCTCATACACGAAGGCAGTGAAGGACCTCTATCTGAAGATCGACTGGGCGATAATTCAGGGCTTTTATTTCAAATCTCCGCTACAGGAGCGGTCCTCCTGTCAATTATGTACCGATACCAGTACATTACCGCTCTTAATTCCCTTCCCCCACCACAATGAACGGCGCCCAGAACGCCGGATGCGCGAAATACGCGTTGTCCCGCCGCTGCATCAGCGCGAGCATCGAGCGCTGCAGCGCCTCTGCCTTGTTCGCACCCTTTGCCGCTTCCTCGAACATGCGCGTGGTCAGCGCCACAGACGCATCCGAGCTCACCGCCCAGTGCGACACCAGCAGCGACCGCGCACCGGCGTAGAAAAACGCCTTCGCCAGTCCCGACAAGCCTTCCGCCCCCGGCGTGCCGTCCGCCGCGGCGGTATTGCACGCGGACAGAATTACCCAGTCGGCGTTGAGCTTCAGTAGCGCGATCTCGCTTGCGGTGAGGAGCCCATCGTCCAAATCAGAGCCTTGTGTCGGGGGTGTGAGAACGAGCGCCGGCTCGGCCATACCCTTGAACTCCCCGGCCATCAGGCCGTGGGTGGCAAAGGCAAGATTGCGGTAGCGCGAGAGGTCTCGGTGCTTTACTTCGGTTTCGGTGGCTGCTGGTCCCAAGTACAGGCTATCGTTTGAAGCCCGAAGAGTCGCAGCAATGGCTTTCAACTCATCGGCCGTCTCAGGAAGCGGCGATAACTTACGCACCTCGCTCACATCAGCAACCGCTCCCCGGGAGAACAGCGCCGCAAGAGTGACGCCGCGCGCTCCTGCGGGAGCGCCCTCAAGGACCGGATTGCCAAAGCCACTAAAGGGCTCAACTCCAGGCGTGGCCCGGGCAAAGGCGCGTAGCGCCCGCAGCGAGCTCACCGAGGGCAGCACCGTGATCGCGTAGCGCTTCACCAGCCAGGCCACCCCGGCATGATCGAGAAGCGTGTCGACCGGTTTCGTTGGCGGCTCGGTCACCAGCACGCCGAGCGGCAGGCTCTGCAACGCGCCGTCAGGCACCACGATAAGCTGCCGCGCACCTGCAAGGATCGGTTCGATGGGGGCAAACAGCTTTTGGTAAAGCTCGTTTGCCGCAGCGACATCGAATGGCTTGGCGAGAGTCGCACTAGGGTCGCCCGATCCCAGGTCGAGCTGGCTGCGCAGTTTTTTCACCAGCGCGTCCAGCTCTGCGCGCTTGACGGCGAGCTTTTGGAACATCGCGTTGCCACGCCTGACTGCCCACACAAAGCTCTCCTTGCTTGAGACGAGAAACACGACGAGCGCCTCGTCTTCACCGAGCAGCTTTTGTGCGGCATCGAGCGGTAGTGGCTTGGAGTCGGCCAATTCACGGAACCGCGGGAACTCGCGCTCCAGGCGATCGGCCAGTTCAGTGATCCGACGCCGCAGTGTCCCTTGTTCGTCTCGCGTAACCTGTTCGCGCTCCGCGTTTCGTTCGGCGGGAGATTTCGATGCTTCTCGTACCATTGCCGCGTCAAGCGCTTCTGCCCTCGCGATCAGGTCTTGCCGCTGTCGCGTCAATTGCGCGAGCGCGTCGCTGCCCGCGGCAAAGCGCGCTGCCATGCGCGCCACCTGTTCCGCGGTGTCGCTTGCGCGGGCGAGTTGGGCAATCTGGAAGCTCTCGGCGGCGTGCGGGTAATTCATCACCGATCTTTGTGCAGCGTCCGTGGCGAGCAATGCTACGTGCTGGTCGAATCCGAACGAGTTGCTACGGTGTTCTGTAAGCGCGCTTCGCCCTTCGTCACGTCTTTGGCTGGAGTAGCGTCGGGTCAGCAGCGTCGTCGCGCGACGCGCCGTTTCGATGGCGTCCTGAAGCCGCATCTGACTCTTGTACAGGTCGGCCAGATTGTTCAAGCTTCCCGCCACATTCGGATGGTCCGGACCCAGGGCCTTTTCCCAAATCGCAAGTGAGCCCCGATACAACGGTTCGGCGTCGGCGTAGCGCCCCTGCGAGTCAAACAGCATGGCCAGATTGTTCAAGCCGGTCGCCACGTCCGGATGGTCTGAACCCAGAGCCGTTTCCAAAATCGCAAGCGAGCGCCGAAGTAGTGGTTCGGCGTCCGCGTAGCGCCCCTGAGAGCGATACAACTCGGCCAAATTGATCAAGCCAGTCGCCA
>CAZZDV010000014.1:0-1388 GCA_964652785.1 uncultured Bordetella sp.
GCGCGCTTTACATGCGCGCTTTACATGCGATAGGCGCCTTCGCCGTGCGAGGAGACATCCAGGCCCTCGCGCTCTTCTTCCTCCGTGACGCGCAAGCCGATGGTCAGGTCGACCAGTTTGAAGGCGACGAATGCAACTACGCCAGACCAGATCAGCGTCGTGATGCAGCCCGTCGCCTGGATGAGGACCTGATCCCAGATCGAGTAGGCGTCGCCGGCTTTGTTTGCGACGTAGTCGTAAATCCCGGAGCCGCCAAGCGACGGTGCGGCGAACACCCCGGTCAGGATTGCACCCGTGGCGCCACCGATGCCGTGCACGCCGAAGACGTCGAGCGAATCGTCCGCGCCCAGCATGCGCTTGAGGCCATTGACGCCCCAGTAGCAGACCAGCCCGGCGATTGCGCCGATCACCAGCGCGCCCATCGTTCCGACAAAACCGCAGGCCGGCGTGATTGCGACCAGGCCCGCGACGGCACCCGACACGGCGCCGAGCATCGACGCCTTGCCTTTGCCGAAGGACTCGATCAGCGCCCAGGCCAGAGTTGCGGCGGCCGTGGCAACCAACGTGTTGAGGAACGCCATTGCGGTGGTCCCGTTCGCCTCGAGGTTGGAGCCGGCGTTGAAGCCGAACCAGCCCACCCACAGCAGGCACGCGCCGATCATCGTGACCGGCAGGTTATGCGGCGCCATCGATTCCTTGCCGTAGCCGACGCGCTTGCCGATCACGTAGGCGCCGACCAACCCGGCGATCCCGGCGTTGAGGTGCACCACCGTGCCGCCTGCGAAGTCGAGCGCACCCTTCGCCCACAGCCATCCGGCAGCCGCAGTGACAGTCTCAAGCGTCTTGGCATCCGTGATCGCGTCCGGGCCATCCCAGTACCACACCATGTGCGCGATCGGGAGGTACGCGAAAGTGAACCAGAGGACCAGGAACACGAGCACTGCGGAGAACTTGATCCGCTCGGCGAACGCGCCAACGATCAGCGCAGGCGTGATCGCAGCAAAGGTGAGCTGGAATGCGACGAACGCCAGTTCCGGGATCACGACGCCTTTCGAGAACGTAGCGGCAACCGAATCCGCATTCACGCCGGCGAGGAACATCTTGGAGAACCCGCCGAAGAACGCGTTGCCGCCGGTAAACGCTACCGAATAGCCATAGATGACCCAAAGCACCGCGATCAGGCAGAAGCAGACAAACACCTGCATGAGCACCGAAAGGACGTTTTTCGAGCGCACCATTCCCGCATAGAAGAGCGCAAGCCCTGGAATCGTCATCAGGATGACCAGCGCCGTGGCAATCAGCATCCACGCCGTATCCCCCTTGTCCACCTTGGGCTTTGGCGGCTCTGCAGGCTTGGTCGCTGCCGCGGGCGCGGCTGCAGGTGCGGC
>CAZZDV010000014.1:1488-34585 GCA_964652785.1 uncultured Bordetella sp.
GCGGCTGCAGGTGCGGCCACTGCGGCCGCGCGCTTCGCTGGATCTGCCGGCGCCGTCGCCGCCGGTTTGGCGTCGACAGCAGGTGCGGCAGGCTTGTCCTGCGCCAGCGCGTTGCTGCCAAACGCAAGCCCTGCGGCCAGCGCGATGTATGCAATTATTTTTTTCATTCCCATCTCCCTAAAGCGCGTCCGCGTCGGTTTCCCCGGTGCGGATGCGAATGACCTTTTCAAGATCGAAGACGAAGATCTTCCCGTCGCCGATCTTGCCGGTGTTGGCCGATTTCTCGATGGCTTCGATCACCTGATCGAGCATGTCGGATTTGATCGCCACTTCGATCTTGACCTTGGGTAGGAAGTCGACGACGTACTCTGCACCCCGGTAAAGCTCGGTATGGCCCTTTTGCCGCCCGAAGCCCTTGACCTCGGTAACGGTGATTCCCTGAACGCCGATCGCCGACAAAGCCTCGCGGACTTCGTCAAGCTTGAAAGGCTTGATGATTGCTGTGACCTGTTTCATGGTTTCCCCTTGAGAGCGGCCGCGCTATCGGCGGCCGCGTGATGCCGGGATCAGAATGTCTTGCTGACCGAAAGAACGACCACGCCTTTGCTGGCGTCCTTGAACTTCGTGCCGCCGCCGGCGGGCAACGAGTTGCCGAAGCAGTAGTAACCCGCCGGAGCGCCGCAATTGCCCTTCGCATCCGTGTCGATGTACGAGGCGCCGAACACCCATCCGCTGATGTCCTTGGTAACGCCGAGCTTCCAGTCCGTGTAGTCCGCATCCGTTCCGCGTGTGCCAACGCTCCAACCCTTGAGCTTGAATGCGCCAATGTGGCCTACCAAGCCCCATCCGCCGCCGAGATCGTACGTGGCGGAGACATCGAGGTAGGACGATCCTTTCGTCCCGGGCTGCGAGAAGTAATCGTCAGTGGAGTAGTAATACTTGGCGGAGAGCCACTTCCATGAGCCGCCGATGTAGATCTCTTTGTTGTCGATCGTGCCGTTGTACGTTCTCGTGGCATTGCGCGGGCTCACCAGCGTCGTGCCTGAGGCTGCGTTCGCATCGCTGCCGGGGTAGTAGTAGTAGATCAAGCCGAGATCGAGGCCCCAGTCGCCCCAGCTTTTTTTCCAGCCGCCGTAGAAATCCATTTCGAGGTTGCCGGCGGGGAAGCCCGCGCCCGAACTGACGTTCGAGTTCCAGTTGCCCAGGTAGATGCCGCTGGCGTGGGAATAATCGAAACCGCCCTGGAGCGCGGGTCTGGCAAACGTCTGCGAAATGCCACGGAACCGGTAGTCGCTGAACAGTCCGATGTTCCCGGTGAACGTGTGGTCGGACGGCGGTGCTGCGGGCGCAGCGGCTTGTGCCGAAACGGCGGTTGGAACGGCAGCAGCCGCTGCCAGCGATAGAGCGACAAGTGTCCTGCGCATGACGGTGATCTCCCTTTATTGAAAAGCTTGCGGTAGCAAATAGCACCTCCCGTGCCAGAAGCGGATCGCTCATAACCGATTGTTTTAAATAGGCGAGCGAGTCTATTCTGGAAGGCGTTGCCCCAAATCGGTGCGCGCGGTCTTTAGGGTGGGCGGCAGTGGTGCGACCGGGGTTGATCTCCAAGGCCACCGCAACGGGTCCGGCAAAGGCCGCTGCTATACTGAAATCGCCGTGCTCGCGTGTTGATTCCCACTTCTTCGTAAGCTATCCAATGACCGACCCCCGGTTGATCGACGAGATCGGCGCCAAGCTGTCCGAAGTGCTCGCCAATTCGCCGGCTCGGGACGTCGAGAAGAACCTTCGGGCCCTTATGGCGTCGTTTTTCGACCGTTTCGACCTCGTGACGCGCGAAGACTTCGAAGTCCAGAAGCGTGTGCTGGAGCGGGCTCATGCACGCATCCTCGAGCTCGAAACGCGAGTAGTCGAACTCGAGATGCACGAAGCGCGCGAAGTACCGCGCGCTTAGGCTTACCCGGTCCTTTTGGCGCGGTTGTAAACCCGCGCGCCCCTCCCCCGTTGATGAAGACTCAGGGCGCGACACGCGCCGGGAGGGTGCATGTCGCTTGCCGTTGTGCGGAGTCGCGCGCTCATTGGGATCCGCGCACCGGAGGTCACCGTCGAAGTCCATCTCGGGCCCGGCCTCCCGACCTTCACGATCGTCGGCCTTCCTGACGCGGCGGTCCGTGAGGCGAAGGACAGGGTCCGCGCTGCGCTGAACCACGCGCGTTTCGAGTTTCCCGCCCGCCGGATCACCGTCAACCTGGCGCCCGCGGACCTGCCCAAGGATTCAAGCCGCCTCGACCTGCCGATCGCGCTCGGAATCCTTGCCGCCAGCAGCCAGATTCCTGCCGGCGCGCTTGAAGCCCACGAGTTCGCGGGCGAACTCTCGCTCACCGGTGAACTTCGCCCGGTGCGCGGCGTCCTTGCCATGGCGCTCGCGGCGCGTGGCCGCGCCTTCGTGATTCCAAAGCAGAACGCTGAAGAGGCGGCACTCGCGGAGGGTTGCGAGATCCTGCCGGCGGGTTCGCTGCTCGAGGTCTGCGCACACCTGCGCGGCGAGGCTCGCCTGGCCCGTTACGCGGGGGTGATGCAAAAGCGACGCCTGGTCTACCCGGACATGGTCGATGTCAAAGGACAGGCCCATGCCAAGCGAGCGCTCGAAGTCGCCGCCGCCGGCAGTCACAGCCTGTTGATGGTCGGGCCGCCCGGTGCCGGCAAATCGATGCTGGCCGCGCGATTCCCGGGTTTGCTGCCGGCCTTGGGCGAGAGCGAAGCGCTCGAAGTCGCTGCACTGCACTCCGCGGCAGGCCGGTTCTGCGCTTCGCAATGGGCGGAGCGCCCCTATCGAACGCCGCACCACACTGCATCCGCCGTTGCGCTCGTAGGGGGCGGCAGCAACCCGCGGCCCGGTGAGATTTCGCTTGCGCATCATGGCGTGCTTTTTCTCGACGAGTTGCCGGAGTATCCGCGTAGCGTCCTCGAAACGCTGCGCGAGCCGCTTGAAACCGGCTCCGTTTCGATTGCGCGCGCGGCGCGGCACGCCCGTTTTCCGGCCCGCTTCCTTTTGCTTGCAGCGATGAACCCTTGTCCCTGCGGGTATCTTGGACATCCATCGGGCAAATGCAGATGCACGCCCGATTCGATCAAACGGTATCGGGGTCGCCTGTCGGGCCCGCTTGCCGACCGCATCGACTTGAAAATCGAAGTTCCCGCATTGCCGATCGAGGAGTTCGGCAAGGCTCCAGCCACGGAAGCAAGCGCGACGATCCGGGATCGCATTGAACACGCACGAAGCACCCAAAGCACGCGGCAAGGTTGCGCTAACGCTCTGCTTGGCGTTCGGGAAACGCAAGCCCATTGCTCGCCATGTGCCCAAGGCGAAGCACTTCTCAGGAGTGCGATTTCGAAACTCTCGCTTTCGGCGCGCGCATATCACCGCATCCTGCGCGTGGCGCGCAGCGTTGCGGATCTCGCGGACAGCCGCAATGTCGCCGCGGGACATGTGGCGGAGGCCATCCAGTATCGTCGACTCGACCCGATGTTCTGACTGCGCGCTTTGTTATAGTCGGACGCTCCGATGGCTAACTATGCGATAGGCGACGTGCAGGGCTGCATGAGCGAGCTTGAAGCGCTGCTCAAAACCTGCTCGTTCGATTCGAATCGGGACCGCCTCTGGTTCGTCGGCGACCTCGTGAATCGGGGTCCCGCGTCGCTTGAAGTCCTCAGGTTCGTTAAGGGACTCGGTCAAGGGGCCATCGTGGTGCTCGGCAACCACGATCTGCACCTGCTGTGTGTTGCCGAAGGCTTCGCAAAGACACGGCCAGATGACACGCTGGAAGCCGTGCTCAATGCGCCTGACCGCGGCGAGCTCCTCGACTGGCTGCGCAATCGGCAGCTGATCCATGCCGACTCGGATCTCGTGCTGGTGCACGCCGGTCTTCTTCCCCAATGGACCGTGGAGCGCGCTCTAGCGCTCGCGCGCGAGGTCGAAAGCGCGTTGCGATCTGCAACCTACCGGGACCTGCTCGCCAATCTCTATGGGAGCGAACCTAGCGAGTGGAACGAAGAGCTCTCAGGGGCGGATCGCATGCGCGTCATCGTGAACGCAATGACCCGGATGCGCTTTTGCACTGGTGATGGAAAGATGGAGTTTCGCGCCAAGGGGAGTCTTGAGGCGGCACCGCCCGGCTACCGCGCGTGGTTCGATGTGCCGCGGCGCATGAGCGCCCACGCGACGGTGGTGTGCGGGCATTGGTCTGCGCTGGGGTTGCGTGTCGAGCGCGGACTCGTGGCGCTCGATACCGGCTGTATCTGGGGCGGCGCGCTTACGGCAGTCCGGCTTGAGGATCGCCGTATATTCCAGGTGCCTGGTGCTCCTCATCGGGGTCCGGTCGCCGACTGATCCTTGCGTGGAGCGCGTCCGCGACTTCGCGTCGATGCCTGCCTGGCGAAGGGTGCAACCAGTCTCGCAAACCTTGCTACACGCAACAAGAAGGGGGTTGATGAAATGACGGACTGCATATTCTGCAGGATTGTTTCAAAAGAGATTCCGGCCAGCATCGTCTATGAGGACGATCACACGATCGCCTTCATGGACCTCGGCCAGGTCAACCCCGGCCACGTGCTGGTGGCGACCAAGGCGCATGTCGAGAATGTGTTCGGGCTGGATGATGCTCACGCGGGCGCCGTGTTCAAGACCGTGGCGCGCATTGCGCGTGCTTCGCGCGACGCGTTTGGTGCGCCCGGAATGAATCTTTTCCAGGCTAATGGCAAGGCAGGCGCGCAAACGGTTTTCCACTTCCATATGCACGTGCTTCCGCGGCTCGAAAACGATGGCATGAGCCTCGCGTGGCCGGCCAAGAACCCGCCGCGCGAGACGCTGCAGGCCTACAGCGAAAAGATCCGCGAGGCGCTCGCGCAGCCTACCAGGGCGAGTAGCTGAATTCGCGCTTGAACCGTTCGGTGATTTCCTGGCTGGTCGATTGATGGTTCTGTGCGCCGCGATGCTCGATCTTGATCGAGCCCATGAGCGCTCCCAGGCGACCGGTGCTGGGCCAATCCCAGCCGCGGGCGATCCCGTGGAGCAATCCGGCGCGATAGGCGTCGCCGCATCCGGTCGGATCCAGGATTGCTTTCGCCTTCACGACCGGGATCTCGTGGCGCTGCCCGTTCGCGAAAATCACCGAACCCTGCGACCCCAGCGTAAGGATGAGCGCTTTCACGTCGCGCGCCATCGCTTCCAGGCTTGAGCCGGTCTTCTCCTCGAGCATCTTTCCTTCGTAGTCGTTGACCGCTACGTAGTCGGCCAGCTTCACGAATTCTTCAAGTTCTTCGCCCGAGAACATCGGCAGCCCCTGGCCGGGATCGAAGACGAACGGGATCCCGGTCGCGGCGCATTCGCGCGCATGCTGGAGCATGCCGTCTTTGCCGTCGGGTGCAATGATCGCGAGCTTCGCGCCAAGGGACGCATCGATGCGATTTTCGTGCGAGAAATTCATCGCGCCCGGGTGAAACGCGATGATCTGATTGTTGTCGAGATCGGTGGTGATGAATGCCTGCGCGGTGAACTGGCCGGCGATCTTCTTCAGGTGGCTGTTCGACAGGCCCTGGCTGGCGAGGCGTTCCAGGTACGGTCCGATGTCATCCCCCACGGCGGCCATCACCAGCGGCTCGCCGCCGAGCATCTTGAGGTTGTAGCCGATGTTAGCCGCGCATCCGCCGTATTCGCGGCGCATTTCCGGGGTCAGGAAACACACATTGAGGATATGCAGCTGGTCGGCCAGCAGGTGGTTCTTGAATCGGTCAGGAAAAACCATGATCGTGTCGTAGGCGACCGATCCCGTGATGAGAGTGCGCAAGGGGAGCCTTTAGAATTACTTGGTGCCGGAATCCTGGCAGCGCGAAGGATAGCTCAACTGCCAGTACAAGGAAGTCGATGCGGGCGGGCAGGGATAGAAGAGGAACAGCTGGTAGCCGGTGGCGAGGAGCCCGCCGGTTTCCAGGAAGATGCGCACCGCCTCTTCCGTGCCTCCGCTCATGCCGGGCGGCAGGGCCGCGCGCTTTTCCTGCAGGTAGTCGCGGGGCTTGAGCACCTTGCGGATCACGGCCCGCTCGCTCTGGTCGGTGAGTGTGAGCTCCAGGTCGGGAAACTCCTGCGCGAACGGCGCCCGATTGCGCAACAAGGCATTGAGCACGATGACGCCGGGGCGCTGGCCGTCGGCCTGCAGGTCTGAAGATTCGATGCTGAGCAGGTCTGCCTGCCTGGGAAGACGCACCTCGCATCCGAGGAACTCGCACCCGGTTTCCAGGAACGGCCGCGCCTGCGGCAGGAGCACACCAATCTCGGTCCGCAAATGCATGGCCGCCTGCAGCGCAAGCGCGCAGACCGCAATGAACGCGAGCAGGGTCCATGCAACAAGATGCCGTGCCGCGAGCGGTTCGGGCTCGAGAAAGGCAGGAACCACGAGTCTTGCGGGGGCGGCATCGGCGGGAAACTCGCCAGCGTTCGAGGCCGCGATTTCTGCCTGATCCTTTCCGCTTGTCGCCTGTTCGTTGGAAGTGAGTTGCACGTCGGCAGCGGTTACGCTGTCCGCCTCCGAATCCGGCGCCGGACGCCGGCTGGCCGACGGTGAAATTCCGGACAGCTCGCGGACCTCGAACAGCCCAAGTTGCGGCGACGGTTCCGCTGGCAACGCCGCCACCGCTTCCTCGGTGAGGAGGTTCGAAACGCCGTCAAATACCGCAGAGCACTTTCCGCATCGCACGCGCCCGGCCCTTGCGGAGAGCTGGGACGGCATGACACGGAAGGTCGTTGCGCAAATCGGGCAGCGGGTAACGAGGCTCACCGGCGCGACCCCGCAAGCAGCACCCAGCCTTCTTCCCGGTCGGCTACTTCGATGGCAAAGTCGTCTGCATAGGCGGCCTCCACCTCGTCCGCCTGAGGCTCGAGGATTCCGGAGAGCGCCAGCCGGCGCGCGCACTGGGAACGGATCAGGGGCGCGAGGACAATGAGCGGGTTGGCGAGAATGTTGGCCACGACGATGTCGGAAAGCTCGGCGCGAAACGATTCGGCGGTGGAAAAGCGCGCAAGCACGCCGTTTTTCGATGCATTGTCCTGCGCTGCGATGATGGCTTGCGGATCGATGTCCACTCCGGTCACATTGCCGGCACCGAGCCGGCTCGCAGCGATGGCCAATATACCGGAACCGCACCCGTAATCCAGCACAGTCTCCCCGCCCCTGATCGAACCTGCCAGCCAGCGCAGCATCAGTCGGGTCGTCGGATGGCTACCGGTGCCGAACGCAAGTCCCGGGTCGATCGAAATGTTCAGCGCGGCCGGATCGGGCGGCTCGCACCAGCTTGGCACGATCCAAAGCGTGTCCGTGATCCGCATCGGCTCGAATTGGAGCTGCGTGCGCCTCACCCAGTCTTCGTCCTCGACGACCGAGGTTTCAAACCCGGGCGGGATGATTCCGCACGCGAGCGAGGCAGCGGCAACGATCTCGCCAGGCGCGCAACCCGCGGGAACAATGGCGGTCAGGACATTGCGCTGCCAGGGCTGCGCCGCCCTTTCACCGGGTTCTGCAAACTGGGGCGCCTCCGCCGGCGTACCGGCATCCGCGTCATCGCAACTCACTGAAAGCGCTCCCGCCTCCATCAAGGTGTCTGCAAGCGCTTCTGCGACGCCGGCGTCGGCAAACAATCTGATTGCTAGCCAGGCCATGCTGAGGCGGCTTACTTCACGACCTTCTTCTTCTCCAGCGCCAGCTTCTGCTCGAGATAATGGATGGACGCGCCGCCTTTGATGAATCCCTTGTCGTTCAGCAAATCCTGATGCAAGGGGATGTTCGTCAGGATGCCTTCGACCACCATCTCCGAAAGCGCAATCCGCATGCGGCGGATCGCCTGTTCGCGGGTGGCGCCGTACGAAATGACTTTCCCGATCATCGAATCGTAGTTCGGCGGCACGGTGTATCCCTGGTAAACGTGCGAGTCGACACGGATGCCCGGTCCCCCGGGAGGGTGGTAAGAAGTGATCCTTCCAGGCGAAGGCGTGAACTTGTAAGGGTCTTCGGCGTTGATGCGGCACTCGAGCGCATGCCCGCGCAGCTGGATGTCCCGCTGGCGGAAGGGCAGCTTTTCCCCTGCGGCAATGCGGATCTGCGCCTGCACGATGTCGATGCCGGTGATCATCTCCGTGACGGGATGCTCCACTTGCACGCGGGTGTTCATCTCGATGAAGAAGAACTCGCCGTTCTCGTAGAGGAACTCGAAAGTCCCCGCGCCGCGATAGCCGATTTTCTTGCACGCATCCACGCACCTTTCGCCGACCCGGTCGCGAAGGCGGGTAGACAATTCCGGTGCGGGAGCCTCTTCGATCACTTTCTGGTGCCGGCGCTGCATCGAGCAGTCGCGTTCGCCCAGAAAGACCACGTTCTTGTGCTCGTCGGCAAGGATCTGGATCTCGATGTGGCGCGGATTCTCGAGAAACTTCTCCATGTAGACCATCGGGTTGGAGAAAGCCGCCTGCGCCTCCTGCTTCGTGAGGCTGACTGCGTTGAGCAGCGCCGCTTCGGTATGAACTACCCGCATGCCCCGCCCGCCGCCGCCGCCGGAGGCCTTGATGATGACCGGGTATCCGACTTTTCGCGCAATCTTCACGATGTCAGCCGGCGTGTCCGGCAATGCGCCCTCCGAACCTGGAACGCACGGGACGCCCGCCTTCAGCATGGCCGCCTTCGCGCTCACCTTGTCGCCCATGAGCCTGATGTTTTCCGGGTACGGCCCGATGAAGACAAAGCCGGACTTCTCGACCTTGTCGGCGAAGTCCGCGTTTTCGGAAAGAAAGCCATACCCGGGATGGATCGCTTCGGCATCGGTCACTTCGGCCGCGCTGATGATCGCCGGGATGTTGAGGTAACTCTGCATTGCAGGCGCCGGGCCAATGCAGACCGACTCATCCGCCAGCTTTACATACTTGGCTTCCGTATCGGCCTCGGAATGCACGACCACCGTGCGAATGCCGAGTTCCCGGCAGGCGCGCTGGATGCGCAGGGCGATCTCGCCCCGGTTGGCGATGAGGATCTTGCCGAACATCAGGCGATGATGAAGAGGGGCTGCCCGTACTCCACCGGCTGGCCGTTTTCAACGAGGATCGCCTTGACCGTGCCCGACTTGTCACATTCGATCTCGTTCATGAGTTTCATGGCCTCGATGATGCAGATGATCTGGCCTTCCTTGACGCTCTGGCCGACCTCGACGAATGGCTTCGCGTCCGGCGAAGGGGTGCGGTAGAACGTACCCACCATTGGCGATTTGACCGGGTGGCCATCCGGGGGTGCGGCCTCCGCATGCTCTGCGGTAACTGCGGGGGCGGCGGGCGCGAGTGGGGCGGCATGCACCGGTTGAGTCGGCTGGGGAGGTGCGTAGGCCATTGCCGCAGGAGCGTTACTGCTCTTCACGATCTTGACCTTCTCCTCGCCCTCGGTGATCTCGAGTTCGGCAATCCCGGACTCTTCGACCAGGTCGATCAGTTTCTTCAGCTTTCTGAGATCCATGGGTTCACTCCTGGCCGCGCAGCAGGACATAGGCCAGCGCAAGGTCGTAGCCCCGGCTCCCAAGTCCGCAGATCGTGCCCACAGCGATGTCCGACAGGTAGGACTGGTGCCGGAATCCCTCGCGGGCGTGGATGTTTGACAGATGGACTTCGATGAACGGGACCTTGACCGCAGCCAGCGCATCCCGGAGCGCGACACTCGTGTGAGTGTAAGCGGCGGGATTGATGACGATGAAATCGACGCCGTCTGCGCCCGCCTTCTGGATGCGATCCACGAGTTCGCCTTCGTGGTTGCTTTGGAAACAGTCGACGGTCGCGCCTGCTCCAGCGGCGGCTTCGGTCAATCTGCGATTGATGTCCTGCAGGGTTTCCCGCCCGTAAACGTCGGGTTCCCGCGAGCCAAGGAGATTGAGGTTCGGCCCATTGATGACCAGTACCGATTTGTTCGCAGCAGGATTGGTTTTTTGCAAGCTTATCCCCGAAGTTCGGGCTATCTTACTGCTTTTTGACTACGCGATCCGGATGGACGGCGTCAGGCGGCGAGCGCGGACCCAACTTGGTGCTCGATCTTTTGCCGGGTCACCAGACCCAGATTGCGATGCGCGATCTCGCCGTTGCGAGTGAGCACGACGGTGAAAGGCAGCCCCCCGCTCGGGTTGCCTATTGCCTTCACCACTGTGAGAGCAGCAGAGTCTGCCAAAAGGACAGGGTAGCTTATTGGTACGTTTCGTACAAATTCGGCGACTTTAGCTGCCTGATCGATGGCGATCCCCAAGAATTCGGCGCCTGAAGCCTGCAGTTTGTCGCGCGACAAGACCAAATCCGGGATCTCTTCCCGGCAAGGAGGACACCAAGTCGCCCAGAAATTGATCACCAGCACCTTCCCCTTCCATTCGGCCAGGGAACGGGACTTCCCGCTGAGATCTGTAAGACGCATGCCCTGAAGGCTTTGGCCGTTGGGCTGGATGTCTCCCTTGCGAGTCGCGAAGAACCAGCCGGCCACGCTGGCGCCGACGCTTACCGCGGCAATCGCGAGGAGTTCACGCCGGCTAGGCATGCCTTTCGTCCAGGAGCGCACTGACCTCGGGGATGCCGGCCCGGTCCATCACTCGTCCCACCTGGGTCGTCTTGAGGGCGATCCTTTCATCGCGTGAGTCGAACACCGAAAGCTTGACCGGTGCACCTTCCCACTCGAGTTCGAACTGGGTCACTGACCGCGCCCGGTCACCCGAATAGCGCCGCGCATCGGCGGACGAGAAGGGGATGTTCCTGTTGAGGAGGAAGATCTCAACGTCCTTGCCGCTGTCGGGGAACAATTGCAGTTCGATCTCCGCATAAGGCCCGGCGATCCCTTTCAGTACCGGCCCCGTCAGGTAAGGCGAAAACTCGGCGAGTTCGCGCATCGCGGAGAGCGCAATACGCCGCAGGCCGCGAATGCGGTCCGGGTGCTCGTCGGCCCGGTAAAGCTCAAGGTAGGTGCGTAGCTCGACCTCGACTTCCTCGTTTGCGGGGAGCCCCTGCTTTTCCGTCGCACCGAGCTGCTTGGCGGCCTTGCGCTTGGCGAGGGCGAAATTGTCGATGCCGTTTTCGGCCATGATTCGCGCGGCCGCGGCTGCAATTGCAGCGCGTATCCCGTTCTGTCTGGGGCGATTGCGGCTCATGGGAAATCGGTCGTCCGTAGGGATTCGCAAATCATACGCCGAGTCGCGGAGCGGCAAGCCAAATCGACTACAATCGCCGCTCTTTCGCTGCCCTTTTTCTGCGGATGTCTGCGTATCACCTCCATATCCTCGGCATTTGCGGCACATTCATGGGCGGACTCGCCGCGCTTGCCCGCGCTGCCGGTTTCCGGGTTACTGGCTGCGACGCCGATGTCTATCCTCCGATGAGCGACCAGCTTTGTGCACTCGGCATCGAGCTCATCGAAGGCTACGGCGCCGAGCAGCTCGCGCTCTGCCCGGACATTTGGGTCGTGGGCAACGTGGTGACGCGCGGAAACCCACTGATGGAGGCGATCCTCGACTCCGGTAATCCCTACACCTCGGGCCCACAGTGGCTTGGGGAGCACATCCTATCAAGTAAGTGGGTGCTCGCTGTAGCTGGAACCCACGGCAAGACAACTACGTCCTCGATGCTCGCATGGATCCTGGAATTCGCCGGCCTGCAACCGGGTTTTCTGATCGGGGGCATACCCAGAAACTTCGACCGCTCGGCCCGCCTCACTTCTTCCGAGTTCTTCGTTATCGAAGCCGACGAATACGACACTGCGTTTTTCGATAAAAGATCGAAGTTCCTGCACTACCGGTCCAAAACCGGGATCCTGAACAATCTTGAGTTCGATCACGCAGACATCTTCGACGATATTGGCGCGATCGAGCGGCAATTCCACCACTTCGTACGAACGGTGCGCAGTTCGGGCCGGTTGGTGGTCCATGGGCGGGACGAGGCTTTGGCCCGAGTGCTCAGGAAAGGATGCTGGACCCCCGTTGAGTACTTTGGCGGCACCGGTACTTGGGGGATAGAAACGAAGGAGGAAGGCACCTTCGAAGTTTCTCGAGCCGGCAAGCCCGAGGGGATCGTCAAATGGGAGCTTCAGGGGGAACACAACCGCATGAATGCCGTGGCCGCCATTGCCGCGGCCGCGCACGCCGGTGTCCAACCGGACGTTGCGATTGCGGCCTTGGCCGAGTTCAGGAACGTCAAGCGCAGGATGGAATTGCGCGGCAGCGTGCGCGGCATTGCGGTCTACGATGATTTCGCGCATCACCCGACGGCGATCCGAATGACGCTCGAGGGGCTGCGCAGCAAGGCCGGCAGTGCGCGGATCCTCGCGGTCCTGGAGCCACGCTCCAACACCATGAAGCAAGGCGTCATGAAAGCCGCTCTGCCCGGCAGCGTCGCGCCTGCGGACCTGGTTTTCGTCTACTCGGATCACCTCGGATGGGACGCAGCCGAAGTGTTCGCTTCCTTGGGTGCTAAAGCGCGATGTGTAGACGCCTTGGACGAGTTGGTTGAGACGATCGGCGCCGTAGCGATGCCAGGCGACCAGATCGTAGTCATGTCGAATGGGGGCTTTGGAGGCGTCCACGAGAAGCTGCTCGCGCGGCTCGCGCATTGATCCTCTACCTGCACGGCTTCAACAGCGCGCCTTCGTCACACAAGGCGCGCACGTTGCACAAATATTTGGCCGACCGGGGCTTGGGCGAACGTTTTGCCTGCCCGGCACTCCCACACCGTCCCGAAGAGGCGATGGCGCTGGCCGAATCGCTGCTCGCCCGGAACGGTTCGCGCGAAGTGACACTGGTCGGCAGCTCCCTGGGAGGCTTTTACGCGACGTGGCTGGCCGAAAAACATGCGTGCCGGGCCATCCTGATCCAGCCTGCCGTTTTCCCGTATGCAGGGCTGGAGGAGTACCTCGGGCCGCAGAAGAATCTCTACACCGGAGCGGAATACGAACTGACGCGCGCACATCTGGAAGGATGGCGCGGCCTGGCTCTCGAGAAGGTCGACCCGGAGCGGTATCTGCTGCTGCTGGAAACCGGTGACGAAGTACTGGATTACCGCGAAGCCGTGCGAAAGTACGAGGGTGCGCGAATGGTGATCCGGGAAGGCGGCGACCATATGATGCAGAGCTTCCCGGAACACCTTCCCCGCATCCTCTCCTTCGCCGGAATCACCGCCTGAATTCCTTCCAAGGGGTCGCCTGTCCGCCAAGCGAGTAGCGGGCCACGGCTTTCTCGTCGAATCCGAAACCCAAGCCGGGTCGCATAGGCAGCCTGAGCATCCCGTTCCTGCACTCGAGCTGGTGGTCAACCAGGCGGCGGAAATTGAGGACCTGGTCGTCGGTAAAAAACTCGACCATGCGGGCATTCGGGGTCGCCGCGACCAGGTGGACATGCAGGTCATGGAACCAGTGAGGACAAACGGTCACGCCATAGCTCGATGCGGTGGCGGCGATGCGACGCCACTCGGTAATCCCTCCGCACACTGCCGCGTCATGCTGCAGGATGGCCGCCCCGCCTTTTTCCATCAGTTCCTTGAAGTACCAGCGGCCCACGCCGATCTCGCCCGTCGCAACGGTGACTTTCGTGGCTCGCGCGAGGCGGGCATGGCTGTCGATATCGTCGGGTCCGAACGGCTCCTCGATCCAATACGGGTCGTATTTTTCGTACCGCCTCAGATGCTCGAGCGCGGTCGGAAGGTCGTTCCAGGCATTGTTCGCATCTAGCGTTAACAACACGTCCGGGCCAACCGCTTCGCGCGCGGCGCGAACGCGGGCTTCTTCCTCCGACGCAGACAGCCGCCCGACTTTCATCTTCACGGCCTTGAACCCGAGCCCGACGTAGCCCGCCATTTCCGCAGCAAGCTTCTCCGGGGTCTTGCCTTCGAGGTAGTACCCGCCGGAGGCATATGCAGGAACCTCTTCGGCCGCGAACCCTCCAAGGTACTGATGCAAGGGGAGCTCGACACTTCGCGCGTTCAGATCCCAGAGGGCAATATCGAGGATGCTGATCGCGCGCATGACCGCGCCGGCGCGCCCCTGCAGGAGCGATTCCTGGAACATTTCCTGCCAGAGACCTTCGGTGCGTGTCGACTCCTCGCCGATCAGCGTTGCGCAGAACAGCTCTTCGATGGCTTTCTCGACCAGCGCGCCCGCCGACGACCCCGCGTAGCAGAAGCCGATGCCTTCAATGCCCTCGGAGGAGCGGACTTTGACCAAGCCGTAGTCGCGCGCGCTGACTGTCCGGGTTGCAAAGGCGGTGACATGATCAAGCGGGATGCGGGCCGTACATACGGAGATCGAAGCGATCGTGGGCATTGCCTGCTCCTCGGAAAGCGGCGCACGGAGGGGCAAAAGGATAACGCACCCCTACGGGCTCCCGCGTAAAATTGGCGCCTTTTTCGAACGAGCGCAATGCATCTACTTTACGAGGAAGATGGCGACATCAAGGTGGGCACCGTGCTGTCACCCGGCACCGCGTCCTACCAGATCGAATCGCCGCATGGCCGCCGCACCAAGGTGAAGGCCTCGCACGTGCTGCTTTCGTTCGAATCGCCCGGGGCTGCGGAACTGCTGGCCGGTGCGAATGCATATGCAGGCAACCTCGACGCGGATTTCCTCTGGCAATGTGCGGGTCCCGCCGAATTCGGGTTCCGCGAGCTTGCGCGCGAGTATGTGGGGCATGAGCCGGATGCAGTGGAGTCCTCCGGCGTGCTGTTGAAACTTCACTCCGCGCCAATGTATTTTTACCGACGCGGCAAAGGCAGGTTCCAGGCCGCACCCGAATCAACGCTGAAGGCGGCCCTCGCCGGACTGGAGAAGAAGCGATTGCAGGTGGAGAAGGGTGCGGAATTCACCGCGCTGCTCGTTGGTGGAACATTCCCGCCTGAGCTCGCGCCGATGCGCGACGAGCTTCTTTACAGGCCCGATCGCAACCGGATCGAGGCCAAGGCCGTCGACGCCGCGTGCAAGGCAACCGGATTGACGGTCGCGCGACTGTTCGAGCGGGCCGGCGCCCTGCCTTCAAGCCACGATTTTCACCTCAACCGGTTCTTGTCCGAATTCTTCCCGGGTGGAACCGGGTTCCCCTCGTATTCGCTTCCGGTGATCTCGGCCGAGCTTCCGCTGGCCGAGGCCGCCGTGTTCTCGCTCGACGACATCGGCACGTCGGAGATCGATGATGCCTTCTCGGTACGCCAGGTGTCGGAGAGCGAGTGGCGCATTGGCGTTCATATCGCTGCGCCGGCCCTTGGCATCACGCCGGGGTCGCCGCTGGATTCGATCGCGCGCGACCGCCTGTCGACGGTCTACATGCCCGGACAGAAGATCACCATGTTGCCCGAGGACGTGATCACGCAGTTTTCGCTGGATGCCGGCAGCGAGCGCCCGGCGCTGTCGATCTATTTCAACGTTTCAGCGGCGGATCTCACTATCCGCGGCCACCATTCGCGGCTGGAACGCGTCCGTGTAGCCGGGAACCTGCGCCATTTTCACTACGCTGCGCTCAATTCGGTATTGCCCGCAGGCGGACGCGCCGGCCTCGAATACGAAAACGAGCTCACGACCCTCTGGCACTTTGCAAACGCACTTGAAGCGCGCCGCGGGAAACCCAGCGTGAATGCCAACCTGGTCGACTACAACTTCACCGTCGAGGGCGACCACATCAGCATCGTGCCGCGCAAAAGGGGCGCTCCGCTGGACAAGCTTGTCTCGGAACTCATGATCCTGGCGAACTCCACTTGGGGCGGACTGCTTGCCGAGCGCGACGTGGCGGCCCTCTATCGCGTGCAGTCCTCGGGCAAGGTGCGCATGAGCGTCCACGGCGAGGCGCATGAAGGTCTCGGCGTGTCGTGCTACGCGTGGATGAGTTCGCCTTTGCGCCGCTATGTCGACCTGGTTAACCAGTGGCAACTGGCAGCGAGCCTGTCGGGAAAACGCGCCCCTTTCGCACGCAACTCCGATAGCCTGCTGTCGAGCCTGCGGGCTTTCGAAGTGGTCTACGCGCGCTACGACGAGCACCAGCGAGAGATGGAACGGTACTGGTGCCTGCGCTGGCTGCTGCAGGAGAACCTGTCGGAGGTCCGCGCGGTGGTGTTGCGCGAAGCCACCGTGCGCATCGATGGGCTTCCGCTGGTGGTGCGCGTTCCGTCGCTTCCGGATCTCGCGCCGGGAACGAACGTAGTCCTCGGCGTGGGCGGCATCGATCTGCTCGACAAGGCTCTCGAGTGCACGTGGCAGCAGACGCTCGTCGGACCAGGGGCCGGCGAGACCGCCGAGGGCGCTCAGGAGACGCTTTAATGAGCCTACAATATGGGGTCTTCTTTGCCAGAGGCAGCTTTGCCGGCCGCTAGGGCGAGCACCTTGATGCGCCTTCCGGCGCAGATGTCCGCGTCTCTCCGCGCGCAGGTGTCTTATACCTGGGCGGGGATGGACCGCCATTCCCGTCTGCTGACCTGTTGCGTTGGAGTGTCGATCCTCCTCCATGCGATGCTCCTGTCGATCCATTTCAAGTTTCCCGAGGCCATGAAGTCCGCGTCGAGCCCGCCGATCGAGGTCATCCTCGTCAACGCGAAGACGAAGGAAAAGCCTGCAAAAGCGCGCGCGCTTGCCCAAGCCAACCTCGACGGAGGCGGCAACACCGACCAGGATCGCCGAGCCCGCACGCCGATGCCGGTCACGAAATCCACCGAAGGCCGCGACCTCGCGCAGGCGCAAAGCCGGGTAAAGGAACTCGAAGAGCAGCAGCAAAGGTTGCTCGCCATGGCGAGGGGCGCAGCACCGGTCGCAACAAGCGAAGCGGTGCGGCCGGTTCCGACGGAGGACCCGTCGCCAAGTGTCAGCGGCCGGGACCTGCGCGACCTGTCGATTGCCGCGATGAAACTCCAAGCCCAGATCGACAAGCGCCACGAGGAGTACCAGAAGCGGCCGCGCAAGCAGTTCATCGGAGCCAACGCCTCGGAGTACCGCTTCGCGCAGTATGAGGAAGACTGGCGCAACAAGGTCGAGCGGGTCGGTACGCTCAATTACCCGCCGGAGGCCCGCGGCAAGATGTACGGGAACCTGCGCCTCGAAGTCACGATCCGGCCGGACGGCACCGTCGAATCGGTGCGCCTGGACCGCTCGTCGGGTCTCAAAGTGCTCGACGACGCGGCATTCCGGATTGTCAGGATGGCGGCCCCCTACGGCGAGTTCCCGGCCGATATTCGCAAGGACACCGATCTGCTGGTGATCACGCGTACCTGGTTTTTCGGGCAGGGGGATGCGATATGGACCAAGCGGGACTAGGCCCGTCAGACCGGTCGCCGGGTCTATCCGAACGGTACGCGGTCATCGGCAATCCGGTGAGTCACTCCAGGTCGCCCTGGATTCACGCGAGGTTCGCCGAGCAGACGGCCCAGAAAATCGAATACGGCACGTTGCTTTCCCCAGTCGCGGATTTCGCCGCCACCGTGGGTGGATTTCGCGCCGCGGGCGGACGAGGCTTGAACGTGACTCTTCCGTTCAAGGAGGAAGCGTTTGCGCTGGTGGACGAGTTGTCGCCCCGCGCCCGGGCGGCCGGGGCGGTCAACACGTTGATATTTTCGGTCGGGGCGATGCGGGGCGATAACACGGATGGGTGCGGGCTTATCCGGGACGTTGCCGCCAATCAGGGCTTCGGGATCGCGGGGCGAAGGGTATTGCTGCTGGGCGCCGGTGGGGCAGCGCGCGGCGTGTTGCTCCCGCTGCTTGAGGAGAGCCCGGCCGTCATCACCATTGCAAATCGCACGCTCGACAAGGCGAATCGCATGGTGGGCAGCCTGCCGCCGACATGGCGAGGTGTGCCAATCGTCTGCGGATACTCCGAATTGGAAGGCCAAAGCTTCGACTTGGTCATCAATGCGACATCAGCCGGTCTCGGCGACACGCCCCTCGTGCTGCCGCGTAACCTGTATTTGCCCGGGTCGTTGGCCTACGACATGGTGTACGACCGGGAGACCGCCTTCTTGCGCGCCGCCCTCGCTGGCGGAGCTGCGCGCAGCTCGGACGGGTTGGGCATGCTGGTCGAGCAGGCAGCCGAATCTTTCTTCCTTTGGCGCGGCGTGCGGCCGGTCACTGCCACCGTGCTAGCCGCGCTCCGCGCGGCCTGAGCTCAGATGCGCGTTCTGGCGGGAGCATGGAAAACGTTCTGCTATGTGCTGGGGGCGCTGGTCTTGGCCGCGCTCCTCGTCCAAGCCTGGTTCTTCGCTCACGTCTGGTGGTGGGCCAGCCATAACCCCTCGTCGAGCGCGTTCATGGCCGCGCGTCTCGGCACCCTCCAGCAGAAGGACGGCAACGCGGGCCTGAAACACCAGTGGGTGAACTACGACAAGGTTTCCACGAACCTCAAACGCGCGGTGGTTGCGGCAGAGGACGCCAAGTTCGTCGGCCACGAGGGCTTCGACTGGCAGGGCATCCAGAAAGCGATGGAGAAAAACGAAAAGAAGGGCAAATACGTGGCCGGCGGCTCCACGATCAGCCAGCAGCTTGCGAAAAACCTGTTCCTCTCCGGCAGCCGCTCCTGGTTGAGGAAGGGGCAGGAAGCGATCATCACGTGGATGCTCGAAAAGACCATGCCCAAGCGGCGCATCCTCGAGCTCTACCTCAACCTTGCCGAATGGGGCAACGGTGTTTTCGGCGCCGAGGCCGCAGCGCGCCACTATTTCGGCATTTCGGCGGCACAGCTGTCCGCACAGCAGGCCGCGTGGCTCGCCGCAATCCTGCCGTCGCCGCAGCGCTACGACAAGAATCGCGGTTCACCATGGGCGTCCAGGAAAGCAGAACTTATCCTTGGCCGCATGCCGAGCGCGCAGATCCCTTGAGCTTTGCTTCGGTAGCCGCTGTCGGCTACTGTCTGCGGCAGGGTCCCCGGATGCTCAATCCAAATCAACTCAGCTGGCGCCTGTTCGGCTCCGTGGTCGCGGTCATGGTGCTGGTGTTTGGCGCGCTGATTTCGTCATGGGTCGGCATGAACGCCGAGGAAGACGGCAAGCAGGCCGTGTTCGAGGCATCGAGCCTCGCGCGGGACGCGCTGGATGTGAAATCCCTTGCGGCCGGACTCGCGGCGGCGCAGTCGGTGTACGCGCTCGACGTCCTGCGCGATCCCGCCGGTGCGAATCGCGAGCACTACCTGCGTCTCCTAGCCCAGCTGCGCGAGCGTCTTGCAGCGTTCGACGAGAAATCGCTCCCCGCCAATGAGCAGGCGGTCCTTCGTGCTGCCCGGGGCGCCATGGAACGCGCGCGCCGCACTGGCCAGCGCTGCAGTGTGGGGATCATCGACCTCGACCATTTCAAGCGCTTCAACGGCAGCCGTGGCCATCCGGCCGGAGACGCGCTGCTGAAGTCTTTCGCCCAGACCCTCGCCCGGCAGTTGCGCACCGGCGACCTGGTCGCGCGATATGGGGGCGAGGAGTTCGCGGTCCTGCTGCATCAATGTGATGCCGAGAAGGCGCGCCAGCTGTTTGCACGGCTGCACGAATGCGTTCCCGAGGGCCAGACTTTTTCCGCAGGCATCGCCGACACGGACGGGCAGGAGGACGAACGTCAGGCCGTCTCCCGGGCCGATGAAGCGCTCTATCGCGCCAAGGCCGCCGGCCGCAATCGCACTGAGGACGTCGCCTTGCCGCCGCCGAGCCGCGCGGCCGCTGCGTAGGAGGCTCTCTCAGATCTCTCGGGTTTCGCGCGCTGCCTCCTTTCTCTACAATGCCGGCACTTCCTTAAACGGCCCGCAACGGCCCAGGCATGAGCGCCATGGCCGACCTTGCCAACCGGCTCGAAATCGAAGACCTGCAGGAGAACCTGCAAGCGGTCCAGGGGCTCCTGCAGCGCCAAGGTCCCGCCGACGGCCTGTCTTATCCCAGCGAAGGACGCCCTCCTGCTTCGAACGAACGCACACCCCGGCACCTGGGTGAGTTGCGCTCGAAACTCGAGCAGCTGCATCCCGCCGACATCGCGTTCATCCTCGAGTCGCTTCCGCTCGAGGAAAGGCTCGTGGTCTGGGACCTCGTCAAGGCGGACCGCGATGGCGAGATCCTGCTCGAAGTCTCAGATGCGGTTCGCGAGTCGCTCATCGCAAGCATGGATCCGGCGGAACTGGTCGCCGCCGCCGAGACGCTCGAAACCGATGAACTCGCCGATCTCGCGCCCGACCTTCCCGAGGACGTCATCCAGGACGTCATCCGGTCCCTTCCGATCGAGGAACGCGAGCAGTTGCGCTCGGCCATGTCGTATGCCGATGGCACGGTCGGAGCCCTCATGGATTTCGACATGGTCACCGTGCGCGAAGATGTGACGCTCGAAGCGGTGACGCGTTACCTGAGGCGCATGGACGAGCTGCCCGGCCACACCGACCAGCTTTTCGTCGTCGATCGCGAGCAGAAGCTGATCGGCGCAGTTCCGCTGGCGCGCCTGATCGTTTCCGACCTCGAGCTCGAAGTCGGCCGTGTCATGGTGCCGGAGCTCATCACTTTCAGTCCCGACGATGACGCGGACGATGCCGCGCAGGCATTCGAACGCTACGACCTCGTGTCTGCGCCGGTCGTGGATGCGGCCGGCAAGCTCATAGCGCGCCTGACGGTCGACGTTGTGGTGGACTACATCCGTGACTCCAGCGCCGAGCACGTGCTGGCCGAGGCCGGACTCTCAGGCGAAGAGGACATCTTCGCTACCGTCTGGGACAGCTTCAGGAACCGCTGGGCGTGGCTGGCCGTGAACCTCGTCACTGCATTCATCGCCTCGCGTGTCATAGGCGCGTTCGAAGGATCGATCGAGAAGCTTGTCGCGCTTGCCGCGCTGATGCCGATCGTTGCGGGCATAGGCGGAAACTCGGGCAACCAGACCTCGACGATGATTGTGCGCGCGCTCGCGCTGGGGCAGCTGCAATCCGCCTATTGGCGCAAGCTGCTCAACAAGGAACTTGGCGTTGCGCTACTGAACGGCCTCGTCTGGGGCGGCCTGCTGGGGGCACTGGCGTGGTACCTCTATGACAGCAAGGCACTGGGCGCGGTCATGACGCTTGCGATGACGCTCAACCTTGTGCTGGCCGCATTCATGGGAGTGGCCATTCCCTATTTCCGCCAGAAGGTCGGCAAGGATCCGGCGGCGGGATCGAGCGTGTTGATCACCGCCTGCACCGATTCAGGCGGATTTTTCATCTTCCTGGGGCTGGCGACGCTATTCCTGCTTTAGGCCGGTCCACGCTGCAGCAAGGCGGCGCGCGGCATGTGCGTGCGATTTCAGCGCGTAGTCGAACAAAGCGACCCGATCGGCAAAAAGCGCGTTGACGATAGAGGCCGGATCGCCCGGCGGCAGCTCGAGATAGGCGTCGGCTTCACCTCGTTCCGCCACGATGCGCATGCCCTGCTTGCGCGCGAGATGCATCATGGGGCTGTTCTCCGACAGGCAGTGCATGAAGAGCGACGGCACTCCCCAGTTGCGGGCATGGGTATGCGCACGGGCCAGCAGCGCACCGCCCAATCCGCGGCCACGGTGCGCGGGCAGAACTGACACGCCGAGTTCTGCGAGTTCATCGCCGCGCGCGAGATGGCCCACCCCGACAAGTCGCATTTCCTCGTCGAACACGCCGAAAACGGCGTCCCGGCCGAAGTCGATGCGCGCAACGTAATCCCGAATGCCGTGGTCGGACAAGCCCACGCCGAAGCGCAGGCGCCGATCCTCGGGGCTGAGGGCAAGAAAATGGTCCGCCAGCGCGTCACGCTGCAGGCGGGAGAGCTCTTTTGTGACGATGTTCACGATTCCGGTATCCATGGGGGATGGACTCCGTAAAGCATGGTTCGTTCCACCTAACGACTGAGCGTCGCGAAGGACTCGCGTGCGGCCGCCAGCGTCGCTTCGATCTCCGCCGGCCCATGCGTTACGGAAACGAAGCCCGCTTCGTAGGCTGAGGGCGCCAGGTACACGCCGCGCTCGAGCATCGCGTGGAAGAAAGGGTTGAAACGTTCGCGGTCCGACGCCATGACTTCCGCGAAGCTCGTAGGCGCCCTTTCGCTAAAGTACATCCCGAACATGCTGCCGACGCCTTGCGCCGAGAAAGTGATTTTGGCCCGCGCCGCCTCGACTGCGAGCCCTTCGACGAGGATACGCGTCGAGCTTTCGACATTCTCGATAAACCCCGGCCGCGAAACGAGCTTGAGGGTCGCGAGTCCAGCCGCGACAGCAACCGGATTGCCCGAAAGCGTTCCGGCCTGATAGACAGGTCCTAGCGGCGCGATCTTCTGCATGATCTCGCGTCGCCCACCGAATGCGCCCACCGGCATACCGCCACCGATCACTTTTCCCAGAGTGGTCAGGTCGGGCCGGATGCCATAGCGAGCTTGAGCGCCGCCAAGCGCAACCCGGAAGCCGGTCATCACCTCGTCGAAAACCAGCACCGCGCCGTGCTTCGTGCACTGCGCCCTCAGCGTTTCAAGGAACCCCTGCTTCGGCAGGATCAGGTTCATATTCCCGGCAACCGGTTCGACGATCACGCAGGCAATCTCGGCTCCGCGCGAGTCGAACAGCGCTTTGACCTGATCGGCGTCGTTGTAGTCGAGCACGACCGTATGCTTTGCGATGTCCGCGGGAACGCCCGCCGAACTGGGATTGCCGAATGTGAGCGCGCCGGATCCCGCTTTTACCAACAAGCTGTCGGCGTGACCGTGGTAGCAGCCTTCGAACTTGACGATCGTTGCGCGGCCTGTGTGGCCCCGCGCGAGCCGGATGGCCGTCATCGTCGCTTCCGTCCCGGAGGAAACCAGTCGCACCATCTCGATTGACGGCACCAGCTTGCAGATCATTTCGGCCAGTTCGATTTCGGCTTCGGTCGGCGCGCCAAACGACAGCGCTTTCGCCGCTGCCGCCTGCACAGCCTCGACAACCTCGGGATGCGTATGCCCAGCGACCATGGGCCCCCAAGATCCGACATAGTCGATGTATCGCTTGCCGTCGACGTCCCACAGATGGGCGCCCGAGGCGCGCTCGAAGAAAAGCGGGCTTCCGCCGACTGCGCGAAATGCGCGTACCGGCGAATTCACCCCTGCGGGGATGCGCTGCTGCGCGCGCAGGAAAAGCTCTTCGTTACGAGTGCTCATGCGGGACCCTTTTCAAACAGTCTTCGATACGACGCGGCGCGCCCGGCAATGTCCGGCGCGCCGAAGAGATCGCTGATCACCGCGATGCAATCGGCACCGGCGCCGATCGCTTCCGGGGCGTTGCCGAGCGTGATGCCGCCGATCGCCACAAGCGGCACGCCCAGGCGGCGGGCTTGCGGGAAAAGCTCGAGCGGCGCGTGCGCGGCGTAAGGTTTGGTGCCCGAGGGAAAAACCGAACCGAACGCCACATGATCGGCGCCCTCGTCCAACGCTGCTCGGGCGGCCTCGAGACTGGCATAGCACGAGGCGCCAAGCAGCTTGCCCGGCAGAACGCGCCGGGCCGACGAGACTGCGCCATCGTCACGGCCGACATGCGCACCGTCGGCGTCGATCGCCGCGGCGAGTTCCACATCGTCGTTGATGATCAGCGGCACGCGGTGGCTTCTTGTGATGCGCAGCAGGGCCTGCGATTGCTCGAGGCGCAGCGCGGCATCCGCCATCTTGTTGCGATACTGGACGAACGCGGCGCCACCTGCGAGCGCCTGCCGGACCATCTGCATCAGAACCTCGGTGGATGACACGCCGGGCGTGATGGCGTACAGGCCCCTCACGTATCTTCGCGGCCGTTTTCGGCGGGCTCAGAAGCCTCGCCTTCGACTTCGCGCGCCCAGAAAAATCGATCAGGCAGGTGCTGTCCCATGCCAGGACGAAATCCGTGGGCGAGGGCCTGCCAGGTGTATTCCTGCGCTTCCTTTACGGCCTCCGGGACATCGAGGCCATTAGCCATGGTCGCCGCGATCGCCGAAGCAAGCGTGCAGCCCGAGCCGTGAAAACTCCCGGGCAGGCGCTTCCACCGGTCGCTGCGGACGATGCCTTCTTCCCCGTAAAGCGTGTTGATCACCTCTGGCGTGTTCTCGTGCGTGCCGGTGATGAGCACGAACTCGCACCCTAGCGTCACGAGGCGGGAAGCGCATTCGTCAAGGCCCGGATCGTCGTTCTCCTCGTCCTCTTCGGCGAGTCGCCGGGCTTCCATGCTGTTGGGTGTCAGGACGGTGGTCTGCGGGATGATCAGCTCGCGCATTGCGAGGATCATGTCCTCGCCGGCAAGTGAATCGCCGCGTCCCGAAGACAAGACCGGATCAAGGATGACCGGGACCGACGGATAGTCCGAGATGATCTCCGCGATTGCGGTCACGTTGTCCACCGAGCCGAGCACGCCCAGCTTGAACGCGGTGACCGGCATGTCCTCGAGGAGCTTGCGCGCCTGGTCAATGACCCAGTCGCTGTCGATTGCAAGCAGGTCGTCCACGCCGCGCGTGTCCTGCACGGTGAGCGCAGTGACAACGGTGAGCGGATGGCAGCCCATGCTCGCAAGCGTAAGGATGTCCGCCTGCAGTCCTGCGCCCCCCGTGGGATCGGAGGCCGCAAAGCACAGCACTATCGGCGGCAGAGATGGCATGGGGAAGCTTCCGGTGCGGGCCGCAACCGGCAGCGCTGCGGCGCGGGAGACTCGCGGATAAGTTAATATGCCGGGCCATTTTAACCCACCCGTTTCTCTCTCATGTCCGAAAACAAGGAGTTCCGCAGCTGGATGTGCCTCATCTGCGGCTGGATCTACGACGAGGCCGCGGGCCTTCCGGAAGAGGGCATCGCGCCCGGCACTCGCTGGGAAGACGTGCCGATCAATTGGACCTGTCCCGAGTGCGGCGCGCGCAAAGACGATTTCGAGATGGTGGAAATCTAGCGCGAAGCGTGCGGTTTTTTGCCTGCGCTTCACAACTATTGCCGTACACTTGCATTCGATGCACGGCCGGCTGGTGATCAAGCTTGCCGTATCGGCAGCTTTGCCGCCCTTGCTTTGATTTCACATTGGCGCCTGGTATTTGAGAGGCTCCGGCCGGGCGTCCGCCAGGAGCGGGACGCGACAACCGGAAACAAGAAACTCGGGGACAGGCATGACTGACATGGCTGCCGAATCGAAAGGGAGCCTCGCCGGCGTAAAGGTCATGGTGATCGACGACTCGAACACCATCCGCCGCAGCGCCGAAATTTTCCTCCTCCAGGCCGGCGCAACCGTGATCCTCGCCGAAGACGGTTTCGACGCTCTTGCGAAGATCGCGGACTATCAGCCCGAAGTGGTCTTCGTCGACATCATGATGCCGCGCCTCGACGGCTACCAGACTTGCGCGCTCATCAAGAAAAATCCCAGGTTTGCCGCCACCCCGGTCGTGATGCTGTCTTCAAAAGACGGCCTTTTCGATCGCGCGCGCGGCCGGATGGTGGGGTCCGACGAATACCTCACCAAGCCCTTCACCAAGGACAGCCTGCTGAGGACCGTCGACGCGCACGTGCGCGGCGGATCCGGGGGCTGACCTAACAAAGAGAGCGTTCTATGCCGATCAAGAAGATTCTCGTCGTCGATGACTCGCCAACCGAACGCCAGTTCATGCTCGAGGCTCTGTCAAAGCTCGGCTACCAGGTCGTGCTCGCCGAAAGCGGGGAGGAAGGCGTTGCCAAGGCGCGCTCCGAATTGCCAGAACTCGTGCTCATGGATGTGGTGATGCCGGGTTCGAACGGCTTCCAGGCCACCCGCCAGATCGCGAAGGACGAGGCGACAAAGCACATACCGGTGATCATCTGCACCACGAAGTCGCAGGAAACCGATCGAATCTGGGGCATGCGCCAGGGCGCGCGCGATTACATCGTCAAGCCGATCGACGTCAGCGAACTCGCGGCGAAAATCGCCGCTCTTGGCTGAGCCGATGGCGAATCGTGTCAGCCTCAAGGAGTTCCAGGCAGGTCTTGCCAGCCGCCTCAAGGCGGCGGCGACCGAAGCGGCGCCTTCGGCGCGACTGGGATTCGAAGCCGGCGGCGCGCACTGGGTTGCGAGGCTGGACACTGCGGGCGAAGTCCTGCGGGTGCCCGAGATCCAGCGGGTGCCGCTCACGCGGGACTGGTTCCTGGGCGTGGCCAACATCCGCGGCTCCCTGTACGGGATCACCGATTTCGGCGCTTTCCTCGGCCAGCCGCCGACTGCGCGGGGTCCTGAGAACCGGCTGTTGCTCATCGGCCAACCTGTTGGAATGAATTGCGCGGTTCTCGTGTCGCGCCTGACTGGTTTGCGCAACGTGGCCGAATACACGAGCGAGACGGCGTCGCAACAGACGGCGTGGACGGCGGCGGCATGGCGCGACAAGGACGGGCGCTTTTGGCGCGAACTCGATACCGGGCAGCTGCTTGCGCATCGCGAATTTCTCGAAATCGCCGCGCATTAATCGCGCGTAAAGGATCAACGGAGGAGTATCCATGGCACTTAAGCTGCCTTTCAAGCTCGGATCAAAGGGGACTGCAGGCAAGGTGCCTGCGCCGGACCGCCCTGGCGCCCCGGCTGCATCCCGGGGCGCACTTAGCGGGAAGAACCTGCGCCTGTTCCTCACGCCGGCGCTGCTGCTCCTGTTGCTGGGCGCGGGCATCCTCGTATTCCTGAATGCGCGTGACTCGAAGCATGGCGCTGTGTACATCGCCGATGCCGGGCAGCTCCGCATGCTGTCGCAGCGCCTGGCCAAAGCGGCGCAGCAAAGCCTGCTGGGCAACCCCGAAGCGTTCAAGCAGGTTGCCGCGAGTCGCGACGCGTTCAACGCGATCCTCGACCGGCTGGTGAAAGGCGGGGAAGCCGGTGGCGTGACAGTGCCCCCCTCGCCAGATCGTATCCAGCCGAGCCTCGAAGCGCTCGCAAAGGAATGGCAGAAGACCGACCAGAATGCAGCCACGCTCCTCAAGGAGCAGAAGAACCTAGTGGGTCTCGGCGCCGCGGTCGCGCAGGTCAACGGGTCCAACCCTCAGTTGCTGGATCTGGCCGAGCGCGTGCAGGCCCTGAAGCTCCAGAACGCCGCCTCGACGCGTGAGATTTCAACGGCCGGCCAGCTCGTCATGCTCACGCAGCGGCTGGCCAAGAACGCCAACGCGCTGCTGGCAGGCGAGACTGTCGATTCCGAAGTGGCGTTTCTGCTCGCCAAAGACACTAACGAATTCCGCACGTTGCTGGTAGCGATGCGCGAGGGCAATGCGCAGATGCGCCTGCCGCCTGCCAAGGATCCGGAAACTGCGGCCCGCCTCGAGGAACTGGCCACCGCCTTCAAGACTTACCAGGACTCGGCCTCGGCGATTCTCGGCAACATGCAGCGTCTGATCGCCGCGAAGAATGCGGCCGCGGCCATCTTCGCCGATTCGGAGAAACTGCTTCAGGCAACCGAGAAGGTGGCCACCGAGTATGACGCCGAGCTTTCGGGCAGCAACCTGATCTACCTCGTGCTGCTGCTGGGGTTGGCGGCGGTCGTGGTATCGGCGCTGATTGCGTTCGACTTCGTGCGCGACGAGCAGCGGCGGCGCGAAGAGGCGGAAAAGCAGCAGGCCGAGGTCCGGCGCGCGAACGACCAGAACCAGGCCGCGATCCTGCGGCTCATGAACGAGATGCAGACGTTCGCCGAGGGCGACCTCACCGTGAAGGCGACGGTGAGCGAAGACATCACCGGCGCAGTCGCCGACTCCGTCAATTTCGCCATCGAGGAGTTGCGCAGCCTCGTCTCACGCATCACCGCGGCGGCCGACCAGGTGACGGTGGCTTCCGATTCCGCGCAGCAGACTTCGGTGCAGATGCTGGCGGCGAACGACAAGCAGTCGCAGGAAATCAAGAACACCAGCGCGCAGGTTCTCGGCATGGCGCGCACGATCAACGACGTGTCGAGCAGCGCAACGCAATCGGCGGATGTGGCGCGCTCATCGCTGGCCGCGGCCGAGAAGGGCCAGCAGGCCGTGCAGAACGCGATCGCCGGCATGAACGATATCCGCGACCAGATCCAGGAGACCGCAAAGCGCATCAAGCGGTTGGGCGAATCCTCGCAGGAGATCGGCGAGATCGTCGAGCTGATCTCGGACATCACCGAGCAGACCAACGTGCTTGCACTCAACGCGGCCATCCAGGCCGCCTCGGCCGGCGAGGCGGGGCGCGGGTTCACCGTGGTGGCCGAAGAGGTGCAGCGCCTCGCTGAGCGCTCTGGCGAGGCGACCAAGCAGATCGGCGCGATCGTGAAGACGATCCAGACCGATACCCAGGACGCGGTCTCCGCCATGGAAAAGAGCACCCAGGGCGTGGTCGAGGGAGCCAAGCTTTCAGACAACGCGGGCCAGGCGCTCGCCGAGATCGGCGACGTGTCGCGCAAGCTCGCCGAACTCATCGAGACGATTTCCCAGACCACACAGACGCAGGCCAAGGCTGCGGGAGCGGTCGCGGTCAGCATGCGCAACATCCTTGGGATCACCGAGCAGGCCACCGAAGGCACCAAGCGCACGGCGCAGTCGGTCGGCGAACTCGCAACACTTGCCCGGGACCTCAAGAGCTCAGTGGCGAACTTCAAGCTCTGACCCGTCCACGGCCGCAAACGTGATCGTCCAAATCCCGCCCCGAGGGCCAGCGTGATCGACATAGGGCCGCTCAGCTGGGTCAAGAGCGAGATCGATTCGTCGCTCGAGCGCGCTCGCGGCAGCCTGAGGGCGTTCGCCGAGGAGCCCGGGGACCGGAAAGCGATCAAGGCCGCGCAGACGCACCTGCACCAGGCCTACGGCGCCGTGCAGATTGTCGGCCTGCAGGGCGTTTCGCGCTTTTTCGAGGAAACCGAGCGCTTGGTGGCCGATATCGAAAACGGTACGGTGCCTGCCGAGCCGGCCGCCTTCGAGGCGCTCGAGCGGGCGACCCAGGCCATCGGCAAGTACCTCTCCGAGCTGCTCGACGGGTTTCCCGACCAGCCGCTGCGGCTCTACCCGTTGCACAAGGAGATGGCGCTCCTGCGCGGCATCAAGGACGTGTCCGAGGCGGACCTGTTTTTCCCGGACCTTTCGTTGCCGCCGCCCCCGCGCGAAGAAGCCCCGCTGCGGTTGTCGGCGGAAGATATGGATACCTATCTGCGCGGTCAGCGCTCCCGTTTCCAGCGGGGCTTCCTCAAGTGGCTGAAAGAACCGCAGGACCCGTCGAGTTTCGCAGACATGCTCGCGGCAGTCGATGGCATCGAATCCATCCAGCGCGTGCCGGCGCAACGTTCTTTCTGGTGGGCAGCGGGCGCGTTTTTCCAGGCGCTCGCCGAGGGCGCGTTGAAACCCGAACAGGGCGTGAAGCAGCTGAGCTCACGGATCGAGCAGGTGATGCGCAAGATCACCGATGCCTCGTCGGCCGTTCCGGAGCGACTGATGCGCGAGGTGCTCTTCTGGCTGGCCAGGGTCGACGCCAGCGACCTGTCGGCGAGCGATCGCGTACGGGCCGCCCGGCAGGCTTTCCGCCTCGAGGACGCTCTGCCGGCTTCGCATGCGGAGGCAGATCAGTCGCAGCGCATGCCCACCGCTCTGGCAATGCGCGAAAAGATCGGCGCCGCCAAGGGTGCATGGAACCGCTTCGCGTCGGGCGCGGAATCCGCGCTGGCGTTATTTGCACAGCACGCCGACGCGATTACCGAGGAAGCGGCGTTGCTAGGCAACGACGATCTTGCCGGCCTTGCGCGCGAGATCGCGGTCATCGCGGCGTACCTGCTCACCAATCCCGCCAAGATGAGCGATCCGGTGGGAATGGAAGTCGCTACAGCGTTGCTGCTGGCCGAAAACGCGGTTGAGAACTACACGCGCCTCCCCCCGGAGTTCAGCGGCCAGGTCCGGGTGATGCTCGCCCGGCTGGGCGCAGCCGCATTCGGCAAGCACGATCCGGATGTCACCCTCAGCCTGCCCGTGATCGACGACATGACGCGCCGGGCCCAGGAGAAGCTGGCCATCGAGGGCGCGGTAGCCGAGATGCAGGCCAACCTCAACAAGATCGAGCAGGCGCTGGATGCCTACTTTCGCGATCCGACGCGCGCAGCGGACCTTGCGGCACTGCAGCCCGCGATCCATCAGGTGTCCGGTGCCCTTGCGATGCTCGGCGAGGTGGACGCCGGTGCCGCGCTGGAGGCAAGCAACCAGAAGATCCGCGCCTTCTCGCAAGCCACGACGCGGCCCGAAGAGCGCGAGTTCGAGGAGGTCGCGCAGATCCTCTCCGGACTGGGTTTCTACATCGACGCGTTGCGGCACGGCAAAGCCGTGTTTGCCGATGCCATGCAGCCTGTGCTTGCGGATATCAGCTCCGCCATTGCACCGGAACAGGTGGCCGAAGTCGTCCTCGAAGAGGACCCCGCCACGCGCACCACCGACATTACGCCTCCGATCGAGGCGCCTTCGCCTGAAGCGCAACGTCTCAAGGACCAGAGCGACGAAGTCATCGACCAGGAACTGCTCGCAATTTTCCTGGAAGAGGCTGTTGGGGTGCTGGAGGCGGTATCACACAGCCTCGGCTTGAGCCGCGCGCATCCTGCAAATGTTTCCGAACTCACCACCATCCGGCGCGGCTTCCATACCCTGAAAGGCAGCGGCCGCATGGTCGGCCTCATGCGGCTCGGGGAGGCGGCCTGGTCGGTGGAGCAGGTCATGAACCTCTGGCAGCAGGAGGAGCGCACCGCGACGCTGGACCTGTTCGAGCTGGTCGATTTTGCTCACGGAGCCTTCGGCGACTGGGTTTCAAGGCTGCAGAAGGGCCTGCCGCAGCCCGATCCCCAGCCGATCGTCGAGCGCGCAGAGGCGTTGAAGCGCAGCGAAGCGGCCCAACGCGAACCCGCGATGCCCCCGCCAATGCCACCGCGTCCGCAGGCGCCGGCCGTACCGCCCAGGCGGGAAGCCACTCAGCCGGCGCAATCGCCAGCGATTTCCGCTTCGCCGGATGACAACGTGCGCATCGGCTCGCTTTCGATTTCGGCATCGCTTTTCGCAGTGTTCGTCAACGAGGCGCGCCAGCACCTCGAGACGATCGAGCGTGAGCTTGCGCAATCGGCGGTCGGGCGAACCGCAGGCGTGCGCGAAGAGCTGGTGCGGGCAGCCCATACGCTTGCGGGCATCTGCGGCACTGTGCAACTGGCGGGGATGCACGACCTCGGTGCGGCGCTGGAGGGGGCGCTGTTGCGACTGAAACGCCGCCCGGCTTCGATGACGCCGGACGAACTCGCGCTGGCGCATGACAGCGTGCGGGCGCTGAAGATGATGTACGAAGGTGTCCTCGAGCGAGCCGTGCCGGGTTCGGCCGCATCGCTCATCGCGAGGCTCGGTGCAATCACCGGGGAAGCCGCGCGCCTGGTGACCGCACCCGGCGAGGAGCCCGCGCATGTCGCGGAAACGTCCTCCGTTGGCGAGCCGACATTTACTACGCCGGCGACGGTGGAAGAACCTTCCGTGGCGGAAACCGTGATGTCGGAGCTTGCGATGGCCGAGTTGGAGAGTGCGGCCATCGAATCGCCGGTGCAAAGCATCGCATCGGAGGACGAGCCCGAAGAGCGGCGCCAGCGCCGGCTGGAGGACGAGATCGACCAGCAGTTGCTGCCGGTATTCATCGAGGAAGCCAACGAACTGGTGCCCCGGATCGGCGAGTGGCTGCGCGCGTGGCGAGCGGAGCCGGCGAACTTCGATCCGGCGCGTTCGATGCAGCGAGCGCTTCATACGCTGAAAGGCAGCGCGCGCATGGCCGGCGCAATGGGCCTGGGCGAGCTTACGCACCACATGGAAACCCGCGCGGAGAACGCGATCGCATTGCGCCTGACGCCCGGCCAGTTCTTCGACGATCTGGAAACGTCCTACGACCGCATGGGCCTCTTGCTTGAGCGGGTGCAGCACCCGCGGGCCACGCCGGAACCCGCAGTCGAGAAGAGCACAGCGCCTGCAATACAGGCCCCCGCGACCGCGCCAATCCTGCCCGCGCCGCGCGAAGAGGCGGGAAAAGTACACGCCATGATGCGCGTGCGCGCAGATGCGCTCGAAAAGCTCGTCAACGAAGCGGGCGAGATCGCAATCACTCGGAGCCGCGTGGAAACCGAGATGCGCGGACTCAAGACTGCGCTCGGCGAGCTCACCGAGAACGTCGCGCGCCTGCGCCGCGAACTGCGTGAAATAGAGATCGCCGCCGAGTCACAACTCGCTTCCCGCATGCACGCATCGCAGGAGAAGGACCGGCAGTTCGACCCGCTCGAATTCGACCGCTTCACCCGGTTCCAGGAGCTGACGCGCATGATGGCCGAGAGCGTGAACGACGTCTCGACCGTGCAGCAGACGCTTAACAAGGTCGCCGACGACACCAATTCGGCGCTTGCCGCTCAGGCGCGCCTGAACCGCGAGCTCCAGCAGGATCTCATGCGCATCCGCATGGTGCCCATCGGCTCGATCGTCGAGCGCCTGCACCGCGTGGTGCGCCAGACCTCCAAGGAAGTCGGCAAACGTGCCAACCTCGACATCCGGGGCATCAACGTCGAACTCGACCGCTCCGCACTCGAGCGCATTACCGGGCCGCTCGAGCACCTGCTGCGCAATTCGATCACGCACGGGCTCGAGATGCCGGGCATACGCGCGACCCGGGGCAAGGCGGTCATGGGCGAGATTTCGCTCGAAGTGCGCCAGGAAGGCAACGAAGTCACCCTGGTGCTCGCAGACGACGGCGGCGGGCTGGATCTCGAACGCATCCGCGCCAAGGCCGAGGCGCAGGGCTTGCTCGGCCCCGGCGATCCGCGGTCCGACCAGCAGCTCGCCGAACTCGTGTTCGCGCCGGGATTGTCGACCGCGGAAACGGTCACCGAGCTCGCCGGTCGCGGCGTGGGCCTTGACGTCGTGATGAGCGAGGTGAGCGGCTTGGGCGGGCGCATCGAGCTCGCGTTCACTCCGGGCATGGGTACGCGTTTCACGATCCGGCTGCCGCTCACAACCGCAGTCATCCAGGCCGTGCTCGTCAGGATCGGCAGCCGAACGTATGCGCTGCCTTCGGTGATGATCGAGCAGGTGCAGCAGATGCGCCAGGAGCTCCTGGCGCGCGCCAAGCAAGCCGGCGCCATCGAGTGGGCCGGG
>CAZZDV010000015.1:0-34494 GCA_964652785.1 uncultured Bordetella sp.
ACGCTGTTCGAATGCGTGCCGCGCTTCGAAGCGCGGCACGCATTCGAACAGCGTGTATTCGAGGATCGGCGCCCAGTTGCGCTCGAGGAAGACGCCGGTGGGCTCGCCGGCCGCGTCCTTCACGACCTCGACCTTCTGCGGCGGCTGTGTGTCGCGGGTGATCCCGGCAGCGGCAAGCGCGCGTGAATTGGCGACCGAAGGCAGCGGCAGCCGGCTCCACCAGCCCCAAGGCGACCGGATATACACCGGATGATTGGGCGCCGCACGATCGAGATCGCGTCGATCCGGAAAGCGCCCTTCCCTGAGCTGGCCTGCCTCGAAAACGTAGTCCTCGGGCGGCGCCCCCATCGGCAGCGTCACGATCCATTCGCCCGCCGGCGTGCGCGTCGCCGCCTCGCGCACAGCGGCGCAGATTTCCTCGACCGACCTGCAATGCGCGATCTTCACGCCGCACAGATCCCTCAGGCCCATGCGATCGAGGTGCGGGTGGGCGTCGTAGAAACCGGGCACGACCGTGCGTCCCCCGAGCTCGAGCACGCGTGTCTGCGGTCCGCGCGTATTCAGCAGCGCGGCCTCGTCGCCGGTGTCGGCTATGGTGCCGCCCCGGATCGACAGCGCCCTGACCGTGCGATCGCCCGCATCCAGCGTGTGGATGCGGCCATTGGTGAGGATCAGGTCGGGCGCCAGCATGGGGCGATTGTATGTGGGCGCGCAAACTTCGCGGCGACCGATCCATGCAAACCACGGAGCGCCGGATGATGGGAAAGGGCCCTAGCCCTCGCTCACCTGCACCGAGAAGCGGAACGGTGAATCGGGCTCGCCGGCGATGACTTCATTGCCCCCGGCCTGCAGCCGCACCGAGCCGATCATGCGGTTGCCGCCGATCTGGGCGCCGTTGACGATCGTGCCATGGAAGCTTCCCCGGTCGTACAGCACCACCCCTTCGGCATCGACCTCAATGGAGAAATGCTCGCGCGAAACCTGATGGGGATCGACGTCCTTCAGGCCGAGGTCGTTGCTGGAGAGCCGCGACCTGCCTTCCGGGGGCTCGCGCCCGACACGGAAGGGAAAGCGTGTAACGATGAGGCCTTCGTCGGGTATGGCCTGCTTGGCGGTCTTGGTGAGCGGGAGGATCCGGATATGCGCGCTGCCGAATTCCGGCTCTTCGGTGACCTTGGCACCGGGCGGCTTGTTGGTCGCGCGCAGGCGCTCGAAAAACGCGCCCAGGTACCTGAGGCCTTCGGCCGGGTCGCGGAACATGAGCTTGACGAACTGCTCGCGCGATACGATCGATACGGTGGCTTCGGTGACCGCGCGGGCCGAAAAGGCGCGCGGCCTCTCGTCCACCAGCGCCATCTCGCCGAGCAGGTCGCCCTTGATGAGCTTGGCGATCCGCACCGTTCGCATGTCATCGGTGCTCTCGAGCAGCTCGATCTCGCCCGATTCGATGAGGTACACGCATTCGCTCGCCTGCCCCTGGACGAAAATCAGCTCGCCGGGCTGGTAAGAATTCATCATGCCGTTGTTCTCCCCTGCCTGCTCAAACCTGACCACACCTGCGCCCGCATTGTGCGGCAAAAACCAGCCTTCCCGAAAGCGCCCCCAAACCGCACTGCGCAACTTGTTTCGAAACAGCGTTATTAAATGCGCAACCGCGTCGTCTCGCGCGGTCAATTCGCTTATGCTAAGACATCTCCCCGGCACCCCCACAAGCATCCCCACAAGACGCGCCCAGCGCCCCAAGATATGAAGATTGTTCTGGCAGATGACAACCGCGATTCGGCCGACAGCATGGCGATGCTGCTCGGCGCGTTCGGGCACGAGGTCGAAGTGGCCTATGACGGGATCGCAGCGGTCAAGGCGGCGGAAACGCACAAGCCCGACTTCGTGCTGCTCGACATCGGCATGCCCGGCATGGATGGCTACGAATGCGCGCGGGAGATCCGCGGGCAGGCGTGGTCTGCCGGCGCGGTGCTGGTGGCGCTCACCGGCTGGGGACAGGAAGACGACAAGCGCCGCTCGCAGGAGGCCGGTTTCGACCTTCACCTGACCAAGCCGGTCGATCCCGACGCCCTCGAAAAGGCATTGCAGACGGGCAAGCGCACCGCCTGAAGTGCCGTCTCCGCCACGGCGGGGCCGAGTCAAAACGGCGTCGAACCGAGGCTGCCCTCACAGGGCATCCTTTGCGATAATCGAATCACATTCCTTCCACGCGAGGCACCGCATTGGATAACGAATCACTTGCGCAGCCCGGCATGAGCCAATGGATCGGCAAGCCGATGCGCCGCATCGAGGACGCCCGGCTGCTTTCAGGCCAGGGCCGCTTTACCGACGATGTTTCTCTGCCCGGGCAGGCGTACGCCGCGTTTTTCCGATCTCCGCACGCGCACGCGCGCATTGCGCGAATCGACACGGGCGCCGCCCGTGCGGCGCCGGGCGTGATCGCGGTCTACACGGGCGAGGACATTATCGCGGGCGGAATCGGGCCAGTGCCGTTTACGCAAATGCACAAGCGGCCGGATGGCGCGGACATGACCGTGCCGCCGCGCAATGCGCTTACGTCGGGAGTCGCGCGTTTCGTCGGCGACGCCCTCGCCATGGTGGTTGCCGAAACACGCGAACAGGCGCGCGATGCCGCCGACCTGGTCGAAGTCGACTGGGAAGTGCTGCCTGCGAACGCAGACCTTCCCTCGGCTGCGCGCGCCGATGCGCCCGTCCACTGGAAGGCCGCATTCGTCCCGGACTACGGCAATATCGCCGCGCTGTACCGCATGGGCGACCGGGCCGCGACGCAGGCCGCATTCGCATCCGCGGCGCATGTGGTGAAGCTGCAGGTCGTCAACCAGCGCGTGGTCGCCAATCCGATCGAGCCCAGGGCGCTCGTTGCGGCCTATGACAAGAGCGGCGAAGACGGCCGCTTTACGCTCTATTGCCCGGCGCAGAACACGCACACCGTGCGCGGGCAGCTGGCCAAGGTCTTCGGCGTCGGCGAAGACCGGTTCCGCATTGTCTGCACCGACGTGGGCGGCGGGTTCGGCGCGCGCGGGTACGCGTATCCGGAGCATGCGGCACTGCTGTTCGCTGCGCGCGCGCTTGGGCGGCCGGTCAAGTGGCGCGCCGAGCGCTCGGAGAATTTCCTCGCCGAAGTGCATGGCCGCGACAGCGTCGTCGAGGCGGAACTCGCGCTGGACGCGCAGTACCGGTTTACCGCGCTGCGAATGACTTCGCTGGCCAACGTTGGCGCGTACGTTTCGAATTTCGGCGCATGCGTGCCGGCGATGTCGGGCGCGCGCGCGCCCACAGGGGTGTACGCGATACCCATGCTGGATCACGAGGTGCGCATCCTCTTTACCAACACGTCGCCGGTCGATGCCTACCGCGGCGCGGGGCGGCCCGAGATGGGCTACCTGCTGGAGCGCCTGGTAAGCACTGCTGCGCGCGAACTGGGCATTGACCCCATCGAGCTGCGGCTCAAGAACCTGGTCCGGCCGGAGCAGATGCCCTACAAGAACCCGGCGGGCGCGATCTACGACTGCGGCGATTTCGGCAAGATCCTGCAAGGTGCAATGACGGCCTCCGACTGGGAAGGCTATGGCTCACGCAAGGCGGCCGCCGAGAAGGCGGGCAAGCTCTATGGGCGTGGCGTCGGCTGCTACGTGGAGATCACCGGTAGCGCCCGCATGAGCGAGAACGTGATCCTTACCGCCGACGAAGACGGCAGCGTCACGCTGATCTCGGGCACGCAGCAGATCGGTCAGGGCATCCAGACCGCTTACGCCCAGATCATGGCGGAGCTCCTCGGCATTTCGCCTGAAAAGGTCCGCGTCATCCAGGGCGACACCGACATCGCGAAGACCGGCGGCGGCGCCGGCGGCTCGCGCACGCTGCAGGTCGGAGGCAGCGCAACGCTTGTCGGCACGCGCAAGCTCGTCGATTCAGGACGCGAGCTTGCGGCCAAGGCGCTCGAAGCTGCGGCCGGCGACATCGAGTTTGCGCAGGGGCGCTATCGCATCGCCGGGACTGACCGTTCGATCGGATTGGCCGAACTCGCAGGCCGCCAGCCCGGCCGGGTCATCCGGGTGGAGCACGTCGAGACGGTTTCAGGGCAGACCTGGCCGAACGGCTGCCAGATCGCCGAGGCTGAGATCGATCCCGAAACCGGGGTCGTGAGGATTGCGCGGCTGGTGGCGATCGACGACATCGGCAGGGTCATGAATCCCCTTATGGCCGAGGGCCAGGTGCATGGCGGCATCGCCCAGGGGTTGGGACAGGCCTTCATGGAACAGTCGGTCTACGACGACACTGGGCAACTGCTTACGGGTTCGTTCATGGACTACGCCATGCCGCGGGCGGAGGCAATTCCAGATCTCGAAACCGGGTTCGATCAATCGGTGCCAAGTGCGCTCAATCCGCTGGGCGCCAAGGGCGTGGGCGAAGCCGGGTGCCATGGCGCGATGCCCGCCGCGGTCAACGCCGTCCTCGACGCGCTCGGCAGCCGCGGCGCCAAAACACTGCACATGCCGCTCACATCGGAGAAGATCTGGCGCGCGCTGAACGCATAAACATCGAATGGAAAAGGTAAACATTTATTATTCAAAGTCAAGCGCCGGTGCGGCTAGATCGTCAATTTAATTTCCACATTTGACAAATACCTGAAGCTGGCCGAATGTACCACCCCTGCCATCATGCACGCTCGACGCCGGACAAGGTCGCGTACGTCATGGCCCGCTCGGGCGAGAAGGTGACCTACGGCGAACTCGAGCAGCGCTCGAACCAGGGCGCGCACCTCTTGCGCTCTTTGGGGCTCAAGCGCGGCGATTCGATCGCACTGATGATGGATAACAACGCGCGCTTTTTCGAAGCCTGCTTTGCAGCGCAACGCGCGGGGCTGCTGTACACCGCGATGAGTTCGCGCCTCTCCACGCAGGAAGCCGAATACATCCTTGCCGACTGCGGCGCCCAGGCGCTGATCGTCTCTTCGAGCCTGGCCCCCCAGGCCGCCGAGCTGTTAGGCCGCAGCCCGGCGGTGCGTTCGCGGTATTCGGTGAATGGCGCGCTGCCGGGCTATCCGGCGTGGGAAGCTGCGCGCGATGCACAGCCCGCAACGCGCATCGCCGACGAATCCGCAGGCCGCGACATGCTGTATTCCTCCGGCACAACGGGCCGGCCCAAGGGCGTCAAGACCGAGCTGCTCGATGAGGCGATCGATGCGCCGAGCACGCTCATGATGGTCGCAACGAAACTTTATGGCCTCGGACGGGATTCGATCTACCTGTCGCCCGCGCCGCTCTATCACGCGGCGCCGCTGCGCTTTAACATGACCGTGATGCGCTTCGGCGGCACGTCGGTGATCATGGAGCATTTCGATGCCGAGGAAGCGCTCGAGTTGATCGAATCTCATTCGATCACGCACAGCCAGTGGGTGCCCACGATGTTCGTGCGCATGCAGAAGCTCGCGCCGCAGGTGCGCGAACGCCATCGCCACGATTCACTCAGGGCCGCGATCCACGCCGCCGCGCCGTGCCCGGTGCAGGTCAAGGAAGCGATGATCGACTGGTGGGGGCCGGTGCTCTTCGAGTACTACGCCGGCACCGAGGGCAACGGGTTCGTCGCATGCGACTCCAAGGACTGGCTGGCGCATCGCGGCACAGTCGGCCGCGCGCTGGTCGGCGAGGTGCGCATCCTCGATGATGACGGGAAGCTCCTGCCTGTGGGCGAAACGGGAACGATCTATTTCGCCAACGGGCCGGCGTTCGAGTACCACAAGGATCCCGCCAAGACGGCGGCCTCCAAGAGCGCCGAAGGATGGTCGACGCTTGGCGACGTCGGCTATCTCGATGAGGAGGGGTTTCTCTACCTCACCGACCGCAAGCATTTCATGATCATCTCGGGCGGCGTGAACATCTATCCGCAGGAGATCGAGAACCTGCTCGTCACGCATCCCAAGGTCATGGACGTCGCCGTGATCGGCGTGCCGAACGAGGAATTCGGCGAGGAGGTCAAGGCTGTGGTGCAGCCTGCGGACATGAAAGCGGCGGGACCCGCGCTGGCCGAGGAACTCATCGCCTTGTGCCGTGCGAACCTCTCGCATGTAAAGTGCCCGAAAACCGTGGATTTCGAGGCCGAACTGCCGCGCCATCCGACCGGCAAGCTCTACAAGCGGCTGTTGCGCGACCGGTATTGGAAGACCAAGCCTGCTTAGGCTATCGGGCGATGCGGCGAGGGGCCTTGCTTTAACCGGAAGCGCCCCGATCTTCGGGGTTCCACCCGCCCAGACGCCCCCGAAGCGTCCCGCCCCGTGCTCCGACTGTATGGCCTTGTCATCCTGCTGCATGCCTTTATCGGCTGGCGCCTGCTACCCGAGATCGCAGCGTTCGGGCTGCATTGGGCCGGCCTGTTGGGCGTCTGGCTCGCATTGTCCGCGTGGCTCATGCCGCAGGCGCTTATCGCGCGGCGCAAGAAGCATCGAACGTTCGCCGACGCGCTGGTGTGGGCCGGGTCGATCGCGATGGGCTCCTTCTCCTCGCTCTTCGTGCTCACGCTGCTGCGCGAAGCCGCCTTGCTGGTCGCCGGCGCGGCGGATCTTTTCAGGCCGGGACTAGTTCCGATGGCCGACCTGCAGGCATGGAGCGCGGTCGCGGTGCCTGTGCTTGCGGGCGTGCTGACTCTGGTGGGTTTCTTCAATGCGCGCCGCAACGCCGTGGTGCGTTCGGTCGACGTCTCGATCGCCGACCTGCCGCACGCGCTGCACGGTTTCACCATCGCGCAGATCAGCGACGTGCATGTCGGGCCGACGATCCGGCGTCGCTATGTCGACGCAATTGTGGACACGGTAAACGCTCTGGATGCGGACATGATCGCCATCACCGGCGACCTGGTCGACGGCAGCGTCGCGCAGCTTTCGCCACACACCGAACCGCTCGCGCGGCTGACTTCGCGTCACGGCAGTTATTTCGTCACCGGCAACCACGAGTACTACTCCGGCGTTGGCGGATGGGTGGACGAGCTGCGCCGGCTGGGCCTGCGCGTGCTGATGAACGAGCACGTGGTGCTGGATCACGGGGGCGAATCGGTCGTGGTTGCGGGTGTGACCGACTACAGCGCGCATCACTACCATGAGTCGCATCGCAGCGATCCCGCGGCGGCGGTGGCTGGCGCGCCGCAAGCAGCGGTGCGTGTGCTGCTTGCACACCAGCCGAGATCGGCCTTTGTGGCCGAGACGGCGGGGTACGATCTGCAGTTGTCGGGCCATACGCACGGCGGCCAGTTCTGGCCGTGGAATTTCTTCGTGAGGATGCAGCAGCCGTATACGGCGGGGCTGAAGCGCCTCGGAAAGTTGTGGGTTTATACCAGCCGGGGCACGGGGTACTGGGGACCGCCCAAGCGCGTCGGTGCGCCATCCGAGATCACGCGCCTGCGATTGGTGCCGGCCTGAATCACTTAAGTCACTAAGGGGGACGACTATGTGGAAACTGCTGCTCGCCTGGCTCATCAATGCGCTTGCCCTCCTCGCGCTGCCCTATCTGGTCGCCTCGGTGCAGGTGAGCGGATTCGGCACCGCGCTGGTCGCGGCGCTGGTGCTGGGGCTGGTGAACACATTGATCCGGCCGCTGGTCGTGCTGCTCACTCTGCCCGCCACGATCCTCACGCTCGGCCTGTTCATCTTCGTGATCAACGGGCTGCTGTTCTGGGCGGTGGCGACTTTCGTCGACGGCTTCCAGGTGTCCGGCTTCTGGTCGGCCGTATTCGGTGCGATCGTTTACTCGATCATCTCGTGGTTTGCGAGCCTGCTCGTGCCCGCGGGCGGCAAAGGAAAGTAGCCGCGCTCAGTTGACCTTGCGCGTGAGTCCTTCCCAATAGGGCTTGCGCAGCTGGTACTTGAGGAGCTTTCCGCTGGGGTTTCGCGGCAGGGCCGGCAGGAAGTCGATGCTCTTCGGGCATTTGTAATGCGCGATCTGCTCGCGCGCGAAAGCGATGATCGACGCCGCATCGGCCGCCGCGGCGGGCCTGAGCACCACGCACGCCTTGACCGCTTCGCCCCATTTCTCGTCCGGCACGCCGATGACCGCGACATCCGCCACGGCCGGATGCTTCATGAGCGCGTTTTCCACCTCGGCCGGGTAGATGTTCTCGCCGCCCGAGATGATCATGTCCTTGATGCGGTCGTGGATGTAGAGGTAACCCTCGCGCAGGAAGCCCGCGTCGCCGCTGCGAAACCATCCGCCGTCTTCCGGCTGGCCTTCTGGGAACACATCGCGCGTCGCCTTGGGATTGTTCCAGTAGCCCTTCATGTTCTGCCGGGTGCGGATCCACACCTCGCCGACACCTTCGCCGGCCACCATCTTGCCGGATGCGTCCACGATGCGCAGCTCGACCCCGGGGAGCGCCTTGCCGGCCGAGCGCAGCAGGTGCGCGCAAGGACCATTCGGTGCGTGGTCTTCCGCTGGCAGGAACGTGATCGCGCCGGTGGTTTCGGTGAGGCCATAGACCTGCAGGAAGCCGCAGCCGAAGATGCGCATCGCCTCGAGCAGCACCTTTTCGCTGATCGGCGCTGCACCGTACGCAATGCGCTCGAGCGACGAATAGTCCGCCAGGTCCGCGCCGGGTGTATTGACCAGCACCATGATCATCGCGGGCACGAGGAACATGTGCGTGATGCGGTGCTCACCGAGGGCCGGAAGGATCTTCTGCGGATCGAAATCCGGCTGCAGCACCGTCTCGCCGCCAAGCAGCAAGGTAAGCAGCGCGAGCTCCATGCCGGCGATATGGAAGCACGGCAGGGCGTTGAACATCACCGACTTGCCGCCCTGGAATCCCCAGACGTCACGAAAGAGCGATCGCGGCAGGAGCAGGTTCGCGTGCGTGAGCTCGACGCCCTTGGGCAGCCCGGTGGTGCCGGACGAATACAGCTGCAGCGCGGTCTCGCCTGGCACGGCGACATGGTGGTCCTCGAGCGGTTCGAAGCGTGCGTACCAGTCGTGAAAGCTTTCGAGGCCTAGGGCGCGGTCGGTGGCCACGGTGAGGCCGATGTTCGGGTAGGTCCCGCTGCTCACTACGGGCACGAAAGCCGCATCGACCATCAGAAAGCGCGCCTTGCCGTTGTTGACGATGAACTCGACTTCGGGCGCGGCGAGCCGCCAGTTCACCGGCATGAAGACCGCGCCCACCTTGCACGCGGCCAACGTCAGCAGGATGCATTCGACGGTGTGCTTGGTCAGCGCTGCGACGCGGTCGCCGGGACCGATGCCGAGCGCCTTCAGCCCCTGGGCTACGCGATCGGAGGCTTCACCGACCTCACGCATCGTCCAGTCCCGGGCCAGCGTGCGGTAGGCCACGCCATCGGGCTTCCCAGCGATGACATTGCGCACCACGGAAAGCAGGTTTTCGTGAGTCACGAGCGTCTCCTGCGCATCGTCCTTTCGCCGGAGTATCCCGCAAAGAACCGCGGAGCGCAGCGCGTGCATTGCGGCCTCCCTCCAGCGTAGCCGCGACTACGTTGCGAGGCCCTTCGAACCCGGTTAGTCTGGCCGCATGGCGGGGGAGAGGACAAGGCACCGGCATTCGGTCTACGTAATCGAACTCAGCCCGGAGGTGCTCAACGAGGCAAGCTTTCGCCGGGCAAATCCGGACTACGACGTGACCAAGCCTTGCGTCTACATAGGCATGACCGGCCTCACGCCCGAACGCCGCTTCGAAAACCATCGCAAGGGCATCAAGTCGAACCGCTTCGCGCATCAGTACGGGCTGCGCCTGCTGCCTGGGCTGTACAGGGTCTACAACCCGATGCCGTACCGTGCGGCGCAGGAGATGGAGGTCGAGCTGGCCATCGGCCTGCGCGAGGAGGGTTACGGTGTATGGCAGGCCTAGGAACACAACAGGAGACAGCATGAGCACCTTTGAAGACGTCCTCTACGAAGTGACCGATGGCGTGGCCGTGATTCGCCTCAACCGGCCCGAGGCGCTGAACGCCTTCACCGCTGCTATGGGTATTAGCCTGAAGAAAGCCGTTGGCGCGGCCGTGGCCGATGACGCGGTGCGCGTCATCGTGCTGACGGGATCGGGGCGGGGGTTTTGTGCGGGCGCCGACATGAAACTCCTCCAGGGCATCAAGCGCGACGGCGCGATCGCGCAGAAGGTGCCCGAGGATTCGGACGCTGGCCCGGACTTCTCTTCCGAGCTCGGGCCGGATGTCGCCGGACACTACGGCGGGCGTTTCGGGTACATGCTCAAGGCGAGAAAGCCGATCATCGCCGCGCTCAACGGCCCGGCAGCGGGGCTTGGATTGGTGATCGCACTCTATGCCGATGTGCGATTCGCGGGCAGCGAGGCGAAGTTCACTACATCGTTCGCGCAGCGCGGCCTGATCGCCGAGCACGGCGTGAGCTGGCTGCTGCCGCGCCTGGTGGGACCGGCGCATGCGCTCGACCTGCTGCTGTCCGCACGGAAATTCGGCGCGGTGGAAGCTGAGAAAATCGGCCTCGTCAACAAGGTCTTCGCGCAGTCCACCTTCATGGATGAGGTCATGGGCTATGCGCGCACGATGGCCGCCACCGTCTCGCCGCGCTCGACCGCGGTGATCAAGGCGCAGATCTGGAAGTCGCCGTACCAGGAGTTTTCTCAAGCGCTCGCGGTCGCCGATGCCGAGATGAAGAAAAGTTTCGCCAGCGAGGATTTCAAGGAAGGCGTAGCCCATTACGTCGAAAAGCGCGCGCCCGCCTTCAAGGGCCGCTGAAGTGGCTTCAGGAGCGGCACGAGCAGCCGCTTTCTTGCGCGAAGGCGCCGAACCATGAGTCCACGTGCGCCGTTCTCTCATGCCGATCTTGCAAGGCTGGTGAACCCGCAAGCGGTTGCGATTGTCGGCATGTCGCCGCGTCCGGGCGCTTTCGGCATGCGCTCGTTCGAAAACCTTGCGCACTTTTCGGGCGAGGTGTTCCTTGTCAATTCGAAGTACGAACGAATTGCAGAACGGCCCTGCTACCCCTGCCTCGCAGCGCTGCCGACGCCGCCCGACTGCGTAGTGCTGGTGGTGCCCAAGGATGGGGTCGAAACGCTGCTCGGCGAAGCGGCGGACGCGGGCGCCGGCGGCGTCATCGTCTACGCGTCGGCGTACGGCGAAATGGAGTCCGGTGACGGCAAGGCCGCCCAGGACCGCATTGCCGCGATTGCACGCGAGCGCGGGCTGCGCGTGCTCGGGCCGAACTGCATCGGCCTGGTCAACAACATCACGCGCGCAGGCATGACGTTCATGCCCGACTATTACAAGCTGCCGCACCGGGTGGGGCCGGTGGGCATCGTGAGCCAGTCGGGCGCGCTGGGCTATGCGCTGCTGCAGGCGGCGGAGCGCGGACGCGGGTTCTCGCACTTCATCTCGGCCGGCAACTCGGCTGACATCGACATTGCCGACCTCATCGCTTTCCTGGCGGACGACCCGGGCTGCCGCTCGATCATCTGCGTGTTCGAAGGCATTCGCGATGCGGCGAAGCTGCTCGCCGCCGGGGAACGGGCGCGCCGCGCCGGAAAGCCGGTCGTGGTCTACAAGCTCGGTGCGACCGAATCGGGGGCGCTGGCGGCGCAGTCTCATACTGGATCGCTCGCGAGCTCGCATATCGCAATGCGCGCGTTGTTCGAGCGCGCGGGCTTCGTGGTGGTCGATGATTTCGAGGCGCTGGTCGAGACCGCGCATTTCCTCGCCTGCGCAGGACAGCCCACGGCCAGAGGCGTTGCGGTCGTGTCGAGTTCCGGCGGCGCGGGCGTCATCGCCGCGGACAAGGCCGAGAAGTACGGCGTGCCGATGCCCCAGCCGCTCGAAGCGACCACCAAGCTCCTGCAGACGATCGTCCCGGCGTTTGGCGCGGCGCGCAACCCGTGCGATCCAACGGGACAGGTGCTGAATGTCCCAGAATCGTTCGCGTTGTGCGTTTCCGCGCTGCTCGAAGATCCGCAGTACGGCGCGCTTGTGCTCCCGCAAAGCCTTTCCCACCCGGAGGTCACGGTCGCGCGTTATTCGCAAATCCGCGAACTGGCCGCGAAGTACGGCAAGCCGATCATCATTGCGTGGCTCACCGAGTGGCTGCAGGGTCCCGGCGCCGAACTGTTCGAATCCGACAAGACGCTGTCGCTTTTTCGCTCGATGGACCGATGCTTCGCGGCGATCGCGGCGTGGCATGCGCGAGCCGACGCTGTCGCGCCAGTCGAAGCAGTCCGGCGTTCGGAGGCCGCGGCGAAGTCGGCGGCCGGCCAGATCCTGACGGGTGCGGGACAGACGCTCACTGAAAGGCAGGCCAAACGCGTGCTGGCCGCCTATGGCATCCCGGTGGTGGCGGACAAGCTGGCGACGACCGCTGCGGAGGCCGCGGCCGCGGCGGAAGAATTCGGGTATCCGGTGGCGCTGAAGATCGAATCGGCTGCCATTGCGCACAAGACCGAAGCGGGAGGCGTTCGACTCGGCCTCGGCGACGCGGACGGCGTGCGGGCTGCTTTCGCAGGAATTGTCTCGAACGCGCGCAAGGTCACTTCCGACATCGCGGGCGTGCTGGTGCAGCCGATGGCCATGCCCGGGGTCGAGGTCATTGTGGGTGCGCGCGTGGACCCGGTAGTCGGCGCGGTCGTGCTGGTCGGGCTCGGAGGCGTCATGGTCGAACTCATGCGCGACACCGCAGTCGCCCTCGCGCCGCTGTCGGTGGAGGAGGCGAAGGGACTACTGTCCCAGCTGAAAGGCTATCGGTTGCTGACGGGTTTTCGCGGCAGTGCGCCCGTGGACCTGGGTGCGCTTGCCGACACGATCGCGCGCGTCTCGGAGTTGGCGAGCGATCACGCCGGCCGTATTTCGGAGATCGACGTGAATCCGGTGCTTGCACGTCCCGACGGGCTTGTCGCGGTGGATGCGCTCATCACGCAGCATCTCGAAGGCGGAGAAGTCCGCCGGGATGCAGCGGATTAGCCGCCGCGGGTCTTGCGGACCTGGACGTTGTAGGCGGCGAGGATCTCGGCGCCGAAAACCCTGGAGAAATTCTCTTCGATCTCGCGCGCAAGCAGGTCGTGCTGGGCGTTCGATAGATCCCAGAGTTTCGACTTGCGCGTGATGTTCAACATGCCGAGGTTCGCGCCGTGCTCGCGCTCGAGCTTTTTGGGGTCGAGCCTCAGCAGCACCGTCGTGATGGCGGCGCGCATGCCCTCGAAGAGCGCGACCTGGTGGGCACGCAGGTCGCTGCACGCGTCGCTGAAAGCCTGCACCGGATCGACGTCTGCAATGACCGGCCGCTTCGGGTCGAACAGGAAGGCGATGACCTCGTCCGGGTTCGACATGGTCTTGATGGGGTTGTCGTTGGCCCCGGCGCTGGGTTCGGCGCCCATCTGCTTGCGGGCTTCTTCCCGCGCGATCAAGAGCATCATCACGCCCTCGACCGCGGCGCGGACCATGACGCCGCTTTCGCGCATGAAGCGCTCGACGTCGGAAACCCGCAAGTTGGAGAGGCCGGCGCCCTCGAGGAAAGCCGCCACCGCGCGGTCCGCCTCAGTGCCGGTGCCGGGCGCAGGCTTGGCCGACGGCGCAGGGCCGACGGCCGGCCGGTGTTGCGTTTCTTCTTCAGCAAGCTCGTCAGCGGAAGGCGGCGGTTTTTTCGCAACCGGCGAAGGTTTTGGCGGCGAGGCTGCGGGCTGTGCCGGCCTGGGCGGAGGCCGCCGCACATACGTGACGTCTTCGGAAAACCCCTCTTCGACATCCTGGGGCTGCGGTGGTCGACGCACGATCGGGCTGGCGGCCCGTGCTGCCGGCGCTGCTGGCGCCGCAGCGACAGGCTTCGCGGGTGCAGCCTCGTCGAACGCGTCGGTCAAGTCGAAATCCAGTTCCGCCGAAGACGCGGTTGCGGAAGGCGCGGGTGGCGCGGGCGGCACCGGCGACGCAACTTCGGGGGCCTTGGGCGGCGGCCGCCCGACGTGCGTAAGGTCTTCGGAGGCATCGTGCCCGCCGGCAGACGGTGCGAGCGAAGCGGTGCGGCTTGCAAGCTTGGCCCACATCGGCGGAATGTAGGTGACCTCATCATCCGCGATGGCGCTGTCGGGAAGCGATGTGCGAACCGGCGTTGCGGACGCTGGCGAAGGCGCGGGGGCCGCCGGCATGGCCGGCGGAACATAAGTGTCCTCTTCCTCGTCCGCGTCTTTGCGTGCGTCAGCCTGAGGGGGCATTGCGCGCGGCGCGTTGGCCATGGCGCCGGGCCTCGCCCGAATGGCTGCCGGATCGGGCGCAGGGACTGCGGTTGGCGCAGGCGGTAAGGTCGCTTCCTCCGAAACATCGGGGGCGGGCAGCCGCGCGGCTGGCGCCTTCGCCCGCGTCGGCGCGACTTCCGCTTGCATGACCTCGAGCTTGTACAGCCCTACGCTGACTTGGTCGCCGGCAACCACCGGCACCCGTTCGCCATAGGAAAACTTCTTGCCGTTCACCGCGATCGGATTAACCTTGGACACCACCTTGATCCAGTAGCTGTCCTGGGCGGCCTCGATCTCCGCATGCATGCGCGATACATGCTTCTGCGTGTCTTCCAGGGTCAGCGTGCATTCCTTGTCGCGACCGATCGTGATGAGCTTGTCGTGAAAGGTGTGGCTGGCGACCGGCTTGAACCGGCCGCCTGCGCTCAGCGAGATGTTGACCTTGATCGGCATCGTGTCTGTTTTGCGGCTCCGCCCGCGGGCCCCGCTGGCGGGGCTTGCTGCATGCGACGCGCCAGTGTATCGCTACTGAGTGCCGAATGCGCACACCCGGGGGAGGCGTCCCCGGGGAGTATTCGTTGTTAGCTCGTCGCCAGCTTGTGAGCGCTCGCAAAGCGCTGGCGTAAAATGAGCGCTCTTCTCAACAACTGCTGTGCGCCCTGGTCAGATGAAACCCCGACACAAACGAATGGCGTTCATTGCCGCCGGCCTGACGGTCCTCGCCCTTGCCGCGGCTTTGGTGCTGAATGCTTTCCAGAGCAATCTGGTGTTCTTCTTCAGCCCCAGCCAAGTCGCCGCCAAGGAGGCGCCGATGGAAAGGGCGTTTCGCATAGGCGGGATGGTCGAGAACGGGAGCTTGAAGCGGCAAAACGACGGCCTGACCGTGCGGTTCAATGTCACGGATACCGCAAAAACCCTCCCGGTGGTGTTCACCGGAATCCTTCCCGACCTGTTCAAGGAGGGCAAGGGGGTCGTGGCCCAAGGCAAACTCGGCGCCGATGGCGTGTTCCACGCCACCGAAGTGCTTGCGAAACACGATGAGAACTACATGCCGCCCGAGGCCGGGTATGCAATCGAGCAAGCCCAGAAAGCGCAGAAGAGCGTTTCAACCCAACCTAGATAGGCCCTATTCTGGTACCCGAGATCGGGCAGTTTGCCCTCATCCTTGCACTCATGCTCGCGCTGGCGCAGGGCGTGCTTCCGATCGCCGGAGCGGCACTTGGAAACGCTTCTTGGATGGGTGTTGCCCGCCCCGCGGCGCGAGGCCAGTTTGCGTTTGTCTCGATCGCCTTTGTCTGCCTCGGATGGTCGTTTGCAAGCAACGACTTCTCCGTCCTGAACGTGGCCACCAACTCCAATTCGCAATTGCCGCTCCAGTATCGGATTGCGGCGACCTGGGGATCGCATGAGGGCTCGATCCTGCTGTGGTCGCTGATGCTTGCGTTGTGGACGGCGGCGGTGACCGTGTTCAGCCGCCACTTGCCGGAGGTTGTGGTGGCGAGGGTGTTGGGCGTAATGGGTCTCGTCAGCTCGGGTTTCCTCCTGTTCACTATACTCACGTCGAACCCATTCACCCGGTTGATTCCCGCCGCAGAGGATGGGCGTGACCTGAATCCGCTGCTGCAGGACCCCGGAATGGTGATCCACCCGCCGGTCCTCTATATGGGCTACGTCGGCTTCTCCGTCGCGTTCGCGTTTGCCATCGCCGCGCTGCTGGGGGGCAAGCTCGACGCGACCTGGGCTCGATGGTCGCGTCCTTGGACGATCCTCGCCTGGTGCTTTCTCACCTGCGGAATCGCGCTCGGGAGCGGCTGGGCTTATTACGAACTGGGGTGGGGCGGGTGGTGGTTCTGGGATCCGGTTGAAAACGCTTCTTTCGTGCCCTGGTTGGTCGGCACCGCGCTGATCCATTCGCTCGCGGTGACCGAGAAGCGCGGAGGGTTCCGCAGCTGGACCGTGCTCCTTGCAATCTCGGCGTTCAGCCTGAGCCTGCTTGGCACGTTTCTCGTCCGCTCCGGCGTTTTGACATCGGTGCATGCGTTTGCGACCGACCCGCGAAGGGGGGTCTTTATCCTCGCGTTCCTAGTGGTCGTGATTGGCGGCTCCCTGGCCCTCTTTGCATGGCGCGCGCCCAAGGTTGGGCTCGGCGGAGCGTTCGAGCCGGTCTCGCGCGAATCCATGCTTCTGACAAACAACGTATTCCTGATCGTCGCTGCCGGGTCGGTACTGCTGGGCACGCTCTATCCACTTTTCCTCGACGCGCTCAATCTAGGCAAGATTTCAGTGGGACCGCCTTACTTCGAGACTGTCTTTGTACCGCTGATGACACCCGCTCTGTTCCTGATGGGCGTGGGACCTTTGACGCGCTGGAAGGAAGCTAGTGTTGCTGATCTGGCCAGGCGCCTCAGATGGGCGCTGGCCGTGAGTGTAACCACCGCGGTGCTTGTCCCCCTCGCAGTCGCGGGCTGGGACTTTACGCAGTGGCGTCCCATGCTTAGCTTCGGTCTCGCGCTTGGGTTCTGGATATTTTTCGCGGGGCTGGTCAATTTGCGCGAACGCATGGCCGCTATGCCGGGCCGTTGGACCGACAAACTCGCGTCCCAGTCAAGCGGCTATTACGGGATGCTCCTGGCGCACTGCGGCGTGGCGGTGTTCATCATCGGGGTGACGCTCGTCAAGGGGTACGAAGTCGAGCGGGACCTGCTCATGGCAGTCGGCGATACGGTGAACGTGGCCGGCTACACCTTCCGCTTCGAAGGCGCGCAAAGCGTCAAGGGACCCAACTATCGAGCTGCCCGCGGGACCGTGAGAGTGATGCGCGGGGATCGCGAGGTTGCCGTGCTGAAACCGGAGAAGCGCGCCTACAACGTCAGCAATACGCCAATGACCGAGGCGGACATCAGTACCGGCTTGTTCGGCGACTTGTACGTTTCGCTGGGGGAGCCGGTGGAAGACGGCGCCTGGAGCGTCCGGATCTATCACAAGCCGTTCATTTCCTGGATCTGGGGCGGGTGCGCGATCATGGCGCTCGGCGGGTTGCTCGCACTGGCCGATCGCCGCTACCGGATAGCCGCGCGTCGCGAAGAACGCCCGTTGCCCGTTCACGTGGAGTTGCCCAAAACCAAGGCAGGTCCGCGAGGGGCGTTGGAGACATGATTCGGTTCCTGCTCCCGCTCGGAATCTTCGGGGTGCTTGCGGCTTTTCTCGCCGTAGGCCTGACCCTGAACCCGCGCGAAGTGCCTTCGCCTCTGGTCAACAAGCCCGTGCCGCCTTTCACCCTCGGCCAGCTGCATCGTCCCGAACTGCAGTTCTCTCAAAAGGACATGCTCGGGCAGGTCTGGCTACTCAACGTGTGGGCTTCGTGGTGCGTATCGTGCCGCGACGAGCATCCGGTGCTCATTGAACTGTCGAAAAACCGCGTCGTCCCGGTTGTCGGCCTCAATTACAAGGACAAGTCGGCGGAGGCGATGGCGTGGCTCAAGCAGTTCGGTGACCCTTACATTCTCAGCGTCATCGACCAGGACGGCCGGGTAGGCCTCGACTATGGCGTCTACGGCGTTCCCGAGACGTTCGTGATCGATCGCGCCGGAGTCATCCGATACAAGCAGATCGGCCCTATCACGAAAGAGGCGCTCGAAGGCAAGATCTTGCCCCTGGTTCGCCTGCTGCAAAAGTCGTGAAGCCGGTCGCCGTGGTGCTGCTTGTTCTGTCGTCGCTCCTGGCGCCTTACCAACTGGCCGCCAAGGAAGCTGTCCCCACCGAACTCGACAGGGTCCAGCAAAAGCGCGCCGTAGAGTTGTCCGAGCACCTGCGTTGCCTGGTGTGCCAGAACCAGACGATTGCCGATTCCAACGCGGAACTGGCGCAGGATTTGCGACGCCAGGTGCGCGAGCAGATCGCGGAGGGCCGAAGCGATGCTGACATCGTCGGCTTCATGGTACAGCGGTATGGCGATTTCGTGCTTTACAAGCCTCCAGTCAAGCTCACGACGCTCCTCCTGTGGTTCGGACCGGGATTGCTGCTGGTGGCCGGATTTGTGGTGCTGGTCCGGAACCTCCGCTCGCGCCGGCGGGTCGAGCCCCGGGCATTGAGCGAGGAAGAGCGGACCCGCGCGGGGGCCTTGCTTCTCGAGGCGTCAAACAAGGAGAGGCCGTGAGCGGGTTTGTCGCGATTGCGGTAATCATGACGGTGCTAGCAACCGTGTGCGTCACATTGCCGCTCTTGCGCCGCCGCGCCGCTGTCGAGGCCATCGACTTGAGCGACAGCAACCTGGCGGTGCTTCGAGACCAGTTCGATGAGCTCAAGACCGATCTCGCAAACGGGACGATTTCCGCTCATCAGTTTGGCGAGGCGCGTGCCGAGCTCGAACGACGCGTGTTGGAGGAAACGTCGAAGTCGGCTGATGTGGCGGTGCGGCCACGAGGTCGGCTGGCTGCAGTCGCGCTCGCCGTTCTCGTTCCGATCGCAACTTTGTCGTTCTACCTCAGTGTCGGGGAACCCGGCGGACTGCGGGACGAGATCGTCGCCGGGCCGCAGCAGGTTTCACCGGAAGACATCGAAGGCATGGTCGCGAAACTAGCTGCGCGCCTTGCGACGAATCCCGACGACGCGCGCGGCTGGACGATGCTCGCCCGCTCGTACTACGTGATGCAACGCATGCCGGAGGCCGTCACCGCCTACGCAAAGGCGGTCGAGATGACCAAGGACAACGCGGATCTGTATGCCGACTATGCCGACGCGCTTGCGATTAGCCAGGGCCGCAATCTGCAAGGCAAGCCGCTGGAACTGGTCAATGAGGCCCTGAAGCTCAATCCCACTCACCCGAAAGCACTCGCGATGGCAGGAACGGAAGCCTTCTACCGCAAGGATTATCCGGGAGCCATCGCATTCTGGGAGAAATTGCTGCCGCTGCTGCCCTCTGACTCGGAGATGGCGAAATCGATCGAGGGTGGAATCGCCGAGGCGCGGGATCTAGGCAAGAACACGCCGGCGCGAACAGCGGCAGTAGCGGCCGCCAACGCGCAGTCCGTGGGGAAGCCCGCTTCTGCAGCGAGCGTCAGCGGACGGATCACTTTAGGTCAGGCAGTGGCGCCTCTGGCCAGTTCAGAGCACACCGTGTTCGTCGTAGCGCGCGCGCAGAATGGCCCGCGCATCCCACTGGCGGTCTTGCGCCGGCGCGTGTCCGACATGCCGTTTGAATTCAAGCTGGACGACACCCTCGCAATGAACCCGGAACTCAAGTTATCCGGTTTCAGCGAGGTGATTGTCACCGCGCGGGTGTCGAAGAGCGGGAACGCGATCGCCCAAAAAGGCGATCTTCAGGGCTCGAGCGCGCCGGTGAAAGTCGGCGCGCGCGGCCTCCGGATCGTTATCGACACAGTAGTGCCTTAGGGTTCCTCTTAACCGCGTTTGGCGGCGCGGTGGCGGGCGATCAGCACTGCGATTTCCAATGCGATGACGATGGTGGTCACCGCGTAGGACCCCCATACATACAGGCCGTAGCCTCCCATGGCCAGGAACTCGCCAACGCCGGCCCACTTCATGGCATTGCCCCGCGAGTGTTCTTCGCCCACCCCGCGCTTCGCTCGCGTTCGAGAATGATTGCGCGGACCCGCATGAGCGACGCGCCGATCGAATACATCCAGAAGGCCAGTGCCGAGATCAACATTCCGGTCAACATGGTTGCCGCCATGCTGGGGCTCTTGGTGAGACTGACCGAAGCCCCCTGATGCAATGTATTCCACCACTGGACCGAGAAATAGATGATGGGGACGTTCACTACGCCGACCAGCGCCAGCACCGCACCGGCCTTGTCCGCGCGCCGCGGGTCGTCGATCGCGGCTTGCAGGGAGATGAAGCCGAGGTAAAGGAAAAGCAAGATGAGTTCGGAGGTCAGCCGTGCGTCCCAGACCCACCAGGTTCCCCAAGTGGGCTTGCCCCACAGGGCCCCTGTCCAAAGGGCGATAAACGTCATCAGGGCACCGGTGGGTGCAATCGCAGATGCCATCATGAAGGACAGCCGGGCATTGAATGCGAGCCCGAAGCCGGCCCAGAAAGCCATGACCACATAGAGGAACATCGACATCCATGCCGCCGCTACGTGGACATAAATGATCCGATAGCTTTCCCCCTGCTGTGCGTCAGTGGGCGCAACGAAAAAGCCCACGTAAAACCCGGCGCCCGCCAGAACCGCGGCAGCGGCGAAGAACCAAGGGACGAGCACGCCAGCGATCGGGTAAAAAGCCGCGGGCGACGAGTACTTGAACCAGTTGATTGTCATGTTTGTGGAAAAGTGGCAGCCCGCTATTCGAGCGCGATTCTAATCGCGACTGCTGCGACCCAAGGACCGAACACCGCACTTGGCAACAGGTAAGCCCCGAGCAGGGAGAGGTGCGGTCCGGCGTCGAGACCAGATGCGGCAGCATCGATTGCGCCGGCGCCGAAGATCAGCACGGGTACGCAAAGCGGAAGCACAAGAAGCGGGACCAGGGCTCCACCCGATCGCAAGCCAAGCGTGAGCGCGGCGCCCACCGCCCCGAGGATGCTAAGGATCGGAGTTCCCAGCAAGAGCGAAACTACAAGCACGCTTTGCGCGCTTGAAGCCAGCCCGAACTGGAGCCCGACCACCGGCGCAACGATCACGAGGGGAAAGCCGCTCACCAGCCAATGGGCGATCACCTTCCCTCCCAACAGGATCGGCAGCGGGAAAGGCGAAAGGGTCAGCTGTTCGAGTGTCCCGTCGGAGTAATCGGCCGAAAAAAGGCGGGACAACGCCAGCATCGATGCAAGGAGCGCGGCCACCCAGATCACCCCTGAGGCTACGAGGCGAAGCGTACCCGGCTCGGGCCCGATGCCCAGGGGAAACAGGCTCGTGACGAGGACAAAGAACAGCACGCAATTCGCCGCTTCCGATTTGTTGCGCACTACGAGCAGGAGGTCCCGGGTAACGACGCTGCGGAGGACCGATATTAGTTCGGCCATCAAGACGCCAGTTCTACGCGCTGGAGGGCAGCAGCCTCGATCGGCACCAGCTGGTGCGAGGTGAGAACAGCCATTCCATTGGCACCCAGATGCCGCTCTATGAGCAACCGAACGTTCTCGATGCCCTCCGCATCCAGCGATGCGAAGGGCTCGTCCAGGACCCAAAGGGCGCGTGAAGCGAAAAGCGTAAGCCGGGCCAATCCCAGCCTGCGCTTCTGGCCTTGTGAAAGGAACTTGCAAGGTACTTCGGTGACTGACCGAAGCGACCACCGGTCGAGGGCCTCCAATATCTCCTTGGGATTACAGGCCAAACCGCCTAGCCGAGCGGCGTAGGCGAGATTCTCCGATGCGTTGAGCTCGTCCTTCACTGCGTTCAGGTGCCCGAGATAGGCGACGTGACTATGAAACTCCTCCCCGAGCGAGCGAATGGGCATCCCATTCCACTCGACGGCGCCCGCAGCCGGCTGTAGCAGGCCGCAAAGGATCCGAAGCAAGCTTGTTTTCCCGCTCCCATTGGCGCCGTTGATGTGCAGGAGCCCGCCATTGGCAAGCTCAAACTCGAGATCCTCGAAAAGTGGCCGCTCGCGACGAATGCACGCCAACCCGACGGCGCGAAACACCGATCGATCTGCATGCTTTACAGGACCATTCATTAGGTGTGGGGATTGCCTCGGCGCGAGTGGTCGCGAACTGTACAGGGAAACGTACCTGGTCTCCTCTGTCCGGTTCGTGCCGCGCTTCCCCGCAAAAGCGTGAAATAGTTGTGTTGCTAAAACGCAACATCTCGCGATTCGGCCCGTCCGTGCACCGCGAGTTGTCCTTGTAGACCAATCGCTTTGCGGATACTCTCAGGTCCGTGTGGGACTTCGTAGATCATATTAAGAAAAAATCATAACTGCCGGAAATAAAAGCAATTTCCTAGCGGAAGCTCTTTGGGTGGGGTCGCCACACGGATCGTTATGTCCTGAAGGGGCATAGCGTCGATTTTCAGATTGAGAAAAATGCGATGCTAAAATTCGCATTCGGGTCAGGGGGCGCACTGATGTGCGGTAGAAAGCGGGATAACACGGCCGGGCGTCCGGGACTTGGATCGCTGGATCATCGAGGGGCTTTCCTCATCCTGGCCCTTGCGGCATCTCAGGCCGCCTTCGCGCAGCTCGCGCCGCTTGCGCAAATTCGGCCTGACGCAGGGCAACTCCTCGAACAGCAACGCGATCGCGTGCCGCCGCCGGCACGTACCGATCAGGAGGTCCTGCCACGCGAGGAACAACCGCGCCCGGCCATGCGGGGCTCGGCTTCGCTCAAGGTTCAGGTCAAGCGGTTTGTCATTTCCGGCAACAGGATCTATTCCGAAGCGGAACTCCTCCCGACGCTCAGGGAGTCGCTCGGCAAGGAACTCGACTTCGAAGGCCTGAACGAGGCAGCTAACAGCGTCAGAGCGTTTTACCGCGCAAACGGCTACTTCCTTGCCCAAGCCTATCTGCCCGCACAACAGATCAAGGACGGCGTAGTAGAGATCGCGGTGCTTGAAGGCCGGATGGGAACGATCGAATTAAAGCCCGACCCCAAAGCGAGGCTTCGCCCGGATTTCGCGCAGGGGGTTCTCGACCAGCACCTCAAGGAAGGCGACGCCATCACCGAAGTGGGCCTCGAGCGCCCGTTGCTGCTCCTGAGCGACCTGCCCAACGTCGTGGTGAGCTCGGAAATCGGTCCCAGTACCAAGGCGATTGGGGCCGCGGATTTGCGCGTGAACGTCAAAGACAGCGGCGGAATTATTTCGGGCTACGCGGACTTCGACAACGCAGGCAACCGGTTCACCGGCGAAAACCGGCTCGGCGTCAACTTGAATGCGAACAATCTGAGTGGTTACGGGGATCAACTTTCGGTTCGCGCGACGACCACGAATGAGCGCATGACTTTTGTGCGGGCAGCTGTTTCGGCGCCGGTGGGCTACAGCGGCACGCGTCTTGGCATCAGCTACGCAAGTTTCAGCTACAGCCTCGAGCGCGATTTCGCAGCTATCGAAGCGCACGGCACAGGCACGGTCACCAGCTTGTATGGCTTGTACCCCTTCATTCGTACACGGAACGCAAACCTGATCGGTCAGATCTCCTACGAAAACAAGATGCTCAAGGATCGTATCGACACGACGAATACGATCGAAGACCGCAAGATAAACACAACCAAGCTGGGTCTCGTGGGCGACCTGCGCGACCGGTTGTTTGGCGGCGCGCTCAATTCGTTTTCGGTGACCTACACCGAGGGCACTCTCAAGTTAAACCCGATTGCCGTCGCCACGGCTGACTTGGGCGTCACCGGATTACGGACCCAGGGCAAGTTCTCCAAGATCAACTTTGACCTACGCCGGTTGCAACTCCTCACCGAGAACATGAACCTATTGGTTGCATTGAGCGGCCAGTACGCAAACAAGAACCTGACGTCGGCCGAGAAAATGTCCTTGGGGGGCGCAAACGGCGTTCGCGCATATCCGACAGGACAGGGAATCGGCGACGAAGGGTTTATCTTCACGACCGAACTTCGCTACAACGTTCCCAAATTCCAGATCTTTTCCGGTGACCTGACGTTCATAGGCTTCTACGATGCCGGACGCGTCCAAATCAACTCAACTCCGCTGCCGACAAGCACTTCCGCGAATTTCGTCGGGATCTCCGCCTTTGGCGTGGGATTCTCGATTGGCAAGGACAACGATTTTCTCGTGAAGACGACCTTGGCCTGGCGCGGGGAGAACGACACGCCTGATGCAGACGTCGTGCGCCGTGAGCCAAGGGTCTGGTTCCAGGCGATTAAGTGGTTCTAACCAAGCCACAAGCCAGTCGTCGCAAAACGCCATTCTCAATTGGCATAGTTTTTCGATCGGCGCCGGAAACTCCGTTGTCTTCCAACAGCCCAGCGCTAGCGCAGTTGCACTGAATCGCGCCCTTGGGAGCAACGTTTCTGAGATCTTCGGTTCGCTGACCGCGAACGGCCAGCTGTTTCTCGTCAACCCAAACGGGGTTTTGTTCGACCGCGGAGCGCATGTCGAAGTAGGCGGTATCGTCGCCTCCACCCCCGGCATCAGGGACAGCGACCTCATGTCCGGCCGCTATGTATTCACAAACGGCGGCGATGCGGGAAGCGTAGTAAACGTCGGGAACTATCTCAACCCTCTCCGGCTATGCGCCCCTGAATCCGCCCCCCGGAGGGCCGAGTGGCGGGATCGGCGTAACTTGGCCATAATTCCGTAAATGAATGATACTGCCCAAGCTGCGGTGCTTTTCGTAGACGTGAGCGGCAGCACCCGCCTCTACGAGAGCGCCGGGGATGCTGTTGCCCATGCCGCGATCGACAAGTGCATCACCATCTTCAAGGACAAGACAGCCGAGATAGGCGGCCGTGTCATCAAGACGATCGGTGACGAAGTCATGGCGACGTTCGTCGATTCGAGCTCGGCGGCCGGCGCCGCGATCGAGATGCAGAACGCGATCGACGAAATGCCCCCGGTCGCCAACATGAAAATCGGGGTTCGAATCGGTTTCCATTTCGGCCCCCTCGTCGAGCGCGACGGGGACGTTTTCGGCGACTCGGTGAACCTTGCCGCCCGGCTTGCCGGGCTGGCTTCAAAGGGCCAGATCATGACCTCGCGCGAAACCGTCGAGCTCATGAGCCCGATCATGCGCTCGTCCTCGCGTCGCCTGTATTCGATCGAGGTCAAGGGCAAGGCCACCGCGGTGGACCTGTACGAGATCCTCTGGCAGCAGACCGAGGACCAGACCACGCTCGCGACCAACCGCTCGATGGTCAAGCAGAAGCTCACCGCGCTGCGCCTCAAGTATCTCGACCAGGAAATCGTCCTTGAAGGCGCCCGCACCTCCCTTACGCTCGGGCGGGACAAGGGCGGCGACATGGTCATCATCGATCGCATGGCGTCGCGCCAGCACGGCAAGATAGAGCGCAGGCTCGACAAGTTCGTGCTTGCCGACCACAGCGCCAACGGCACCTACGTGACGGTCGAAGGCGACACCGAGGTGGTCCTGCGCCGCGCGGAGTTCGCGCTGCGCGGGCACGGCTGGATCGCTTTCGGCCAGCCCCGGGCGAGCGCCACGGAGACCGTCGAATTCTTTTGCGAGTAGGCCCCAGGGTTGCCAGGCTCGCCGGCAGGATGCCGGCGCTGACGATCGCACTCTTCGGTTTTTCGCAGTTCGCTTTCCCTCCCTTGGTCTCTGCGCAGGAGAAGAAGCCGCCTGCCGCGCGCGCTGCGAAGGCCACGCCGAAGCCCGCTCCCAAGCCTGCGCCTTCCTCCCCGTCCGTCCAAACCGCGACGACTCACGAAGTCGGCAAAGGCGACACCCTTTTCCGGATCGCAGGCAAGTTCAGGCATCCGAAAGTCACGCTCAACCAGATGGTTCTCGGGCTGTACCGGGCGAATCCGGAGGCCTTCCTTGAAGGCAATATCAACCAGCTGCTGGTCGGGCGCACCCTGACCATTCCGGGTGCCGATGCCGTGGGCGCGGTCGAACCCGCGGAGGCCAACCAGCAATTGCGCGCGCTGCTCGCCAAGCCCCTCGCGCCCGTCCCGCCGGCACCACCACCCCCGCCGCCGGTCAGGGAGGTGGTGCCGCCGCCAAAGCCGCGCCCTGAGCCGGCGCCAAAGCCCGCAGCCCGCCCTTCCGCGACCCTTTCACCCGAGCAGGCGGCGGAGCGTTACCAGCAAGGCCTCAAGCTCGAGCAAGGAGGCGATGCGCGCGCGGCCATGCAGGCTTTTGTAGCGTCCGGCGAAGCGGGCTATGGCGTTGCCCAGAAGCGCTTGGGCGATATCTACAACCAGGGCAACGAGGTCGTGGTCCGCGACTACGAAACCGCGCTCAGGTGGTACCAGAAGGCCAGGGCCCAGGGCGTCGAGATCCCGAAGCCAATCACCAATCCCGGCCGCAAGCCCTGATCCGGCCTGGCCTGAGGAGAGCGGCTTGGTCCCGGGCCCTCAGCCCCGCTCGTAAACCAGCCGTGCCGCGCAGAGATCTTCCAGCGCCGTACCCACCGACTTGAAGAGCGTGATGCCTTCCGTCGTCGAGCGTCCTGGATGCCGCCCCGACACGAGGTCGGCCAACTCCGCCATCACGCGGCCGCGATCGAGGGTCCCTGCTTCGATCGGCTGCACGAGGTCTCCCGCTTCCTTGAGGGCACCCGCGAACGTGTCCACGTACAGTTCCGCCACCGAGACGAGCGCGTCGTCGCTTTCGCGCATGTCCGGTGTGAAAGCGCCCACGAGGTCGACGTGCGTGCCCGGGCGCACGTGGACCCCAAGCAGAACCGGCTCGCGGGCCGTAGTGGCGCAGGTCACGATGTCCGCGGCCGCCAGCCCAGCCGCGAGTTCTTTGACCGGTTGCGCCGGCAGGCCCTCTCGGACCAGCGTATCTGCCAGTGCTTTGGCGCGTTCGGCAGAGCGCCCCCACACCAGCACTTTGCGGATCGGTCTTACCGCGCAATGCGCGGCCGCCATATAAGGGGCCAACGCGCCGGTTCCAACAACCAGCAGGCACTCCGAGTCCGGCCGCGAAAGGTAGCCCGAAGCGAGGGCCGACGCGGCGGCGGTCCTTCGCAGCGTCAGCGCTTCGCCGTCGAGGAGCGCCCGCGGGTGGCCGGTGGCGCCATCCAGCAGCACGTATAAAGCGCAGACGCTTGCAAGCCCTCGCTCCCGATTACGCGGGAAAACGGTGACGAGCTTGACCCCGACGTCATGCCCCGGGCGCCAGGCTGCCATCAGCAGCAGGCGGTCGCCCTCGGCGGTCACCGGGTAGCTCGATCGCACCGGGGCCTCCGCCCCGGTTGCAAACGCGACGCGCAGGGCCTCCACGAGCTCGGGATAGCCCAGTGCGGCATGCACTTCTTCGGCCGTGATCTGGCGGATCGTTGCGGACACTGCGGCTCCTGCAATGCGGGGGGGACGCTATGCTACGTGCCTGCGGCATGTCAACGCGAGTCGTTCACAGGAAAGATGGCGAAACAGCGCGTAGTGATCATCGGTGGCGGCGCCATTGGCAGTGCGATAGCGTATTTCCTGGTCGAGGACCCGGATTTCGAGGGCAGCGTGACGGTCATCGAGCGCGATCCCGCGTACTCACGCGCCTCGTCGGCCCTGTCCGCGAGCTCGATCCGCCAGCAGTTTTCGACGGCGATCAACATCGAGCTCAGCCTGTTCGGCATCGAATTCCTGCGCAATGCGGGCGTGTTGCTCGCGGTCGACGGCGAGCGGCCGGATGCGGGGTTGCGCGAGCAGGGTTACCTTTTCCTTGCCTCAAAGGCAGGGGCAGGGGTGCTCGAGGAAAATCACCGCCTGCAGGCGTCCCTCGGCGCCGATACGATGCTCCTGGGAACAGAGGCCCTGCGCCAACGGTTCCCATGGCTGTCGGTGGACGACGTCGCCCTCGGTTGCCTGGGGATTTCGGGCGAAGGCTGGTTCGACGGCTACAGCCTGCTGCAGGCAATGCGGCGCAAGGCGCGTGCACTTGGGGCGACCTACCTCATGGCCGAGGCTTGCGGATTCGATCATGAGGGGTCGCGTATCCGCGCGGTCCTGCTGGCGGACGGCTCGCGCATCGACTGCGACGTGGTGGTCAATGCAGCCGGTCCCTGGGCGCGTGAGCCTGCCGCCTGGGCCGGCATCGAGCTCCCGGTGCGCGCAAGGCGACGCTGTGTCTTCGTGGTGAGTTGTCCCACCCACATTGACGATGCTCCCCTGCTCATCGACCCGTCCGGGGTGTATTTCAGGCCGGAAGGCAAAGGACAGTTCATCTGCGGCACGTCGCCGGACGCATCCGACGATCCCGACGATTTGCCCCTGGAAGTTGATTACGGCCTCTTTGAAGAGTCGATCTGGCCCGTGCTCGCGTCCCGCGTGCCGGCATTCGAGGCGCTGCGCCAGACCAGCGCCTGGGCCGGCTATTACGAGTACAACACTTTCGATTGCAACGGCATCGTGGGCGCGCACCCGGAGATCCGGAATCTCATCTTTGCCAACGGATTCTCCGGGCATGGCCTGCAGCAGTCACCCGCAGTCGGACGCGGGGTGGCGGAACTCATCGTCGACGGTGCTTACCGCACCATCGACCTCGCGCCCTTGACATTCGAGCGCATTGCAGCCAACCGGCCCCTGCTCGAGCGCAACGTCGTATAGCTTTTAGAGCAGGCGGCTACTGACATTTTATGGAGCTTCCCCGCGCCCCTGGCGGCTCTCCGGTCAGTCCTACTGACATTCTCCGCGCCGGGGGACCCGTTAGAGCACGATTTCCCGAGCGGCCCCGCGCACATCCATTTCGTACTCCAGGTCGACGACCGGCGGGCGTGTGTAGTTCCAGACGACCCCGCCTGCCGCCGCGCCGCGCGCAGCGAGCAACTCGCCGACCAGGTGGCCGACGTTCTGTACCGTATAGATCTGCGTGGTCACCGCGTCCTTCCAGCCGAAGCCGAGCAGCTTCATGCGCCTTTCCATTTCGGTGATCACGAAGACCATCTTCTCGCGCAGGCCTTCGGGCGACGTGTCGCCCAGCCGGACGATGCGATCGCGATAAGTCGGCCCTTTCTCCATCGCGTCGCCGCCGCCCGCGAGGACGAACGTATTGCGTTTCGCATTCGCTGCCGGGACGGTATACGAAAAGGCATACATCGAAGGCCCGGCCGGCTTGCCGTACATCGGGCACACGTTCGTGCGCGCCACGGGATTCATCAGCGGATCGCCTTCCTTGTAGATGCCCCAGCGTGCCAGCGTGGTCACATACACCTTGTTGAACTCGAAGAACCCCTGGTCGGTGAAGGGCGCGGGCGAGCGCAGCTCGCATTGGCAAAACGCGGTCACCGGCCGGCCGAGGGACGTGAGGTGCGCTTCGACCGCGGGAAAGGCTTCGGCGATCGGAAGCGGTTGCATGAACCGCGCGCGCTCGATCTCGTATCCGGGCTCGGCCGCCACGCCTCCCGAATACTGGAAAACTGCTTTCACGTAGCGGTAGCCGCCTGGGGCAAACACTGGCACATCGGACATGGGGGCTTTCTCCTGTTGAAAATTCGGGTCAGAGCGATCCGAGATAAGCCTCGCGGATCGCCGGATCGTTGGCGAGCGCCTCGGACTGGCCCGAGCGCGTAATGCGGCCGGTATCCATGACGAAGGCATGCTGGGCCAGTTCGAGCGCGATCGCAACGTCCTGCTCGACGACGAGCAGCGTCAGGCCGCCCTGGTTCAGCGTGCGCAGCGCATCGCACAGCTGGTCTACGATGGCGGGTGCGAGGCCCAGCGACAATTCGTCGATCAGGAGCAGCTTCGGCGCGCTCATGAGCCCGCGCGCGATCGCGCACATCTGCTGCTCGCCGCCCGAGAGCGTGCCCGCGTCCTGGCCGCGGCGCTCGGCAAGGATCGGAAACATCGTGAACATGCGCTCCAGGTCCGCTGCGATGGCGCCCGCACCGTCGGTCCGCAGGTAGGCGCCCATGAGCAGGTTGTCCCTGATGCTCATCGCCGAGAACAGCCGCCTGCCTTCGGGGACATGCGCTATGCCGGCCCCCAGCACCGCGTCCGGGTCGGACTGGGCAAGCTCCTTGCCTTCGAAGCTGATCGAGCCGGCCGAGGCAGGGACCAGCCCCGAGATGGTCCGCATGAGCGTGGTTTTCCCGGCGCCATTCGAGCCGACGAGGCATGCGATCTCGCCCCGCTCGATGTCGAGGTCCACGCCCCAGAGCACCGGCACATCGCCGTAACCGGAGTGAACCCCGGAGATCGTGAGCATTTTCTCAGCCATGCGCGGCCGACTCTGCCGTTGCGTACCGGCGCCCGAGATAGGCCTGAATGACTCCCGGGTCCCGCACGATCGACTGCGGGGTGCCCGAGGCGATCAGTTCCCCGTGATGCAGCACCACGATGCGCGTGCACAGGGACAGCACGACCTTCATGAGGTGCTCGATGATCAGGATTGTGATGCCGCGAGACGCGATACCGCGGATGAGCGACAGCGCATGATCGACTTCCGTCGCATTGAGGCCGGCATTCACTTCGTCGAGCAGCAGGAGCTTCGGGCGCATCGCAAGGCCCTTGGCCAGCTCCAGGCGTTTGCGCATCGCCAACGTGAGCGACGCCGCGCGCGTGTCGGCCATCTCCGCCAGGCCCACGAATCCCAGGTGCTCATGCGCCACGTCATTGGCCTCGCGGCCATGCCGCGCCGCGCCGGCGAACATCGCGGCTGCCGCCACGTTCTCCGCGACGGTCATCTCGGGAAAAGGCTGCACGATCTGGAAAGTCCGCGCGATGCCGCGTCGTGCCGCCTGGTACGGCTTGAGCGTCGTGACGTCCTGCCCGTCGAAACGAACAGTGCCCTCGCTTGCGCGGTGCACGCCGGTGATGACATTTACCAGCGTGGTCTTTCCCGCGCCATTGGGTCCGATGAGGCCGATGACTTCGCCCGGCTCGACCGAAAGATCGACCTTCGCGACCGCGGTCAAGCCGCCAAACCGGCGAGAGACCCCGCTGAGCTCGAGCAGCGCGCTCATGCGCGGCCTTTTCGCCGCATGCGCAGGGAGAACACGCCTTTAGGCATGAACAGCACCAGCAGCACGATCATCAGTCCGAGGACGCCCGTGTGCACCTGCAGGTAGTTGCGCCACACCAGCTCCTCGAGCGAAAGGAACAGCGCGGCGCCCACCAGCGGTCCGAACACCGAGCCCGCGCCCCCCAAAAGGACCATCACGATGGCCTTGATCGAGTAGAGCACGTCGAAGACATCGGGTGGCTCGATGTAGTGGACCCAGGACGCATAGATCGCCCCGGCCACCCCGACGAACACCCCGGACAGCACGAACGCCGCAACTTTGTACATCGTGGTGTTGACGCCCAGCATGTCGGCGGCGGATTCGTTCTGCTGGATGCAGCGCAGGCCGAAACCCAGCCGGGAATGCTTGACCGCCAGCATTGCCGCGAAAGTGACGACCGCAAGGGCGAGCATCGAATAGAAGAAGAACTCTGCCTGGCTGGTGATCGTCGCATCCTTGGGTACGGGCAGGTTGAGGCCCATGCCGCCGCCGGTGAGGTCGGTCGAAGCGTTGACCAGTTCCCTCAGCACTTCGGCCACGACCAGGCTTGCGATGGCGAAGTAGTGGCCGCGCAGCCGCAGGAGCGCAAGGCCCAGCAGCGCAGCAAAGAGGAGCGCCATCGTCCCCGCTGACGCCCACGCGAGCAGCATGGGCACGCCCAGTTTCTGCGCTACAGCCCCGGTGTAGGCCCCGAGCCCGAAAAAGGCCGCACTCGCGAACGACGGGTAACCGGCCATCCCGCCGATGAAATTCCAGGCCATGGCGAGAACGCCATACATCAGCACAGTCGTTCCCAGGCGCAGCCAATAGGCGTCGGCCCCGAGGGGCAGCAAGGCAATCAGAGCAAACAACACTCCGGCGAACAGAGCGCTCTTCCTCACGCGTAGCCTGTGCGGCCGAGGAGCCCGGTCGGCCTGAAGAGCAGCATGAGAATCAGCAGCGTGAAAGAAAGGGTGACCGAGTGCTCGGGGCCAAACCAGAGCGCGCCAAAGCTTTCGACCACGCCAAGCGCGAGCCCGCCGATCATCGCGCCCGGCACGCTCCCGAGCCCGCCGAGTACGCAGATCACGAAGGCCTTGCCCAGGTACACCGGACCCGACAGCGGGGAGATCGGAAAGATCATCGCCAAGAGCGGGCCGGATGCGCCCGCCATGAGCGCCCCGAGCCCGAAAGTCATCGCGTAGATGTGCTTGACGTTGACGCCCATGAGCGCGGCCGCTTCGCGATCCATGCGCACCGCGACGATCGCCCGGCCGATGCGCGAGCGCGAAAGCACGAGGTACAGAAGGCCGGTCAGGGCGAGGGCAAGCAGCATCGCGAACAGGCGATCCACCGGCAACACGATGCTGCCGAGGCTTACCACTCCGAGCGGCGGGTCGAGCGTGAGCTTCTTGAAGTCGGCTGTAAACGCGTAGAGCATGCCGTTGGAGAGCATGAGGTCGAGTCCGAACGTCAGCGACAGCGTCAGCAGCACCGGCGCCGCGATCATCCGGTTGATCAACGCACGCTGCAGCGCATAACCCAGCACGAAGAAGATGGGCGCCGCAATCAGGATCGACACAAAGGGATGGATTCCCAGCTTCACGTACGCGAAGAAGGCGAGATACCCGCCCAGCACGATGAACGAGCCGTGCAGAATGTTGATGACGTTGAGCACGCCCCAGACGAGCGAGAACCCCGCGGCAATGCAGGCATAGAGCCCGCCGAGCACGAGCCCGTTGGCGAGGATCTGCAGCGTCAGCATGGCATCCGGCGGCATGCCTGCACCGGAGGCCGCCCTTACTTCACGCCGAGCCGCAGGTCTCCCTGCTTGATCGACGCCGGATAGATCGCGACGTGCTTGCCACCCTGGATCTGGATTACAGGCGGCTCGAGCGACGTGATCTGGCCGGTGGGGCCGAATTTCACCGGCCCCCAGAACGTCATCTCGTTGATCGCGGCAATGGCGTCGCGCACTTTCCTGCGTTCGATCGATCCGGCGCGTTCGATGCCCATCTGCAGGATCGCGCCCGCGGCCGACGCCGACGCGGGCGAGTAGTCGGGGTCGATCTTGTACTTGGCCGTGAAGAGTTTGTTGTAGTTTTCGGTCGTGCCGAAGACGTCCTTGCCTTTATAACGGGCCGCCGGATGCCACCACGCCGCCGTAGTGATGTTCTCGGACCCCTTGCCACTCGCGTCGATGAACTCCTTGAACGCAGGCGCCGTGATCATCGTGACCACCGGCGCGTCGATCTTGAGGTCGCCCATCTGCTTTTTCATCGTCACCAGATCATTGATGTAGCCGGTTGCGAAGATCCAGTGCGGCGCTTGCGCCTTCATCTGCGCAAGCGTCGCGGAGTAGTCCAGGGTGCCGATCGGATACCTCTCGAAATAGACCACGTTCATGCCACGCTTCTTGGCCGACTTCTCCATCTCCTGCGCAATGGCCAGAGGAAAGAGGTCGTTTCGCGCGAGGATGGCGACTCGCTGCACGCCGGCCGCATTCTTCCTGACCATGTCAGAGAGCGGTTCGGTCAGCGTGGGGTTCGGCGTGAACGTGCCGAACAAGTACTTGTAGCCTTGGTCGTAGACCTGCTCCGACGAAGCGGTGGCCGCAATGGTGGGCACTTCGTATTTCTCGGACACGGCCGAGGCCGCTTTGGCCGCTCCCGACCCGAACGGCGAAAAAAGGAAATTCACTTTGTCCTGGGTGATCAGCTTTTCGGTCGCCTGCACTGCGCGGGGCGTATTCGACTGGTAGTCGACGTAGACGATCTCGACCTTCATGCGTTTGCCGCCGACATTCACGCCGCCAGCCTTGTTGGCAGTCTCGGCCCACAGGTCGTAGCCCTGCTGCTGCTTGGCCGCATCGGGGGCAAGGGGACCGGTGAGAGGGAGCGGAGCGCCTACCCGGATGATGTCCTGGGCCAGCACCGCGCAAGGCCCCGCGCCTAGGATGCCGAAGGCGAGCAGTCCGACGGCCCCGAGGGCGCGGCGTATGGGTGTGCGGGTCATGGGGGAGGGCTCCGGAAAAGGTTGCGCGCGGAAGGTTGACGAGGCCAAGGATGCAACTTACGTTCCAGTCGCGCAAGCCGCAGTTCGACGACATCCTTGCCAGGGTCCACCCAGATCAGATCAGGATGGGCGAAGAAAGTATCGAACGCCGCCAGCGTCGCAAGTTCGCTGATGCGCGCGGGCCGTACCCGGCATTCCAGCCACGACAGGCGGCTTATCGCCGCGCCCATCCTGGAGTGCTTCTTCGCGGTCAGTGCCAGCTCGGAACGCACCCGGCCGGCAAACGGTTCGGCGCCCTCGATCAGGTAGATCAGAGCGCTCGCGTCGAAAAAAGCGATCACGCCCAACTGTTGCGCCCTTCGCGCAGTGCCTTGTCGATGTGACTCTTGCGCCTGGTGCCGTTGGGCCGGTTGAGCAGCCACTGGAGGGCGGTCATTCCGACCGGCGCGGCGCCGGTATTGCTCTGTGCCAGGCGGGCGTACTCCTTCTCGGAGATGACCACGGCGGAGGGCTTGTTGTGCTTCATGAGATGCAGCGGCCCGTGGCGCAGGACGTCTTCGATCGCGGCCATGCCGCGGCGCTTGAGCTCGGCAGCTGTGAGGGTGTTCATAGGGGTACTCGGTTGATATCGATTACAGTACCAATTATAGGCAAATCGGTACCGCCCGATCGAGTCGAGCCCACGGTCGCGATTTTGTGCAAGAATCCGGCCGCATGATCCGGCGCCCATGCAGCGCGGGACACGCA
>CAZZDV010000016.1:0-3892 GCA_964652785.1 uncultured Bordetella sp.
TATTGCGAAGCCCGAAGTCTCGAGCGGCTATGCAAGCGAGATCCTCGCCGAGCTCACGCGGGCCGCAATGCCGCTGATGCCCGACGAGCTCGCCGACCGGCTGGAGCTCAAGAAGCGGGAGCGCACCGCGTTCGACGCCGCGCTCACGGTCCTCGAAGCCACCGGACGCCTCGTAGTGAATCGCGCCGGTGCGCTGCTGGTGGCGAAAAAACTTTCCCTGGTTTCCGGACGCATCGAGGGTCATCGCGACGGCCACGGATTCCTCGTGCCCGATGAGCCGGGCGAGAGCGTGTTCATCCCGCCCGCGGAGATGCGCCAGGTCCTGCATGGCGACCGCGTCGCGGTCAAGCTCACCGGGCGCGACCAGCGCGGCCGCCCCGTCGGAGAGATCGTCGACGTGCTCGAGCGCGGCAACCGGCGGGTCGTCGGGCGCCTGCACGCGGAGCACGGCGTGCTGTTCCTCGTCCCGGAAGACCGGCGCATCGCCCAGGACATCCTCGTGCCGCCTGCAGAGGCCGGCAAGGCAAAGGCCGGGCAGATCGTCACCGTCGAGTTGGTCGCGCAGCCCTCCAAGCACGCGCAGCCGATCGGGCGCGTGGCCGAAGTCCTCGGCAACAGCGAGGATCCCGGCATGGAGATCGAGATTGCGCTGCGCAAGTTCGACCTGCCCTACGATTTCTCGAAGAAGGCGCTGGCCCAGACCAAGGCGCTGCCGGACACGGTGCGCGAAGGGGACCTCGCCGGCCGGCAGGATCTGCGCAGGCTGCCGCTGGTGACCATCGACGGCGAAACCGCCAAGGATTTCGACGACGCGGTGCACGCGGTGCGCGAAGGCAAGGGCTACCGGCTGTGGGTGGCGATCGCCGACGTGAGCAACTACGTGCAGCACGGCGATTCGCTCGACACCGATGCGCGCGAGCGCGGCACTTCGGTCTACTTCCCGCGCCGGGTGATCCCGATGCTGCCGGAAAAGCTCTCCAACGGGCTGTGCTCGCTGAATCCCGATGTGGACCGGCTCGCGATGGTGTGCGAGATGGCGATCACCCCTAAAGGTGTCGTGGCGCGGTATGAGTTCTACCCGGCAGTGATCCGCTCGCAAGCCAGGCTCACCTACACCGAAGTCTGGCAGATGCTTTCGACCGACACGGCGACCCCGGGACGCGAGGACCTGCTGGCGCACCTTAAAACGCTGCACGGCGTGTTCAACGTGCTCCTCAAGGCGCGCGAGCTGCGCGGCGCGATCGATTTCGAATCGGTCGAGACCCGCATGGAATTCGACGCGCGCGGGAAGATTTCGCGCATCGTGCCCGAGCAGAGGAACGAGGCGCACCGCCTGATCGAGGAATGCATGCTCGCGGCCAACGTTTGCGCGGGCAATTTCCTCGTCGAGCGCGGCCAGCCAGTGCTGTTCCGCGTCCATGACGTGCCCTCGCCCGAAAAGATCACGATGCTGCGCGCGTTCCTTGCCGAGCTCGGGCTCAACCTCGCCGGCGGCGACAAGCCGCGGCCCAAGGACTACGCGGAGCTGCTCCTCAAGATTCGCCAGCGCCCCGACTTCACGCTGTTGCAGACCATCCTGCTGCGCTCGCTCAAGCAGGCCGTGTACAGCCCGGACAACGCCGGGCATTTCGGCCTGGCGTTCGAAGCCTACGTGCACTTCACCTCGCCGATCCGCCGCTATCCAGACCTGCTGGTGCATCGCGCGATCAAGGCGGCGATCAACAACAAGCGTTACGACGGGATCGACTGGGAGGCCCTCGGCCGCCATTGCTCCGAGACCGAGCGCCGCGCGGACGATGCGAGCCGCGACGTCGAGAACTGGCTCAAGTGCTTCTACATGCAGGACCACGTCGGCGAAACGTTTGGCGGTCGCATCACGGGCGTCACGGGCTTCGGCGTCTTCGTCACGCTGGACGAGTATTTCGTCGACGGCCTTGTGCATATCTCGGAGCTGGGGCGCGACTACTTCACGTTCGACGCGACGCGTCATGTGCTGCTCGGCGAGCGCACCGGCAAGCGCTACCGCCTGGCCGATCGCCTCAAGGTCAAGCTCGTGCGCGTCGACCTCGAAACCCGCAAGATGGACCTCGTGCCCGTGGAGAAATGAACGTTTCGCGGATCGTGTTCGGGTTCCACGCGGTCACCGTCCTGCTGCGCCAGCGCCCCGAGAGCATCGTCGAGCTGCATACCGGGTCCGAAAGGACCGACGGCCGCATGCGGGACCTGCTCAAGCTTGCGGAGCAAAAGCACGTGCGCGTGATGTCGGCCACGGGCGAGCGCCTCGATGGGCTCGCGGGCCATGGCCGCCACCAAGGTGTCGTGGCAATGGTTTGCGAAGCCAGGCGCAGCCACAGCCTGGAGGACACGCTCGACGCAGTCACCGGGCCTCCCCTGCTGCTGGTGCTCGATGGCATCCAGGATCCGCACAACCTCGGCGCCTGCCTTCGCGTCGCCGACGCCGCGGGAGTCAACGCGGTGGTCGCACCGAAGGATCGAGCGGTGGGCCTCAATGCGACTGCAGCCAAGGTCGCAAGCGGCGCGGCCGAAACGGTGCCCTATTTCCCGGTCACCAATCTCGCTCGCACGTTGCGCGAGCTGAAGGAGCGCAACATCTGGATCGTGGGCACGTCCGAAGACGCAAAGGACGACGTGTTTAGCGCGGATTTTCCCGAGTCCGTCGCCTGGGTGCTCGGCGCCGAGGGGGAGGGCATGCGGCGCCTCACTCGCGAGAGCTGCGATTTCCTCGTCCGCATCCCGATGCAGGGCGCAGTGGAAAGCCTCAACGTTTCGGTCGCCGCCGGCATCGTGCTTTTCGAGTCGGTGCGCCGCAGATTGACCAGGGAAAAGCGCAAATGAAGATTGCAATCCTCGACGACTACCAGGACGCCTGCCGCACCCTCGAGGCGTGGAGCAAGCTCGACGGCCACGAGGTGACCGTGTTTCGGGACACGCTCAAGGACGAGAACGCGCTGGCCGAGCGCCTCAGTGACTTCGAGGGACTGGTGCTGATCCGGGAGCGCACCCGGCTTACCGCCTCCTTGCTCGAGCGGCTCCCGAAATTGAAGGCACTTAGCCAGACCGGCAAGGCCGGCGCGCATATCGACCTCGCTGCGTGCAAAAAGCTCGGTGTCGCGATCCTCGAAGGATCCGGCTCCCCGTACGCGACCGCCGAACTTACGTGGGGGCTGATCCTCGCGGCGATGCGCCGCATCCCGCAGGAAGTCGAGAACCTCAAAAAAGGCGCGTGGCAGCAGACGCTGGGGCGCGGCCTGCGCGGGCGGACCCTCGGCATCTACGGCTTCGGCCGCATCGGTTCCGTGGTGGCGGGCTATGGCAAGGCCTTCGGCATGAAGGTGCGGGTGTTCGGACGCGAAGGCAGCCTCGAGCGCGCCAGGGCCTCCGGATTCGACACCGTTTCCGGGCGCGAAGACTTTTTCGCCTCCAGCGACCTCCTTTCGCTGCACGTTCGGCTCATTCCGCAGACCCGTGGGCTGGTCACTGCGCAGGACCTGGCGCGAATGAAGCCGGACGCGGTGTTCGTCAATACCAGCCGCGCAGAGCTGGTCGTGCCGGACGCCCTGGCCGCGGCCCTGGCCGCCGGCCGCCCGGGTTTTGCAGCCGTGGATGTGTACGAGGAAGAGCCGGTCCTCGGCGCCGGCCACCCCTTGCTCCGGCTCGGCAACGCGATTTGCACGCCCCATCTCGGCTACGTGGAAAAAGACGGCTACGAGCTGTATTTCGGGGCCGCGTTCGACAACCTCGCCGCCTTCGCAGCGGGCAAGACCCCGCCTGCTTGAGCCCAATCCCGCGTTTCGGGATATAATTCAAAGCTTTCCGCGGCCAGCCTTGGCTTCAACCTCGCCTGGGGTTTTAACCTCGCCTGGGGTTTTAA
>CAZZDV010000016.1:3992-13431 GCA_964652785.1 uncultured Bordetella sp.
CGGCCAGCCTTGGCTTCAACCTCGCCTGGGGTTTTAACCTCGCCTGGGGTTTTAATTTCGCACAGGCCGCACCTTGCTCCACCGCTAGTGCATGGCGGGGGGCCGCAGTTTAACTACGTCCTTAAGGAGAAATGCATGCGGCATTACGAAGTGGTTTTCATTGTCCATCCGGACCAGAGCGAGCAGGTCCCCGGCATGGTCGAGCGCTACAAGGCGCTGGTCGCCACCCGCAACGGCGTGGTGCACCGCCTCGAAGACTGGGGCCGCCGCCAGATGACGTACCCGATCGCCAAGATGCACAAGGCCCACTACGTGCTCATGAACATCGAGTGCGACGCCGAGACGCTGACCGAGCTCGAGCACGCGTTCAAGTTCAACGACGCGGTGCTTCGCCATCTGGTCGTGAAAATGGACAAGGCCCACACCACGCCCTCGCCGATGATGAAGGAAGAGAAGTCGCGCTCCTTGATGGGCGAACCGCGGGGTGAACCGCGGGGCGAACCGCGGGGTGAACCGCGGGGTGAGCAGCGCGGCGGCGAGCGTGGCGAGCGGCCGGCCGGCGATACGCCGACACCCGCGCCGCAGGCCGAAGCACCGCGCGCGGAGGCTTAAGCCCCTTTGGGCGAGGCTGACGCCAACCAGGTCATCCTGAGCGGGACACTCGTGGAACTCGGCGCATTGCGATACACCCCGGCCGGCGTGCCGGCTGTGGAATTCCGCATCCGCCACGAGTCCTCGAAACCCGAAGCCGGGGCCGAGCGCAAGGTGGTTGCGGAAGTTTCCGCACTCGCCTTCGACAAGGCGGCCCGCCAGATCGCATCGGCGGGACTGGGCAGGGTGCTCAGGGCACAGGGTTTCCTGGCGGCGAAAAGCCAGCGCAGCACGAAGATCGTGCTGCATGTAACCAATATCGAATTCATGGAAGGAGCACTTTAAATGGCTTTCGGACGTGGCAAGGGCAAGGGCAAGGGCAAGGGCAAGGACAAGAAGGACCGCGGACAGAAGGCGCTTTTCCGGCGCCGCAAGTTCTGCCGCTTCACCGCCGACAAGGTGGATTGGGTCGACTACAAGGAAGTCGACGTGCTGAAGGATTTCGTCAACGAGAACGGCAAGATCATCCCGGCGCGCATCACCGGGACGACCTCCGGCTTCCAGCGCCAGCTGTCGGTTGCGATCAAGCGCGCGCGCTTCCTCGCGCTGCTGCCCTACACCGACCTGCACTAAGGAGCCCGACATGCAAGTCATCCTCATGGAAAAAGTCGCCAACCTCGGCGCCCTCGGCGACGTGGTCAAGGTCAAGGACGGCTACGCCCGCAACTTCCTGATCCCGCAGGGCAAGGCCAAGCGCGCCACGGAAGCCAACCTCAAGGTGTTCGAGACCAAGCGCGCCGAGCTCGAGAAGGCGCAGGCCGACCAGCTCACGCAGGCGCAGGAGCGCGGATCGAAACTGGACGGACTCATGGTGCAGATCGCGCAGAAAGCCGGCGTGGACGGTCGCCTGTTCGGCTCGGTCACCAACTACGACATCGTCGAGGCGCTGGGCAAGCAGGGCTTCGAGGTCGAGCGCGCGCAGGTGCGCATGCCCGCCGGCCCGATCAAGCAGGTGGGCGACACCCAGATCGCGGTCGCGCTGCACTACGACGTGGTCGTCAACATCACCGTGTCGGTGCTCGGCGAAGCATAGAAGCCGGGGCGAAAAAGCACGGCGAACAGCCAAAAAGCAATCGCGCCCGCGACTTGGGCGCGGAGGAAAAGGCCTGGCGACAGGCCTTTTCGTTTTGTATACCATGACCTCCCCCCATGGCACGCGCAAACCAGACCGCAGCATTCAACCTCGAGCCGCCCGATCCGCAGCTGCTCGCGCTGCGCGTTCCGCCGCACTCGGTCGAGGCCGAGCAGTCGCTGCTTGGCGGCCTGCTGCTGGATAACCAGGCCTGGGAAAAAATCGCCGACCTCGTCTCGGTCGACGACTTCTACCGCGACGACCATCGCCGCATCTTCCGCCATATCGGCAAGCTCATCGAGTCGAATCGCCCGGCCGACGTGGTCACGGTGCTCGAGTCGATCGAAGGCAGCGAGGACAAGGACAAGACCGGCGGCGTCGCCTACCTCGGGTCGCTTTCGCAGAACACGCCGAGCGCGCTCAACATCCGCCGCTATGCCGAGCTGGTGCGCGAGCGCGCAGTGCAAAGGAAGCTGATCACCGTTGCGACCGACATAGCCGAGATAGCGTTGAGCCCGTCCGGCAAGGACGTGGCCCAGCTGTTGGACGAGGCGGAAACGCGCATCCTGCAGATCGGCGAGGAAGGTACGCGCAACCGCACCGGGTTCGAGGAGATTCAGCCCGTGCTCGCGCGCGTGATGGAGCGGATCGACATGCTCTACCACCGCGACAACCCCTCGGACGTGACCGGCGTTGCGACGGGATTCGTCGACCTCGACGAGAAGACCGCGGGCCTGCAGGAAGGCGACCTCATCATCGTCGCCGGGCGCCCATCGATGGGCAAGACGGCTTTCGCGCTCAACATGGCCGAGAACGTCGCGGTTGACAACGGCCTCCCGGTCGCGGTCTTCAGCATGGAGATGGGCGGCACGCAGCTCGCCATGCGCATGCTCGGCTCGATCTCGCGCGTCGACCAGCATCGCATGCGCACGGGGCGGCTCACCGACGAGGAGTGGGGCAAGCTCTCCAGCGCTATGGGCAAGCTGCACGATGCGCCCATCTTCATCGACGAGACCGCGGCGCTCAATTCGCTCGAGCTCAGGTCGCGCGCGCGGCGCCTGCAGCGCCAATGTGGCAAGCTCGGCCTTATCGTTGTCGACTACCTGCAGCTCATGTCCGGCTCGAACCAGGCCAGCAGCGAGAACCGCGCGACCGAGATCTCGGAGATCTCGCGCGGCCTGAAAGCGCTGGCCAAGGAGCTCAAGGTCCCCGTCGTGGCGCTCTCCCAGCTCAACCGGGCGCTCGAGCAGAGGAACGACAAACGGCCGATGATGTCGGACCTGCGCGAGTCGGGCGCCATCGAGCAGGATGCCGACGTCATCCTCTTCATCTATCGCGACGAGGTGTACTTCCCCGACAAGCCCGAGTCGCGCGGCGTGGCCGAGGTCATCATCGGCAAGCAGCGCAACGGCCCGATCGGCAAGATCGACCTGACCTTCCTCGGCCAGTACACGCGTTTCGAGAACCGCGCCGCCCCGGGCGGCTACTAGAGCCGCGAGGCGCGCCATGCCCGAGCCGGTCATCCCGCAGAAAGGCCCCTACGCAGTCGAGCTTGCGCCGGGGGACTACTGGTGGTGCGCGTGTGGTTTATCCAAGCGCCAGCCGTTCTGCGACGGTTCGCACAAGGGCACCGGCATCGAGCCGGTCAAATTCTCAATCGCCGAAGCGCAGCGGGTCTGGCTGTGCGGCTGCAAGCACAGCCAGGGCAAGCCGTTCTGCGACGGCTCGCACTCCAAGCTCTAGCTACTTCTTCGCGGCGGTCCAGCGCGATTCGGCGCCGTTGTCGGCGCGCAGCATGCCTTCCATCGTGTTGCCGGTGACGCGCCCGTTGAAGGCGCGGCGAACGCCGTTGTTGTCGACGTAAACGAAGCTGATGTTCGGGCCGGAGAGCTTGGTCTCGCGCAGACCGCCTTGCATGGTGCCGAGCTGCACATGCCCGTCGATCTTCTGGAACTTCTGCTCGAAAGTCACTTCGGGCGTCTCGCCGCCCGGGAACGCAAGCCGCCAGGTGCCCTGCACATTTGCGGGCACGACCCAGAAATAGGCGCGCCTGCCATCGAGGCTCGAGGTCTCGTCGGCTTCCCAGTCGTCCATGGTGAACGAATGGGAGACGATCCGCGTGCCCGGGCGCATCGTGAGGATGGTCGGGCGCAGCTTGAGGTTGAGCGCCGGAAGCAGGTACATGGTCACTACGCTGGCCGACTTGAAGTCCGTGGCGAAGATGTCGCCCTGCTGGACGCGCGCCTTGTCCGCGACGCCGGCTTTCACCACGTTCTCCTGCGCGAACCTCGCGAACTCCGGGTTGAACTCGATGCCCAGGCTCTTCGCGCCGAACTTCTTCGCGGCCATGATGGCGATCTTGCCGTCGCCGGCGCCGAGGTCGATCACGTAGTCGTTGGCGGTGGTCTGCGCCATGCGCAGCATGCGTTCGACAATATCGTCCGGCGTGGGCACCCAGATCACGTCCTTCCCCTGCTGGCCGACCTGCGGCTCGTAGGTCTTTGCCGTCTGGGCGACGGCGGTGGTGGACAACAGGGCGGCGGTCGACAACAGGGCGGCCGCCGCCGCGGAGGCAAACTGGTGCAACATTCTCATTTCTACCTCAGTGAGGGCTAAGGGGGTGGAGCGATATTTATAACACCTCTGCCGCGTGGTCGGCCAGACGGGAGCGCTCGCCGCGCGCCAACGTTACGTGGCCCGAATGCGTCCAGCCCTTGAAGCGGTCGACCACGTAGGTCAGGCCGGAGGAGCCTTCGGTGAGGTAGGGAGTGTCGATTTGCGCGATGTTGCCCAGGCACACGACCTTGGTGCCCGGGCCCGCGCGCGTGACCATCGTCTTCATCTGCTTGGGCGTCAGGTTCTGCGCCTCGTCGATGATCAGGAACTTGTTGATGAAAGTGCGCCCGCGCATGAAGTTGAGCGACTTGATCTTGATGCGCGATCGCACGAGATCCCTGGTCGCGGCGCGGCCCCATTCGCCGCCGGATTCGTCGGTCGCGTTCAGCACCTCGAGGTTGTCCTCGAACGCGCCCATCCACGGGGTCATCTTCTCCTCCTCCGTGCCGGGCAGGAAGCCGATGTCCTCGCCGATGGGGACGGTCACGCGCGTGACGATGATCTCGGTGTAGCGCTTCTCGTCCAGCACCTGCGTGAGGCCCGAGGCGAGCGCGAGCAGCGTCTTGCCGGTGCCGGCCTGGCCGAGCAGGGTCACGAAATCCACCGCCGGGTTCATCAGCAGGTTGAGCGCGAAATTCTGCTCCCGGTTGCGCGAGGTGATGCCCCAGACCGAGTTCTTGACGTGCGAGTAGTCGCGCAATGTCTCGAGCACGGCCATGCGGCCGCTTTTCTCCCGCACGGCCGCATACAGCGGCTTTTCGCCCGACTCGTCGTAGACGAACTGGTTCACGTAGAGCTGCGGGATCAGCGGGCCGCGCACGCGATAGAACGTGTGGCCTTCCTTCTTCCAGGACTCCATGTCCTTGCCGTGCGAGTCCCAGAAATCCGCCGGCAGCTTCATGACCCCGGTGTAGAGGAGGTCGCTGTCCTCGAGCACCTTGTCGTTGGTGTAGTCCTCCGCGGCGAGGGCCAGCGCCCGCGCCTTGATGCGCATGTTGATGTCCTTGGTGACCAGGACCACTTCGCGCTGCGGGTTGATCTTGTGCAGGTGCCTGACGACCGCAAGGATCTGGTTGTCGGTCTTGCCCATCGGCAGCGTGCTCGGGAGGTCGCCCGAGATGGCCTCGGTCTGCAGGAAAAGCCGCCCGGAGGGCGCCTCGCCGGCCTTGGCCGTCAGGTCGATGCCCATGCTGATGTCGCCGGTATTTCTTCCCCCCTCGCCGCCCACGGCCCTTGAAACGATCTCGTCGAGGAAGCGGCTCGCCTGGCGCGCGTTGCGCGAGACGTCCGACAACCCTTTCTTGTGGTTGTCGAGCTCCTCGAGCGTGCCGATCGGGAGGTAGACGTCGTGCTCCTCGAACCTGAACAGGCTCGTCGGGTCGTGCATCAGCACGTTCGTGTCGAGCACGAACAGCTTCGTGACGCGCTTTTTCAGGGGAGAACGGGGTTTTTTCCTGCTCAAGGCTTCGGGGTTGGTAGTGGCTTCGGTTAACTCGCTGCGGACGTCGTCTGTTTCTGCGGGACTGCGGTCTGCGCTGACCTGTCGGTCAAAGGGTTTTAACAAAGCTCAGTACCTCCTCTACGTGGCCGGGGACTTTCACACCGCGCCATTCGCGCGCGAGCACGCCTTTGCCGTCGATTACGAACGTGCTGCGCTCGATGCCGCGAACCTTCTTGCCGTACATGTTCTTCATCTTGATGACACCGAACTGCGCGCACGCGGCTTCATCCGCGTCCGACAGCAGTTCGAACGGGAAGGCCAGCTTCGACTTGAACCCCTCGTGCGAGCGCACGGAGTCGCGCGAGACGCCGAAGATCTCGGCGCCGGCCTTCCTGAATTCCTTGTGATGGTCCCGAAACCCCGCGCCTTCGGTGGTGCAGCCCGGGGTGTTGTCCTTGGGGTAGAAGTAGAGGACCAGTTTCCTGCCCTGGTGCTCCGACAGCTTGAACGTTGCGCCGCCTGTGGACGGCAGGGAGAAATCCTCGACTGGTTTACCTAGCATGCCTGGTTTCTTGAAAAACCTTTTTAGCAATGCATCGCAACATCTTCATTGAACACAATTTCATGTGACGCCGCAAGCCTCCCGCCAAAAAATATATTTATTCGCCGCAGGGCCATGAAAGGTAACGGATTTCCGTCGTGCGGTAACTATTTTCGCTTTTGTGGGACAGGTCCCGCGCCAGCCACTTGTGGAGTCTGCAGCGCATCGGCCAGACGCTTGTAATCGCGCTTGAACGCCGGCACCGCCTTTTTCACGCGCTCGTAGTTCTCGAACACCTTCGATGTCTCGAGACTCTGAGCATAGTTGTGATGGATGACGTGACGAAACTTCCTGAGTTCATGCAGCACAGCCCGGGTGCCCTCGCCGAGCAGCGGGCCGCGGATGCCGTCGATACTCACTGCAAGCTGATCAATCAGCTTCTCATGCCAATTGTCGGAGCGGGGCGGATCGTAGTGGTCGACCTCGTTTGCGATGGCCTCCATGATCTTCTCGAGCCCGCTGTAGACAGAACGGACGCCCTCGGCCGTCGCCGAGCGGTGCGTCCACTCGTCATACAGGGCTTGATGCGACGCTTTCAATTGCCTGGATTTGGCATCGGACGTACGCAGGTTTCCCAACTCCCGCTCCACGAGGCGAAGTTGATCGTCAAGCCGTGCAAAGATCGGATGCGTCATCGCGCAAAGTGCTTCTTCATCTCCGGCAACAGCTTGTGGGCATAGATCAGGTCAAACGGGAAATCCCGCATTTCCTGCCGCGCTATCCGTTCGATCTCGTCCTCCTTCAACGCTCCGGGATCCTCGACGAGGATATCGACGTCCGACGTTTGGTGAAACGATCCACGCGCCATCGATCCAACGATCCGCACCTTCGCGCCTTGTTCCGAGAGCCTTGCCACACAGGCTTGCGCGCGGGGGTGCGCAATCTGCAGCCTTTTCATGGCGCGCTCACGCAGCACTCGGGACAGAGGCGAGCGCTGATCTACGCCGCGAACCTCGGCGACCATTGCCTCTTTTGCAGGCAGCGCGGGGGCTTGGGGGGAACCCGCGCGCAGCAAGCGGGCCACCGGGCGCCCGTGCCGCTCGATAACGATCTCTTCGCCCGCAATTGCGCGCTCCAACAAGGCGGCGAAGTTCTGGCGGGCGTAGCTGGCGGTTGCTTTCATCTTGTCCAAGTATTGTACGTTTTGTACAAAACTGCAAGGGCTTCGCCGGCCCGCCATCTGCCAGCTATTCGATCTCCGGCAGCGGCGTGACGCCTTCGGGGAGGGGATGCTGGTCGACGTTGAGGACCATCGACACCAGCGTGTAATAGCCTGAGGCACCGATCAGGTCGACAATGCCTTGCTCGCCGAACAATTTCAGCGCGGCGGCGTAGGCGGCGTCACTAACCGATTTTTTCTCGTGCAGCTCGGTGCAGAAATCGTAGACCGCGGCTTCGTCGTCTTTCATGGCCGCCGGCCTTTTGCGCTCGGCGATCGCGTCGGCGATTTTCGGATCGAGGCCGGCTTTCATTGCGAGCTCGCGATGCGCATACCACTCGTATTGCGCGCTCCAGTAGCGCGCGACCACGAGGATCGCGAGCTCGTTGAGGCGGGAAGGCAGCGAGCTCTTGAAGCGCACGTATTCGCCGACGCGCTGGACGCGGTCGGCGAGGTCGGGGCTGCGAAGGAGGGCATTGAACGGTCCGCGAATCGCGCCGCGCGGACCGGAGACGATGCCGTCGTAGGATTTGCGTTGGGCTTCGGTCATTTCGGCTGGCTGGAGTTCCTTGAATCTGCGTGTCATTGCGTTTCCTTTTCAGATGCCTGCATATACTTCAGTGCCGATTTGAATTCCCAAGTCTCATGCTTTTGCGAAATTTGCGCGTTTCTAAAACCGTTCCAGCAAACTGCCCCAACCTGAAACCTTGTCCTCGATACCGTTCTTCCTCAGCGCCCGCCAGTAGATCGCGGTATTGATCGCAAGGATCGGCTTTCCCCGTTCTGCTTCCATTTTTGCGGCCAACGCGGCAAAGGCGAGATTGGTGCCGACCTGGATCACTGCATCCACGTCATCGCCATCCAGATCTTCCGCGGCAGCTCGAAGCTCCGCGGGTTGCGCATGCGCGATCAGCACGGGCGAGGCGCACTTGAGCCCCTTGATGCGCACGACCTTGTAGCCGGACTCCTCGAAGAATTGCTGCACGTTCTTGTCGCCGACGGGGAAATAGGGCGTAAGGACCGCAATTCTTTTCACCCCAAGCGTCGCAAACGCGGCCGCGCAGGCTTCCGCGCCACCGGTCACACCGAGCTTGGTATGCGCCTCGAGCTCTGCATTGAGCTTGCGGCTGGCCTCGAGCCCGCCCCAGAAGGTTTCCACCGAGATGCCGAGCACGATGTGGTCGGGTTCGCAGCTCATCGCGCTGTCGACGGCTTCGAGCTGCGCCGCGGCGATGTTGTCGACGAGCTTCCTGAAATCCTCGTCGCTGTTGAGCGGATCGTTCGGGATCTTGATGCGGCTGACGTGGTTGGTCACACCTTCCACACGCATGGCGTCGAATTCGGGCTGCACGCTGGTGTTCGTCGAGGGAATGAGGACTGCGAATTTCCTGCGCCAGCCAAGGGAGTCGGTCATTTGCGCCTAGTCGAAGAGAAGGGCGGCGGCCACTTTGCGTTCTTCCGCCATGAGGATGTTGTAGGTGCGGCAGGCCGCCTGGTTGTCCATCACTTCGACGCCGATGCGCGCTTGCGAAAGCGCGCTCGTCAGCCGTGGGTGTGGGAAGCGGATCTTCGCGCCGGTGCCAAGCAGCACGACTTCGGGTTTCAGCGCGGCAAGCGCGGCGAAGTCCCCGGGCTCGAGCGCGGCAAACCCGCCGACGTCCCACGGTTGCAGGTATTCCGGCATCACGATGAGGCTGCCTTCGTGCCGCACTGCGTTGATGAGGACGAATCCTTCGCCGTAACCGGTGAAAGTATTGAGGTTCGTCAGGCCTGAAGCATGCAGTTTCAAACGCGGGGAGCTCGTTGTCGATTGATGGGATGAATGCGGGGATGAATGCGGGGATGAATGCGGGGATGAATTGCGGCGACGGGTGAACCAAGAGTGTAGTCGCGGTAGAA
>CAZZDV010000016.1:13531-25125 GCA_964652785.1 uncultured Bordetella sp.
GAATGCGGGGATGAATTGCGGCGACGGGTGAACCAAGAGTGTAGTCGCGGTAGAATTCTATCTTTTTTTCAGTGCTTTAAGCCCCTGTAACCCCTGCGAGACCATGCGAGAATTTAGCCGAATCAAGCGCCTTCCGCCATACGTGTTCAACATCACCGCCGAGCTCAAGATGGCGGCACGGCGGCGCGGCGAGGACATCATCGACCTGTCGATGGGCAATCCCGACGGGCCCACGCCGCCGCACATCGTGGACAAGCTGGTCGAGGCCGCGCAGCGCCAGGACACGCACGGCTATTCGGTTTCCAAAGGCATCCCGCGATTGCGCCGCGCGATCTGCGACTGGTACGAGCGGCGCTACGGCGTCGCCCTCGACCCGGACTCGGAAGCCATCGTCACGATCGGCTCCAAGGAGGGCCTCGCGCACCTGATGCTCGCGACGCTCGAGCGCGGCGACACGGTGCTGGTGCCGAACCCCTCGTACCCGATCCACATCTACGGCGCGATCATTGCGGGCGCCGATATCCGCGCGGTGCGCATGACCCCGGGCGTCGATTTCTTCGAGGAAGCCGAGCGCGCGATCCGCGAGATGATCCCGAAGCCCAGGATGCTCGTGCTGGGGTTTCCGTCCAACCCGACGGCGATGTGCGTGGAGTACGAGTTCTTCGAGCGCATCGTGGCGCTGGCCAAGAAGCACGACATCCTCGTGGTCCACGACCTCGCCTATGCCGACATCACGTTCGACGGCTACAAGGCGCCCTCGATCATGCAGGTGCCGGGCGCGCGCGACGTGGCGGTCGAGTTCTTCACCATGTCGAAGAGCTACAACATGGCCGGCTGGCGCATCGGGTTCATGGTGGGCAACAGGGATCTCGTGCATGCGCTCGGCCGCATCAAGAGCTATCACGACTACGGCACCTTCGCGCCGATCCAGATCGCGTCCATCGTCGCGCTCGACGGCCCGCAGGAGTGCGTGGAGGAAATCCGGCTCAAGTACCAGAAGCGCCGCGACGTGATGGTCAAGGGCCTGCACGACATCGGCTGGATGGTCGAGAACCCCAGGGCCTCGATGTACGTCTGGGCGAAGATTCCGGAGCACTACGCGGCCATGGGCTCGCTCGAGTTCGCAAAGCGCCTGCTCGAAGAGGCGAAGATCGCGGTTTCGCCCGGCATCGGCTTCGGCGACTACGGCGACGACCATGTGAGGATCGCGCTCATCGAAAACGAGCACCGGCTGCGCCAGGCAGTGCGCGGCGTGCGCGAGATGTTCAGGAAGGACGGGATCCTCAAATGAAAGCGGCCGCCAAAAGCAGCATGAAGTCGGGTCACGAATCGAGTTACAAGCCCATCCGCGTCGGCCTGCTCGGCATCGGCACGGTCGGCAGCGGCGTATGGGAAGTCCTGCGCCGCAACGCGGACGAGATCCAGCGCCGCGCCGGCCGCGCGATCGACATCACCGTGGTCGCCGACAAGGCCGTTGAGCACGCGCGCTCGATCGTCAAGGGCAAGGCCAAGGTGGTCGGCGACGCCTTCGAGGTCGTGCGCTCGCCGGAGGTGGACATCGTCATCGAGCTGATCGGGGGCTACACCGTCGCCCGCGACCTCGCGCTCGAGGCGGTGAAGAACGGCAAGCACGTGGTCACCGCCAACAAGGCGCTGCTCGCCACGCATGGCAACCAGATCTTCATGGCCGCGCAAAAGCAGGGCGTGATGATCGCTTTCGAGGCGGCGGTGGCCGGCGGCATCCCGATCATCAAGGCGCTGCGCGAAGGGCTTGCGGCCAACCGCATCGAGTGGATCGCCGGCATCATCAACGGCACCTCCAACTTCATCCTCTCGGAGATGCGCGACAAGGGCCTGCCTTTCGAAACCGCGCTGAAAGATGCCCAGTCGCGCGGCTACGCCGAGGCCGACCCGACTTTCGACATCGAAGGCGTGGACGCCGCGCACAAGCTCACGATCATGTCGGCGATCGCGTTCGGCATCCCGATGCAGTTCTCCAAGGCCTATACCGAAGGCATCTCCAAGCTCACGCAGGAAGACATCCGCTACGCCGAGGAGCTCGGCTACCGCATCAAGCTCCTGGGCATCACCAAGCGCGTCAAGGCCGGCATCGAGCTTCGGGTGCATCCGACCCTCGTGCCGACGCGGCGGCTGATCGCCAACGTCGAGGGCGTGATGAACGGCATCCTCGTCAAGGGCGACGCGGTCGGACCGACGCTCTATTACGGCGCGGGCGCAGGCAGCATGCCCACCGCCAGCGCCGTGGTCGCGGATCTCGTCGATGTAACGCGGCTCATCACCGCGGACCCGGAGCATCGCGTGCCGCATCTGGCCTTCCAGCCGGACCGCATGTCGGACATCCCGGTGCTGCCGATGGGCGAGGTGGAGACTTCGTACTACCTGCGCATGCGCGTGGTCGACAAGCCCGGTGTGCTGGCCGACCTCACGCGCATCCTCGCCGATGCCTCGATCTCGATCGAAGCCATGGTGCAGAAGGAGCCGGCCGAGGGCGAGAGCAAGGTCGACATCGTGCTGCTCACGCACATCGCGATCGAGAAGAACGTCGACAGCGCGATCAGGAAGATCGAGAAGCTGCGCACCGTGGTCGGCAAGGTCACGCGCATCCGGCTCGAAGCGCTGCTGTAGTGAAGTACGTCAGCACGCGCGGGGGCGATTCACCCAAATCTTTTACCGCCATCCTCCTCGAAGGCCTGGCCGGGGACGGCGGGCTGTTTCTGCCCGAGCGCTATCCGCATGTTTTCATTCCCGAGCTCAAGGCGATGCGGGAGATGTCCTATGCGCAGCTCGCGTTCGCGATCCTCTCCCGGTTCATGAGCGACATCCCGCCCGCGGACCTGCGGGCGATGATCGAGCGCACGTACACGAAAGAAATCTTCGGTAGCGACGACATCACGCCGCTGAAGACGCTCGAGCCCGGGCTGCACATCCTCGGCCTCTCGAACGGCCCGACGCTCGCGTTCAAGGATCTCGCGATGCAGCTGCTGGGGAACCTGTTCGAGTACGTGCTCGCGAGGCAGGAGCGCGAGCTCAACATCCTCGGCGCCACCTCGGGGGACACCGGCTCGGCGGCCGAGTACGCAATGCGCGGCAAGCAAGGGATCCGCGTGTTCATGCTCTCGCCGCACGGCCGCATGAGCCCGTTCCAGACCGCGCAAATGTTCTCGCTGCAGGACCCGAACATCTTCAACCTCGCGGTCAAGGGCGTGTTCGACGACTGCCAGGACATCGTCAAGGCGGTGTCCAACGACGCCGCGTTCAAGGCGAAGCACCGCATCGGCACCGTCAACTCGATCAACTGGGCGAGGGTGGCCGCGCAGGTCGTCTACTACTTCAAAGGCTACTTCGCCGCGACCGGGTCCAATGACGAGGTGGTGAGCTTCTCGGTGCCCTCGGGCAACTTCGGCAACATCTACGCGGGCCACATCGCGCGCAGCATGGGCCTGCCGATCAAGCGGCTGATCCTTGCCACCAACGAGAACAACGTGCTGGATGAGTTCATGCGCAGCGGGGTCTACCGCGTGAGGAAGAGCGCGGAAGTGCAAGCGACTTCGAGCCCCTCGATGGACATTTCCAAGGCGTCGAATTTCGAGCGCTATGTCGCCGACCTCCTGCGCCGCGATCCCGCGCGGCTGAACGAGCTCTGGAAACAGCTCGATGCCAAAGGCTCGTTCGACCTCTCAGGCGAGAAATTCCGCGACATGATCGCCGCGACCGGCTTCAGCTCGGGCTCGAGCACGCATGCGGATCGCATCTCGACGATCCGCGGCATCCACGAGGACTACGGCGTCATCGTGGACACGCACACCGCCGACGGCATCAAGGTCGGCCAGCAGTACCGCGAGCCGGGCGTGCCGATGATCTGCCTCGAAACCGCGCAGCCGGCCAAGTTCGCCGAAACCATCCAAGAGGCGCTCGGCCGCGAGCCCGCGCGCCCGGCCGGTTTCGAGAACATCGAGGCGCTGCCGCAGCGCTTCGAGGTGCTCGACGCGGACGCGGCGCAGGTCAAGGCTTGCATCGCTTCGAGGACCTGAATTCCGGACTTTCGAAGTTCAAAGTCCAAGCCCCGCGCGGCTTCCAGGTCAGTTCCTGTATCGGTACCAGTATAAAATAAGTGGGGTCAGAGTCGACTTTCAGCTCAAGCTTCGGATCCTCGACGGCCTTTGCGGAAAGTCGACTCTGACCCCACTTATTACAGCGGCGTGACCTCGACGCGCGCATCGTTGTAGCAGGCGCCCTCGGCGAGGTCGGCCTTGTGCGTCGGGGCCAGCGCGGACACGGTCTGCCCGTTGCGGCTGGTTTTGAACCAGGCACCTTTCTCGGAGCACACCACGCCGGGCCGGATCGCATCGGTGATGCCAAGCGGCAGGTGCACCTCGCCCAGCTCGTTCCACACCTTGACCCATGCGCCGTGGCTCAAGCCGCGCGCTTCAGCGTCCAGCGGGTGCATCTCGAGCACCGGGGTCGCGTCGCTCGCCGCGTGGCCGCCGAAAGTCGAAGTCGTGCGACGCTCGGAAGCCGGCGTGATCAGCGCGAGCGGAAAGTCCGAGGCCAGCGGCCGGTACGTGGGCAGCTTCGCGCCGTAGCGCGCACCGAGCACGGCCGATTCGAGCTCGACCTTGCCGCTCGGCGTTCGCGGCAGCACGTTGCCGAAGAGGACCGGCTCCTCGCCGCCGAATTCCATCCTCAGCGCCTTGTCCGTCGGCAATTCGCTCGGCAGCAGGCCCTTCATGCGCGGGTCGTCCTTGTCGAGCGCGGCGTTCATCAGGTCCGCGTCGCTCGCCTTGAAAGCCGCGTCCTCGAAGCCGAAGCGCGCCGCGAGCCTGCGGAAGATCTCGGTGTTCGGCAGGCTTTCGCCCACCGGCGGGATCACCGCCTCCGCGCGCTGCAGGTATTGCTGGCCGTAGGCGGCGTAGAGGTCGGCGTGCTCGAAGTGCGTGCAGGCGGGCAGGATCACATCGGCGTAGGCCATGCTGTCGGTCATCGCCACTTCGATGCCGGCGATGAACACATCCTCGCGCGCGAGCGCCCGCTTCATGCGGTTCTGGTCCGGGTGCACGATCACCGGGTTGTGGTTGTAGATGAAGAGCGCCTTGAGCGGCGGGGCGAGGCTGTCGTCGAGGAGGGCTTTCGCCACGTCGATGATGTTGATCGTGCGCGTGCCCGGCGGGACGAGGTCCGGGCGCGCGAGGAGATCGCCCGTCTTGGGAAAGGCGTTGCCGGCGCCGCCGACCAGGCCGCCGCCCGCGACGCCAAACTTTCCCGCGAGGGCCGGCAGCGCGGCGATCGCGCGCAGGCCCGAGCCGCCGTTCTGGTTACGCTCGAGGCCGTTGCCCCACGCGATGACGGCCGGCGAAGCCTCCTTGTACCAGCCGGCGAGCGTGCGGATGTCGTCGGCCGGAACGCCGCAGATTTCCGCCGCGACATCCGGTGGATACTTGCGCGCGTCCTCCATGAAGCCCGCGAAGCCGAGCACGTGCTTGTCGATGAAGGCCTTGTCCAGGCCGCCCGTGCGCTCCAGTTCCGCGGCAAGCGACCAGGCGAGGACCACGTCCGTGCCCGGACGCACCGCGAGATGCAGGTGCGCCTGCTCGGCGACCTTGACCCGCTTCGGGTCGATGACCACGAGCCTGGCGCCGCTGTGCTTGGCGGCGTTGATGTGGCGCATCAGGTGCAGGTTGCAGGCGGTGGCGTTGTTGCCCCAGACGATGATGAGCTTCGCAAGGCTCACCTGCTGCAGGGGGGTGCCGGGCGTCGCGCCGAACGTTCCCGCATAGGCCTCGCCGCGCACGCCGCCGCACAACGGCCGGCGGCTCAGCAGCGAAGCGCCGAGCTGGTGGAAAAAGCGCAGCGACATCGAATCGCCCGCGAGCATGCCGTGCGGGCCGGCGTAGTTGAAGGGCAGCACCGCTTGCGCGCCATGCCGCGCGATCACTTCGCGGACACGCCCATGGATGAGGTCCAGCGCCGCGTCCCAGGAGACGCGCTCGAACCTGCCTTCGCCTTTCCTGCCGACGCGCCGCATCGGATGGCGCAGCCGGTTCGCGCCGTGCACGAAGTCGGGGTAGTAGTTGGCGACCTTGGCGCAGACCGCGCCGTGCGTCAGCGGGTTCGCGTGGGAGCCCCGCACCGCGGTGACCCGGTTGTCCTCGACGGTGACCGAAAGGCTGCAGGTATCCGGGCAATCGAGCGGGCAGACACTGGCTTTCTGTACGGGCATTGCGATTCTCCCTCGTAACATTCGCGATCGACGTTAACATTCGCGACCGCGGTTGCCATGCAGTTTACACTTGCGCCCACCATGAAGCTTTCCGTCCTCGACCAGTCGACCTCATCGAACGACCGCCCGCAGTCGGCGGCCATCCGCGAGAGCATCGAGCTCGCCAAGCACTGCGACCGGCTCGGCTACCACCGCTACTGGGTGTCCGAGCACCACAACAGCGACAGCATCGTCGGCACCGCACCGGAAGTGCTGCTCGCCGCGATCGGCGCGACGACCGAGCGCATCCGCATCGGCAGCGCGGGCGTGATGTTGCCGCACTACTCGGCGCTCAAGGTCGCGGAGCAGTTCCGCGTGCTCGAAGGCATTGCGCCGGGCCGCGTCGATCTCGGCGTCGGCCGCGCGCCCGGCTCGGACCGCCTCACCGCCATGGCGCTCAACCCTTATTCGAATGCGCACGACGAATTCCCGCAGCAGGTCATCGATCTGCAGGCCTGGCTGGCCGGCGTGCCGCTGCAGGAAGGCCATCCCTACCGGGCAATCAAGGCGCACCCGCTCGGGCCAACCAAGCCGGAAGTGTGGATCCTCGGCAGCTCAGACTACGGCGCGCAGCTCGCGGCGCATTTCGGGTTGCCGTATGCGTTCGCGTATTTCTTCACCGATGGGCGCGGCGCCGAGCAGGCGCTCGAGCTTTACCGCCGCAACTACCGGCCAAGCGTCGACCATCCGCACCCGAAAGCCACGATCTGCGTCTGGGCGCTGGCCGCGGATACCGAAGCCGAGGCGCGGCGCCTGCTGCAGACGCGCGAGCTCTGGCGTGTGGGGTTCGAGAAGGGACTGCGCACCCCGCTCGTGTCGCCCGAAGAAGCCGCAGCCTATCCCTACACCGACGCCGAACGCTCCGTGGTGGAACGCCTGCGCAACAAGGCTTTCGTCGGCACCGGGGAACAGGTGGCGAAAAAACTGAACGAGATCGCAAAGCGTTTCGAACTGGACGAGCTCGTCGTCGTCACCTGGACGTACGACACGGCTTCGCGCCATCGCTCGTACGAACTGCTCGCGAAAGAGTTCAGGCTGGGCTAGTCCTCTTCGGGCGGCTTCACCTTGCGGAACATCGCGAGCAGCAGCAGGTCGTAGGCGATCTTGAGCGCGCCCGCGGCGATCAGCGGCCAGCCAAACGCCGAAACGCTGAGCATCCAGCCCGCGAGAAAAGGGCTCACCGCAGAAGCCAGGCTTCGCGGCACCGAGGTGAGGCTTGCGGCCGCGGGCCTTTCCTCCGGCGTGACGATGGCCATCACGTACGAGCTTCGCGTCGGGACGTCCATCTGCGAAAGGGCGCTGCGAACGAAGAGGAGCACGACGGCCCACTCGAGGCTCGGCCCGAAGGGGATGGCGATGAGGCACAGGTTCGCGGGGATGTGCGTGAACACCATCGTATTCACCAGCCCGAACCGGTCGGCGATGCGCACGGCCGCGAGGTAAGAGATCGCGGTGAAGAGGCCCATCCAGAAGAAGATCACGCCGGCAGTGACGAGCGAGAGGTCGAAGCGCTGGAAGAGCCAGAGCGCCACCATCGACTGCACGACGAACCCGCCGCCGAACGCATCGAGGCTGAAGAGCGCGGCCAGCGTGTACACGACTTTCTTCGACTTGCCGAGCGGCGCGGCCGGCTTCTGCTCCTCGCTACCGAGCGCGCGGGGCAGCCCGCGGTAGACGAGCGCGGAGGCAACGGCGAGCAGCGCATAGAACACGAACATCGCCTGCATCGCGCCGGTCGCTGAAAACCGCCCCGTGTCGACCAACAGCCCCGGCAAACCGACCGCAAGGGAGCCGAACGCAGCCACCAGCGTCCCGACCAGGCTGTAGCGCGCGAAAGTGGCGGTGCGCTTCCTGGGCTCCACGACGCGCGACATCACTGCGTGCTCGAGCGGGAGGAACACGCTCACGTCGCCGCTCGAAGGGTTGAGCGTGCCGACCAACGCGAGCAGAAGCAGCGGCCAGAAGCTGGTGAGCGTTGCAAACCCGAGCCCCGTTGCGGCCATGAGCACGGTCGCGGCGAGGAGCAGGGTGCGATAGTGGAAGCGGTACGCCTGCAGCCCCACGACAAGCGTGAGCAGGCCCGAGCCGAGCAGCGTGACCGTGGCGATCACGCCGACCTGCAGCGTGCTGAAGCCGAGCTCGATCAGGTAGAGCGGCAGCAGCAGGCTCACGAAGCCGTCGCCAAAGGCCCGCAAGCCCTTGGCGACAAGCAGGCGGTTGACGTGCGGCGAGCCGGTCAAGCGCGCTCCGTGGCCGGTTGCGTCCCCAGCGGACCGAAACCGAAATCGTCGAAGGCCGTGCGGCTGTCGTCGGCCTTGGTTCCCAGAGGCCGACGCCAGGGCCGGCAGTGGATCTGCTTCAATTTGTAGCGCATGTCGATGCCTCCAGGCGCAAGTTTAAAGGCGTACGCGCCCCGGGGATCGGGCGTCTCGACACTGCGAAAAAACCGGGGTTCGACAGTGCCCGCACCTGGCGCTAAACGCTTACAGGATCTGGACGGGGCACCGTCTTGGAGGGAAGATCTTCCCGGGGGTCCTGTGTGAGCCCCCAACGATCAGGTTACGCTGACCTTCGGCCGCATGCAACTTTGCCTGATTCAAAGGAGATCGAAACGACCCTGACCCGATTGATTTCGCGCGTGGTTGCGGTGCGCCCGCACGAGGTGGCGGCCCTCGGGTGGTCGTTCGCGTATTTCTTCTGCCTCCTCGCCGGCTACTACGTGCTGCGGCCGCTGCGCGACGAGATGGGGATCGCGGGCGGAGTGCGCAACCTGCAGTGGCTCTTCACCGCCACTTTCGTCGTGATGCTGGCCGCGGTGCCCGTGTTCGGCGCGGTGGTCGCGCGCCTGCCGCGCAAGCGCTTCGTGCCGCTCGTCTACCATTTCTTCGTTTTCAACATCGCGATCTTCTGGCTGCTGCTCACGCTGGACGTGGAGAAAGTGCACGTCGCGCGCGCGTTCTTCGTCTGGATCAGCGTCTTCAACCTGTTCGCGGTCTCGGTGTTCTGGTCCTTCATGGCCGACCTCTGGGGCAGCACGGGCGACAACAGCGCGGGCAAGCGCCTGTTCGGCTTCATCGCGGCGGGCGGTTCGGCGGGTGCGCTGCTCGGGCCTTCGATCACGGTCGCGCTGGCCGTGCCGCTCGGCCCGGTCAACCTGCTGGTCATCGCCGCCCTCCTTCTCGAGCTCGCGGTGTTCTGTGCGTACAAGCTCGAATCGGCGCGACCTCAGGGCGAGTCGAGTGCAAAAGCTCCGGAAGCAGCGCCCATCGGCGGCGGCTGGCTGGCCGGCATCGCGATGGTGCTGCGCTCGCCGTATCTCGCCGGCATTGCGCTCTGGGTCACGCTGCTTTCGCTGGCGGGAACCTTCCTCTATTTCCAGCAGGCCAATATCGTCGCCGCGGCCTCGGACGACCCAGCGGTGCGCACGCGCATCTTCGCGACGATCGACCTCGCGATCGGCATCCTCACGATCCTCGTCCAGTTTTTCGCAACCGGGCGCCTGATCGCGCGCTTCGGGGTCGGCGCGGCCGCCGCCGCTCTGCCGTTGGTGTTCGCGATCGGGTTCGCGGCCCTGGCCTTCTCGCCAATGCTGGGGCTGGTGATCGCATTCCAGGCACTCCAGCGCGCGACCAACTTCGCCTTGTCCAACCCGGCGCGCGAAATCCTGTTCACCGTCGTGGAGCGCGAGGAAAAGTACAAGGCCAAGAACGTGATCGACATCGTGGTGTTCCGCGGCGCGGATGCGGCCACGGGGTGGCTTTTCTCGGCATTGCGCGGGATAGGCCTTGAGCTTTCGGCGATCTCGCTGGCGACCGTGCCGGTGGCGGGACTGTGGTTCCTGCTGGCGCTGGGCCTGGGGCGTGCGCAAGAGCGTCGTGCGCCGCCGACGCCGGGGACCGCCGGTTGAGTTCGGCCAGATTCGCCCCCATCTAAAGACCTCGAGGGGATCTCCAATGACAAAGCTGCCGACCTATTTCATCTCGCATGGCGGGGGCCCGTGGCCCTACATGGAGGACCGCCGCCGCGCGCTGCACATTCTCGAGGACTCGCTCAAAGACATCCCGCGCCAGATCGGCGTGGTGCCCAAGGCCGTGCTCATGATCTCCGGCCACTGGGAGGCCGACCAGTTCAGCGTGATGTCGAACCCCCACCCGCCGATGGTCTACGACTACCACGGCTTTCCCGAGCACACCTATCACGTCAAGTATCCGGCGCCCGGCTCCCCTGAGCTCGCGGCCCGGGTGCGGGATCTCATCCACTCGGCCGGCCTGCCGGCAAAACTGGATCCGCAACAGGGTTTTGACCACGGCACGTTCACGCCGCTGGTCATCATGTATCCCGAGGCCGACGTTCCGGTGGTGCAGGTTTCGCTCCGGTCGGGCTACGACCCCGCCGAGCACCTCGCGCTCGGCCGCGCGCTTGCGCCGCTTCGCGAAGAAGGCGTGCTGATTGTGGGCAGCGGCCTGAGTTACCACAACCTGCGCCAGTTCGGCCCCGGCGCGAAAGTCGCGTCTAAGACATTCGACGACTGGCTGCAGCAGACGTTGGTGGCCTCAACCCCCGAACAGCGCGAGAAGAGGCTGCTCGAATGGAGCGCTGCGCCCGCGGCGCGCCAGGCGCATCCGCAGGAAGACCACCTGGTTCCGCTGATGGTCGCGGTGGGCGCCGCAGAAGAGGAGCCCGCCAAGGTCGTCTATCACGAGGACAACCTTTTCGGCGGGGTCACCGCCTCCAGCTTCCGGTTCGGCCAGGCGGCGAACCCGTAGAGGCGGATTGTCCGGTTTACCTGCGGGGACGTCCCGCTGGTTTCTTCCCGATCGGTTCGCCGTCGTCGTCGAGGCCGCCCTCAAGGTCTCCCTTCACGCTCTCGTCGGTCACGCCGAGGCGCGCTTCCTCGGCTTGGTCCAGGCCACCGCCAAGGCCCGCCTCGCTCGCGTCGACAATGCGGTCGACCTCGATGTCGCCGGCAACGCGCAGGTGCGGCTCGCGATTCGCGGACAGATGCTCGCCGGTGCCATTGCGGTCGCTGTCGTCATCGCGGCCGATGCTGTCGCCGCGCTCTGCGTCGATCAGGTTGCCTTCCTCAGGATCCGAGCCGGCCATGTCCGAGCCGCTGTCGGAGCTGTCGCTTGGGCCGAGCGAACGGATGTCGTGGCCCTTCTGCGGCAGGGGCGGGCGGTTCGCAAGATTGTCGGGGTCGAGTGTGCTGGTCATCTGGATGCCTCCTTCGTGGATTGAAGAAGGTTGGCATGACCGGTTTTCGCGCGCCATCGGTGGTTGGCCCCACCGGGTAGGACTCTTCTTACGCAGGGTCCAA
>CAZZDV010000016.1:25225-27846 GCA_964652785.1 uncultured Bordetella sp.
CGACGTGTCCCTTCTTTGTGCCGGGCGTGCCGGGGGTTATGCGGCCATCAGCGCCTGGGGACGGAATTTCCCGGGGACTTTGGCGCTTTGCGCAGGCGCCTTGCGCGCGGCGATCCCGCAGCGAATCGAAGCAGAGAAACGAGCGAGGTCCAGCCCGATCGAGCCGAGCTCGCGGTTGAATTCCTTGCTGTCTGAAACGGCGGCGTCGATGTCCATGGCGATGCGTTCGAGCTGGTCTTCGTGGCCGAACCAGCTCGTCATCGACAGGTACTTGGCGGCTACGGCAACGAGCTTGCGGTCGGCCGCGCCCCGCCGGCGCCAGGCCTGGGGATCGAACCTGACGTGTTGCTCGACGCAGAACTGGGCTATGGATTCATAGGCCTGGGTGTTCATAGCGTGGCTCCGTAGGGTGGGCTGCCCGGTGTGATCTCGCGACCGAGTGACCAATGTCCCACAGCCTCCGCCCTACTTGCTGTAGGACTGACGGATGAGGTTTGTAGGAATATTCTTACACGCCCTGTTTTACGCTCCTCAACGCCCCTCGAACCTGGGTTTCCGGCGCTCGGTGAACGCCACCACCGCTTCGTGCTGGTCTTTGGTGTGCTGGACCAGCGCCTGCATCGAGGAGGCCAGTTCGAGCGCGACCGGCAGGCTGGTCTGCTGCGAGTCGCGCAGCAGCCGCTTGGTCAGGCGCAACGAATGCACCGGTTGCGCGGCGATGCGCGAAGCGAGTTCGCGCGCCGATTCCATGAGCTTGTCGTCGTCGACCACTTTGGAGACGAGGCCGATGCGGGCGGCTTCCTCTGCATCGAGGAAATCGCCGGTGAAGGTCATTTCGTAAGCCTTCGACAACCCAACCACGCGGGGCAGGAACCATGCGCCGCCGTCGCCGGAAACGAGGCCGACGCGCAGGAAACTCTCGGCGAACTGCGCGCTGCGCCCCGCGATGCGGATGTCGCACATCGTCGACAGATCGCAGCCCGCGCCCACCGCGGCGCCATTGACCGCCGCGATGGAAGGCGCTTCGAGCCCGTACAGCGCGAGCGGGATGCGCTGGATGCCCTGGTGATAGCCGCGCCTGATTTCCGCGGGGCTGCCGGCGAAGAGTCCCGCGCGCTCCTTCATCTCCTTGACGTTGCCGCCGGAAGAAAATCCGCCGCCCGAGCCGGTGAGGATCACGCAGCCGACGGTGAGATCGGCGTTGATGCGCGCCACGTGCGCGACCAGCGCTTCGACGATGGCCGGCGAGATCGCGTTGCGCGTCGCCGGCTCGTTGAGGGTCAGTGTGACGATGCCGCCGTCCTGCTCGTATAGAACCGCTTCGCTCATTTCCCGCCTCCGCACCGTCTGGATTTCGAAGGATGTTACGTTCCCGCGCCGGGGTTGTCTCGGCTATATTGGCCGGCTGGATATGGGGGAGGAGACATGCACCAATTCCGTTTCGAGCCGGTAAAGATGCCGCCGGCCGCCGAGGACCTGAGGAAGCGCGTGCGCGCTTTCATCGCGGAGGAAACCGCTTCCGGCGCATTTGCACCGAGCCGCAATTCGTGGTCGACCTACGACGCCGGATTCAGTAAAAAGTGCGGCGAGCGCGGTTTCATCGGCATGATCTGGCCGAAGAAATACGGCGGGCACGAGCGCACCGCGCTCGAGCGCTACGTCGTGACCGAAGAGATGCTCGCCGGCGGCGCGCCAGTCGGCGCGCACTGGATCGCCGACCGCCAGAGCGGCAACCAGATCCTGCATAACGGCAGCGAGCGTGCCCGGGCGACGATCCTGCCGAAGATCGCGGCGGGCGAAACCTTCTTCGCCATCGGCATGAGCGAGCCCGACTCGGGCTCCGATCTCGCGGCCGTGCGCACTCGCGGCGTCAAGGTCGAGGGCGGCTGGAAGATCAGCGGCACCAAGGTCTGGACCAGCAATGCGCATCGCTCGGCCTACCTGATCGCGCTGGTGCGCACCGCGCCCAAGGAGGAAGACCGCCACGCGGGGCTCACGCAGTTCATCGTCGAGCTTTCGCATCCCGGCGTGAGCGTGCGGCCGATCTACAACCTCTATGGCGGACACGATTTCAACGAGGTCGTGTTCGACGACTACTTCGTCGCGGACGACATGGTCATGGGCGGCGTGGGCATGGGATGGAAGATGGTCACCGGCGAGCTCGCGTTCGAGCGCTCGGGGCCGGACCGGTTCCTGTCCACATACCAATTGCTCGCGCAGTCGATCCGGCAGCTCGGCCCGGAGCCGGACGAGCGTGCCGCAAACGAGATCGGGCGCTTCGTCGCGCACCTCGCGACGCTGCGGCGCATGTCGACTTCGGTCGCGGGCCAGCTGCAGAAGGGCGCCCAGCCGAACGTCGAGGCGGCAATCGTCAAGGACATCGGCACGACCTACGAGCGCGAGGTGCCCGAAGTGTTCCGTCACCTGATCCCAACGGAGCCGACGCTTGCGCGAGGCGAGAGTTATCCCGAACTGCTGGGCATGACGATGCTGCGCGCGCCGGGTTTCACAATCCGCGGCGGTACTCGCGAAATACTGCGCGGCATCATCGCCCGCGGGCTGGGGCTGCGATGAGCAGCGTGGAGGGCGACCCCGGCATGCGCGACGCCGGCATGCGCGAC
>CAZZDV010000016.1:27946-32980 GCA_964652785.1 uncultured Bordetella sp.
TGCGATGAGCAGCGTGGAGGGCGACCCCGGCATGCGCGACGCCGGCATGCGCGACGACCTCGCCAAGACGATCGACCGCGTGTTCGAGGCGCAGTGCGCAAAGTCTGTGCGCGAGTCGGCCGAGAACGGCGAATGGCCGGCGGGCCTGTGGGCTGCCTTGGAGGAGGTCGGGTTGCCGCACGCAGCGCTGCCCGAGTCCGCGGGCGGGTCGGGCCTGTCGTTCGAGGATGCGATGTTCGCCCTGCGTCGCACCGCCTATCACGCAGCGCCGGTGCCGCTCGCGGAGACGATGCTCGCCAGCCGCCTGCTCGCGGCCGCAGGATTGAAGATGCCGCGAGGGGCGGTCACTGTTGCGCCGGTTGTCGGAGGCGAACGGTTAAAGCTTGCCGGCGGGAAAGTTTCCGGCAAGACGCTTCGGGTGCCCTGGGCAAACCAGTGCGCGCATGCGGTGGTGGTCGCCGAATCGGAAGGCAAGGACGTCGTCGCGCTTGTTTCGACCGATGGCGCCGCCGGAGCGACCGAGAAGAACCTGGCCGGCGAGCCGCGCACTGCGATGAGTTTCCAGAACGCTTCGGTCATTGCCTCGGCGCGACTGGAGAACGCGGCATCGCGTCTTGCCACCGAAGGTGCGCTTTACCGCGGCGTGCAGATGGCCGGCGCCCTGGAGCGCACGCTGGAATACGCGCTGCAGTACGCCAACGAGCGCGTGCAGTTCGGCCGCGCGATCGGGAAATTCCAGGCGATCCAGCACATGCTGGCCGTGCTGGCGGGGCACGTTGCCGCGGCGAGCGCGGCGGCGGATGCAGCGGTAGAAGCCTCAGTCGATGGCCCTGACCTGTTCATGGTCGCGGTCGCCAAGGCCCGCATCGGCGAAGCGGCCGGCCGCAGCGCGGAGATCGCGCACCAGGTGCATGGCGCGATGGGCTACACGCGCGAGCACAACCTCCACTACGTCACACGCCGCCTGTGGTCGTGGCGCGACGAGTTCGGCAACGAAACCCACTGGCAAACCCTGCTCGGCCGCATGGTCGCAGCCAAGGGCGCCGACGCCCTCTGGCCGACCCTCACGCAATAGCCGGGCACGCGGGCGATGGCAACATTTCGCCCGCTTGGCCGCTCAGGGCGCGGACCCTTGCCCTGAATTGGCAGTATTCAGGCTTCGGCGTGCAGGCCGTTACTCGACCTTGCCGATGCGCTGGATGACGGCGTTGAGGCGCTTGGCGTCGGCCTCCAGGTAGCCGGTGAATTCGTCGGCGTCCTTGTAGACGATCGGCGCGCGGAGTTTGTCCATCGCGTTCCTGAACTCGGGATCCTGCATTGCCTCCCGCGTGCCGCGGCGAAGCGTGGCGATGATCTCCGGCGGCGTGCCTGCCGGCGCGAAGAAGCCGGTCCACACGAAGTATTCGACATCGCCGTAGCCGAGCTCTTTCATCGTCGGCACGTCGGGGAAGGCCGCGACGCGCGCCGGCGCGAAGGTGGCCAGAGGACGCAACTTTCCGCCTGCAATATGCCCGGCGAGCGTCGCGGGCAGTTGCGTGATCGTGTCGACCTGGCTGCCGAGGATCGCGGCGACCTGCTGGCCTCCGCCGCCATAGGGGATGTGGTTCATCTTGATGCCCGCGGCGTTGGCGAACATCTCCATGCCGACATGCATCGTGCCGTAGTTGCCGGTCGAGCCGTACGGGATCGCGCCGGGCCTGGCCTTGGCCGCATCGACGAGGTCCTTGACCGTTTTCCACGGGCTGTCCGTACGCACGACGAGGAACGCCGGGTCGGCGCTGATCAGCGCGATCGGCGCGAACTGCTTGATCTCGTACGAGGGCGGGCGGCCGAACAGGCGGTCCGAGGCGGGAATCGCCGAGATGCTCGAGAGCGCCACCATCACCGTGTAGCCGTCGGGCTTGGCGCGCGCCGCGTAGGCCATGCCCACGCCGCCGCCGGCACCCGGCTTGTTTTCCACCACGAAGCTCTGCTTGAGCGCCTTGCCGAGCGAATGCACGAACGGCCGCCCGATCACGTCCGAGATGCCCCCGGGCGAGAACGGCACGACGACCGAGACGGGCTTCGAGGGGTAGGCGTCCTGTGCGTTGGCTGTGCCGCCGAGTGCGTGTACCGCGGCGAGCGCCATGACTGCGAGAATTTTTTTCATGATGTCTTTCCTGCCTCCTTGTTCTGGTTCCGGCTGAATGCTTTTTTCATTTCCGCGAGCTGCAGCTTGACCAGCTCGCACCGCGGATCGCGCAACTGGTTCGCCACGTCGAAGTGGTTGAGGCCTTCGGGCACCAGCAGGTCCACAGGATAGCCGAGCTTTTCCCACAGGTCGGCCATCTCCCTGGACTGCCGGTGGTACTCCGGCGTCTCGTCCACCGCGACCACCAGCGAGAGCGGCGCGCGCACCGGATACTCCTGCGCGAGCGGTGCGTTGCGCGCGGCCTCTTCCTTGCTCATCTTGAGCGTCTGGTTGAGGTACGTGAGGCGGATCGCCTCCATGTCGAACAGGCCGCCGATCGAGCAGGCGCCCTTGACGAGGTCCTTCGGCAGTCCGGCGCCGAACGCCGGCCAGTCGGTTGCCAGCAGCATGACCGCGAGGTGCCCGCCGGCCGAATGCCCGCACACGTAGATGCGATCCGGATCGGCGCCGTAAGCGCGCGCATTGCGCCAAAGCCACGCGAGGGCCGCGCGGTTCTGGCGAACGATCTCGTCCATGCTCGTGTCCGGCGCGAGCCCGAAATTGTTGACCGCGGTGGCGATGCCGTGCGGGCGGAAGCCTTCGGCCACATAGGTGTAGTCGGCCTTGTCGAGCGAATACCAGTACCCGCCATGGATGAAGACGTAGAGCGGCGCGCCGTTGCCGTCGGGCGAGGGCTCCGCCGGCACGATGTCGAGCTTCTCCATCGGGTCCGGCCCGAAGGCGAGGTCGAGATGGCAGGGGAGCTTCCTGCAGGTCTCGCTGCTCCACTCGCGCCAGTTGGCGAAGTGCACTTTGTAGTCCGGCCAGCGCAGGCGGTTGTTGTACTGCGCGTCGAGGCCGGCCTGGTCGTAGTCGAGATAAACGGGGTTGGTCACTATGGGATTCGCCGGGTGCAGAGGCGCGCGATGGTAGCACCTGCGCGTGCGGCACACGTGGTCGAGATGCTGAAGCGCAAGGCATCACACTTGAATCAGCCGGCTTCGGACAGGCCGAGATCAAAGGCATGAAGTATTCGCATAGCGAGGGGAATATCGATCCCGGATTGTCCTGCCAGCAACTGCTGGCCTTCGATGTCGGTCTCGGGACCCACGATGGCCAGGACGTGTTCAATAGCTTCATGGGCGAGAATTGCACGCACATCGCGTCCGAGAAGGCGCGCGCCTGCCGGTTCATAGTCGAAGTCAGCAGTTTCGAGTATGTCGAGATGGCCGGTAGCGAGCCGCTCGAGGTTGCCGCAATGCAGATAGTGCCTCAGGTATAAAAACAGATCGCCAGCATCGTGACCCGGGTGCGAACGCTTGCGATCCCGCCACGCCGTCAGCTTAAGAACGGCAAGGGCAGGGATAGGGGCCACTCGAAGACGAACATTGCCCGGCAGTAGAACCTCGATGCTTGCAACGAGCGCCTCGCGCAGGCCGAAACAGTCGAAGACCTCGGTTTTCTCCGGTGGCCACGCCAGGGTGCGGTCGGCGCGCTCGACACCCCCGAACGGGACGATGTCGAGAGGCAGGCTCGTAGCCCGGTGCCTCAGCTTGTGGATGGCCTTGGTCCCGCGCTCTTCGAATCCGCCGCGCTCGATCAATCCAGTTCGTAGCGAGGAGAATGTTGCCCAGTCGCGCACCATGACGGCAAAGTCGACATCCTCGGTTTGCCGCCGCACATCGATGTTGTGAGCGTGATGCAGCATAAGGTCGCGAGCGCCCGCGCCGATTAGAAGATGGTCGCAGCCAGCCGGCGAGGCGATTCGATCAAGAGCCTCAGCCACCATCGACAGGGACTGAAGCTCAGGTACGTTCGAGAAGTCGAGCGACATGAGCTTCGTAAAGCAAGTTCGCTGTTTCGATGCAGCGGGCATCGCCCGTGGCCAGGAGATCGGCATACACGAGAAGCGGTGGCACAAGATCGGGAAATTTCGCGTCGCCAGGGAAGTGCCAGAATTTTCGGCGAACGTCGACCACAGCCATGTGCCCTGCTTCTGGCGTCTGTTTGAATCTCTGCCGCGCGGCGAGCAACCCTGGCAATCTATCAACGTATAGTGTGAGTTCTCCCGGACGCAGATAGCCTGTCATTCGCGCCGCGGCTGGCTCGCCGCCCCACAGGGCACCGTGAGCGTCGATGTCCCATTCCTTCCAGGTGTCGATCGTGGGTACGTAGTAGCGTTTGATCAGGGTCCGCGGCCGCAGCAGCCGGGCATAGGCCTCGACCCATCGAGGCAGTAGACGCTCGACGTTGTAGAGGCGGCGCGTACCGCGTTTTCCCGCGGCATCGCGAACGAAGCCGAGCTGCTGCAGGTCGGCCATGACCCATCCGACTGTGCCGTGTGCGGCGTCGGCCATTCTTGCCAGATCCCGGTAAGGACGATTGAGTGCCTGTGGGTCGCACAGCAGGGCAAACAGGACTTGCAGCCCCGTTGGTTGAAACGCTCGCCCGATCTCGGGGGCGATTCCTTTCGTTTCGGGTTTTTGACCTTTCACCCAGACGTACAGCGGTGCACGGTCGATATAGGCGTTGCCGGCGGTATCGAGGAATGCGATCCGCTGCTGCTTGAGTTGCTCGGCGAGCCTCGGGCTCACGTAGTGGGTGATCAGCAGCGCATGCTCGCCCAGCTGTGCCAGTTGGTGCGCAATCGGCCCGAGGGTTGCGGGCGTCAGCGTCGGTTTAGCCTCAACGGTGAATCGCACATGTAGAGCGCCACGTCCGAGTTCGATCAAGGCATGCGGGCGGTAGTGGTCGGCTGTCGCAGGCTCGCGTTCGATTAAGCGGGCGTCTAGTCCGTGGTTTCTCGCGGCCGCCAATGCCTGCTCGATGATTTCGTTGTCCGGTTCCATTTGTCCACCTAAAAG
>CAZZDV010000017.1:0-31749 GCA_964652785.1 uncultured Bordetella sp.
GTGGCGAGGATCGTCACCGCGAAGATGTCGCAGAACATCGGCCAGCCGATCTTGGGTTGGCGCCTGCTGCGATGACCCGCTTTCGCGCCGCCTCTACATCGCTTTTCTCATTTGAGCGGTGCGTAGTATCATGGTTGCATGGGTGTAACCACTATTCGCGTCGTTCTCGACACCAATGTGCTGGTGTCCGCGCTGCGCTCGCGCAATGGCGCAAGCTTTGCCCTGGTATCGGCGTTGCCCGATCCGCGCTTCCGGATTTGCCTGTCGGTGACGCTCTACGCCGAATGGCAGGCTGACCTTACCCGTCCGGAACATTTGCCGCCTGGAGCAGACGCCCGCGCGGCAATCGGATTCACGCGGTATCTGGTGTCCATTGCGCACCTGCAGGATGTCCATTTTTTGTGGCGCCCGTTCTTGCGCGACCCGAATGATGACATGGTGCTCGAATGTGCCGTCGCGTCGGGAGCCAATACGATCGTCACGCACAACGTAAGAGATTTCGCCCGTGCCGCGTCGCTTGGTGTGAAAGCCAAGACGCCAGGCCAGTTCCTGAAAACCCTGAAGGAGAAATGATCATGAGCGCGCTCACCGTAAGGCTGCCCAATTCCGTGCACGAAACCATCAAGGACCTTGCCAAGCGGGATGGCATCTCCGTCAACCAGTTCATCGCAAGCGCGGCAGCGGAGAAAATGGCGTCGTTTTTGACGGTTGACCACCTCAAACGCGAGGCGGCAAAAGGCTCGCGCAAGGACTTTGACAGATTGTTGCGCAAAGTGCCGAACATAGTGCCGATGCCGGGCGATGAATCTAAGTAGTTCGGCTCGGCCGGCACCGCCACGATTGTGCTCAAGGCCGTCTCCAAGATGAACCTGGGCTTGCGAGGGAAGGGCGGGGCCCCTTCCTCTCCTGGGCAACTTCCAGGTGATGCCCGGCGCCCAGTGGCTCGCGCAGTAAGTGGAGCGGCTGTGTCGGCACATCCCGGATCGCTACGACCGAAGGAAGTGACGCGCATGTTCGACCGAACCCTGCGGCAACTGGCCGGCGACCAAGCATCCGGGCATGAGCACCTACTACCGCAACCGTCACGAACGGGTCGTTTCGCCTTCGCCCTTCCGCCTGGTCGACACATGGGCGATCACCCGCCGGCCGGACCTGAACGACTTTAAACTTGCATTGCCCAGGGAGAGATCACCATGAACACGCGTTACAAGAGCTACTGCCAGGTCGGCGACCTCGAGGAATCGCGCGCGCTGCTGACCGATATCCGCCACCAGATCCACCAGAACCCGGAGCTGTCGTTCATGGAGGCGGCCACCGCCGGGCTGGTCGCCGCGCGGCTGGAGGAATGGGGCTACGAGGTCACCCGCAAGGTCGGCGGCCATGGCGTAGTGGGACGGCTCACGGTCGGCGAGGGCAAACGCAGCGTGAGCCTGCGCGCCGACATGGACGCGCTGCCGATCATGGAGGCGTCCGGCGTAGCCCACGCGAGCCGCAATCCGGGCGTCATGCACGCCTGCGGCCACGACGGCCACACCACGATGCTGCTCGGCGCGGCCCGCCACTTGGCGAAAACGCGGAGGTTCTCGGGAACGCTGAATTTAGTGTTCCAGCCGGCCGAGGAGGCGGGCAAGAACAGCGGCGCGCAGCAGATGATCGCCGACGGCCTGTTCGAGCGCTTTCCCTGCGACGCGATCTTCGGCATGCACAACCACCCGGGCTATCCGGCCGGCACGTTCATGTTCGGCGTCGGACCCTTCATGTCGGCCTCCGACCGGGTCAAGATTACGATCCACGGCCGTGGCGGCCATGCCGCGCGCCCGCACCTGTCGGTCGACCCGGTGCTGATCACGGGCAGCCTTGTGATGGCCCTGCAATCGATCGTTGCGCGCAACGTCGATCCGGCGCAGATCGCCATCGTCACGATCGGCATGATCCAGGCGGGCATCGCGTCGAACGTGATCCCCGAGAGCGCCACCATGGGCCTTTCGGTGCGCTCGTTCAGCCCCGAGGTGCGCGACCTCCTCCAGCGCCGCATCACCGAGCTCGTCAACGCGCATGTGCAAGGCTACGGCGGCAGGGTCGAGATCGAGTACGAGCGCGGCTGCCCGACGGTGGTCAATACGCCGTCCGAAACCGAATTCGCACGCAAGGTCGCCGAGGACCTCGTCGGCCCCGAAAAAACGACCTTCCCGTTCGGCCCCGTCACCGGGAGCGAGGACTTCTCGTACTTCCTGGAAAAGCGTCCGGGCTGCTACCTGCGCATCGGCAACGGCGAAGGTCCGATGGTGCATAACGCCAGGTACGACTTCAACGACGCCAACCTGACCGTGGGCGCGGCGTACTGGGCGAGGCTGGCGGAGACGTACCTGGCGTAACGGGACGCGCCTGCGGTGGATCAATCCACAGTCGCGCCCGAAGCCTTGACGATCGGACCCCAGCGCTTGTACTCGTCCTGGATCATCGAGGCCATCTGCTCGGGCGTGCCGCCGACGATCTCGTAGCCGAGATCGGTCATGCGCTTGACGAACTCCGGCGACCTGAGCGCCTTCTGCCCTTCCGCGTTCAGCCGAGCGATGATCTCCTTGGGCGTGCCGACAGGCGCCGCAATGCCGAACCACGCCGTGGATTCATAGCCGGGCACACCCGATTCGGCGATCGTCGGCAGTTCGGGCAGCATCGGCGAGCGCTTCGCGCCCGTGGTCGCGAGCGCGCGCAGCTTGCCCGAGCGGATGTGCGAAATCGACGAAGGAATGTTGTCGAACATCATGTTCACCTGCCCGCCGATGAGATCGGTCACCGCCGGCCCGCTGCCCTTGTACGGCACGTGGATGATGTCCAAGCCGAGCATGTGCTTGAACATCTCGCACGACATGTGGATTGTGGAGCCGCTGCCGCTCGAGGCGCAGGTCATCTTGCCGGGCTGCGCCTTGACCAGCGTGATGACGTCCTTGACCGAGTTCGCCGGCACCCCCGGGTTCACGACCAGCACGTTCGCGAAGCCCGCGAGCACGATGACCGGCGACAGGTCCTTGTTCGGGTCGTAGTTGAGCTTCTTGTAGAGGAAGGGCGTGATGCCGTGAAGGCTGCTCGCGCTGGTGAGCAGCGTGTAGCCGTCCGGCGCCGAACGCGCCACCATCTCGGAGCCGAGGTTCGCGCCCGCACCGGGGCGGTTGTCCACATTGACCGCCTGGCCGAGCGTCTTCGTGAGCTCGATGGCCACCGCGCGCGAAATGATGTCGGTCGCGCCGCCGGGCGCATAAGGCACGACCAGGCGGATCGGCTTGTTCGGGTACGCCTGCGCGCGGACCTGCAAGGGAACGAGCGCGGCAACGGCCAAGGTTGCGGCGAGTGTGATGGATGCGAACGGTTTCATTGCGTCGTGTCTCCTGGTTGCGTGGACCCCGTCTGTAAGTGCGAGGTTTGAAGTGGTGTCAGGCAAATTGTCCGGAGCCCTCGCTCGGCGGTCAATTGCTGCCATTTTTTACATCATGCCAGCCTTCAGAGCCGGTCTCCTGTCAAATTACTGCCATGGCGGGGTGAAGGCAAGGGACAAGTGCAACCCGTCACATCTTGTGTTCTTGGGCTATCTGAGTGCTGATTTCAACGCGGCGCACGGCCCGTGCGGGCGCGGCTCCGAGCTCAGGACCAGGATTCGCACTTGCCGATCCTCAGGCAGCGCGCTCGAAGATCGCCGCGATGCCCTGCCCGCCGCCGATGCACATCGTGACCAGCGCGTAGCGGCCCTTGATGCGCTCGAGCTCGTAGATCGCCTTGACGGTGAGGATCGCGCCGGTGGCGCCGATCGGATGTCCCATGGCCACTGCGCCGCCGTTCGGGTTCACCTTGGCCGGGTCGAGGCCGAGGTCGCGCGTGACCGCCATGGCCTGCACGGCGAACGCCTCGTTCGATTCGACCACGTCCATGTCGGCGGGCTTGAGGCCGGCTTTCTCGAACACGCGCTTGACCGCGGGGATCGGGCCCAGGCCCATGACCCGCGGATCGACACCCGCGTGCGCATAGGCGACCAGCCGCGCCATGGGTTTCGCACCGGCTTTATTGGCGGCGCCGGCCTCCATCATGACGATCGCCGCGCCGGCATCGTTTAGGCCTGAAGCGTTGCCCGCGGTCACCGTGCCGTCCTTCTTGAACACGGTCTTGAGCTTCTGCAGGTCTTCGATCTTCACTTCGGGCCGCACGTGCTCGTCGGTCGCGTACTGCACCGGCCCCTTCTTCGACTTGATCTCGATCGGCACGACCTGGCTGGTGAAATAGCCCTTGGCGAGCGCATTGGCGGCGCGCTTGTGGCTCTCCATCGCATAGGCATCCTGCTCGGCGCGGCTGATCTCGTACTTCGCGGCGATGTTCTCCGCGGTCACGCCCATGTGCCCGTGGCCGAAGGGGTCGTGCAGCGCGCCGGTCATCGCATCGACCACCGCGCCGTCGCCCATGCGCTGTCCCCAGCGTCCGGCGGGCAGGAAGTAGGCGGCGCGGCTCATGCTCTCCGCCCCGCCGCCGATCACCACGTCGGTGTCGCCAAGCAGGATGTGCTGCGCCGCCGAGACGATCGCCTGCAGGCCGCTGCCGCAGAGGCGGTTCACGGTGAGGCACGGCGTGCCGACCGGCAGCCCGGCGTCGATCGCGGCCACGCGCGAGAGGTACATGTCCCGCGCCTCGCCGTGGATCACGCTGCCGAGCACCACGTGCCCGATCGAGTCGGGGTCGATTTTCGCGCGCGCGACGGCTTCCTTGATGGCGATCGTGCCGAGCTTCGTCGCCGGCAGGTCCTTGAGCGAGCCGCCGTAGTCGCCGATGCCCGTGCGCGCGCCCGATACCACCACCACGTCCCTTGTGCTCATGCCAGTCTCCCGAAAAGGTCGTGGGCATCGGATTTTTCGATGACCACGTCGGCGAATTCGCCGGGTTTCAGTCTTGATCCACCGCGGACGCGCACCACGCCGTCGATCTCCGGTGCGTCCGCCGCGGAGCGCGCGATGGCGCCCTTGCGCGCGGTGCTTCCTTCGTTCTCGTCCACCAGCACACGCAGGCGCCTGCCGATTTTCGCCTTGAGGCGCGCGGCGCTGATTTCCTGCTGCGCGAGCATGAAGCGCTCGCGGCGCTCATCCCTGACTTCCGCCGGCACCGGGTCGGGCAGGTCGTTGGCCCTGGCGCCCTCGACCGGCGAGTACGCAAAGCACCCGACGCGGTCGAGCCGCGCCTCGCCGAGGAACCGGAGCAGCTCCTCGAACTCGGCCTCGGTCTCGCCGGGGAAGCCGGCAATGAAAGTGCTGCGGATGGTGATGTCCGGGCAGATCGCGCGCCAGGCGCGGATGCGCTCGAGCGTGTTCTCAGCGTTGGCCGGGCGCTTCATGAGCTTGAGGATGCGCTTGGACGCGTGCTGGAAAGGCACGTCAAGGTAGGGAAGGATCTTTCCTTCGGCCATGAGCGGGATCACTTCGTCCACGCTCGGGTACGGGTACACGTAGTGCAGGCGCACCCACACGCCCAGCTCGCCGAGCGCTTCGCAGAGTGCCGTCATCCTGGTCTTGAGCGGGCGGCCCTGCCAGAACCCGGTGCGGTACTTGACGTCGACGCCGTAAGCGCTGGTGTCCTGCGAGATCACGAGCAGCTCTTTCACGCCGGCTTTGACGAGGTTCTCCGCCTCCTGCATGACCTCGCCGATCGGGCGGGACACGAGGTCGCCGCGCATCGAGGGAATGATGCAGAACGTGCACCGGTGGTTGCAGCCCTCGGAAATCTTGAGGTACGCGAAATGCTTCGGCGTGAGGCGAATGCCCTGCGGCGGCACGAGGTCGGTGTACGGGTCGTGAAGCCTCGGCAGATGCGCATGCACCGCCTTCATCACGCCTTCGGTGTCATGCGGGCCGGTGACCGCGAGCACCGAGGGATGCGCGGCCCGGACCACGCCGTCCCTGGCGCCGAGGCAGCCGGTCACGATGACCTTGCCGTTCTCGGCGAGCGCCTCGCCGATCGCGTCCAGCGACTCCTCGACCGCCGAATCGATGAAGCCGCAGGTGTTGACCACGACCAGGTCCGCGCCGTCATAGCTCGGCGCGATCGCGTAGCCTTCGGCGCGCAGTTGCGTGAGGATGCGCTCTGAATCGACGAGCGCCTTGGGGCAACCCAGCGAGACAAAACCGACCCGCGGTACATCCTTCCTAACCGCCTTCGCACCCGCCATCAGGACTTCTTGTCGGACGACCCCTCGGGCTTGCCCCCCGGCGGGAACCCGGGAAACGTAAAGCCGTTGAACATGTTGCGCGACTGGCTGGTCATCTGCTCCTGCAGCTGCGCGAACATCTTCTGGCTCTGCTCCATGTAGGTCTGCATGAGCCCCTGCATGGCCGGGCCCTGCATGCTCATGAACTGGGTCCACATCTCGGTGGGCACCTTGGCGCCGTCGCCGTAGAGCTTGTTCGACTGCTCCTGCAGCGACTTCTGCATCTCCTGGAAGGCGTTGATGTTCTTCTCCAGGTAGCCGCCCATCATGCCCTGCATGGCGTTGCCGTAGGTGCGGATCATTTGCGAGAGGGCATCCGAGGTAAACATCGGCGAGCCGCTGGATTCCTCCTCGAGGATGATCTGCAGCAGGATCTGGCGCGTCAGGTCGTCGCCCGTCTTGGCGTCGACTGCCTGGAACTCCTCCTGCTTGAGCACCATCTGCTTCACGTCGACGAGCGTGATGTAGCTCGACGTCTTGGTGTCGTAGAGCCGGCGGTTCGGGTACTTCTTGATCAGACGGACCTGGTTCTCCATGCCTCGCTCCTTTTACCGCTCTAGTACATGTGTTGGCCACCGTTGATCGAAATGTTGGCGCCGCTCACGAACGCCGCTTCTTCCGAGCACAAGTAGATGATGAGGCCGGCGACTTCGTCGGGCTTGCCCAGGCGTCCCAGCGGGATCTGCGGCAGGATCTTCGAATCGAGGATCTCCTTGGGGATTGCGGTAACCATCTTGGTGCCGATGTAGCCCGGTGAAATCGTGTTGACCGTCACGCCTTTCTTCGCCACCTCGAGCGCGAGCGCCTTCGAAAAGCCGTGGATGCCGGCCTTGGCCGCCGAGTAGTTCGTCTGGCCGAACGCGCCTTTCTGGCCGTTGACCGAGGACACGTTGATCACGCGGCCCCAGCCGCGCTCGACCATGCCGTCCATCACCTGCTTGGTCATGTTGAAGCACGAGTCGAGGTTGGTGTGCATGACCGCATCCCAGTCGGCCTTGGTCATCTTCTTGAAGGTCATGTCGCGCGTGATACCCGCGTTGTTTACGAGGATGTCGACCGCGCCGATCTCCTTCTGGATCTGGGTCACCTTGTTGGCGGCGTCCTCGAAATCCGCCACGTCCACCGGATAGGCGCCGAACGCATAGCCGCGGCCCTTCATCTCGTCGATCCAGCCCTTCCACTTCGTGTTCGAGGGCGAATAAGTGACCACGACCTTGTAGCCGGCGTCGGCCATCTTGGTCGAGATCGATTCGCCGAGGCCGCCCATGCCACCGGTGACCACCGCAATTTTCTGCTGCGCCATTTCGTCTCCTTCTATTTGATCCTGCCGGGGCGTCCCGGTTCCCCTCTCGCGCAAACCTGGCGCTAGGTCATGTACATCCCGCCATTGATGGCGATGTTCGCTCCCGTAATATACCCGGCTTCCTCAGAGGTCAGGAATGCGACCAGTGCGGCGATTTCCGCCGGCTGGGCGAGGCGCCCGATCGGGATCCCGGCGATCAGCTTGTCGAGCACGTCCTTGCGGATCGACTTCACCATGTCCGTCTCCACATACCCCGGCGACACCGAGTTCACCGTCACCCCTTTGCGGATGACTTCCTGGGCTAGGGCCTTGGCGAAGCCGTGCACGCCGGCCTTGGCCGCCGAGTAGTTGGTCTGCCCGAACTGGCCTTTCTGGCCGTTGACCGAGGACATGTTCACCACTCGCCCCCAGCCCCGCTCGGTCATCCCGTCGATCACGTTCTTGGTGACGTTGAAGACGCTGTTGAGGTTGGAGTTGATCACCGCCATCCAGTCCTCGAGTGAGGCCTTCTTGAGCATGTTGTCGCGCACGATGCCTGCGTTGTTCACGAGGATGTCGACCGGTCCGATCTCGGACTCGATCCTGCGCACCATCGCGACGGTCGAGTCGAAGTCGGAGACGTCGCCCTCGGCGGCATGCACCTCGTAGCCCTCCCTGTTCATGCCTTCAAGCCATTCTTCCTTGCGGTCGTAGCCCGGCAGGCAGTTGGCAACCACCACGTTCCCGTTGGCCCGCGCCAGCTTCTTGCAGACCGCGGTCCCGATTCCACCCATTCCGCCGGTGATCAGCGCTACCCGACGGGTCATGCCCTCTCCACCGCCAGCGCCACGCCCATGCCGCCGCCGATGCAGAGCGACGCCAGGCCTTTTTTCGCGTCGCGCCTCTGCATTTCGTGCAGCAGCGTGACGAGGATGCGGCAGCCCGAGGCGCCGATCGGGTGGCCGAGCGCGATCGCCCCGCCGTTGACGTTGACCTTGGAGGTGTCCCATCCCATCTGGCGGTTGACCGCGATCGCCTGCGCGGCGAAGGCCTCGTTGATCTCCATGAGGTCGAGCTCTTTCGGGTCCCAGCCGGCGCGCGACAGGCAGCGCTTGGACGCGGGGACGGGGCCCATGCCCATGTATTTCGGGTCGACTCCGGCCGACGAAAACGCCTTGATCGTCGCCAGCGGCTTCAGGCCCAGCTCTTTCGCCTTGCGCGCGGAAGTCAGCATGACTGCCGCGGCGCCGTCGTTGATGCCCGAGGCATTGCCCGCGGTCACCGTGCCGTCCTTCTTGAACGCCGGCTTGAGGCTGCCGAGCGACTCGGCGGTCGTGCCGGCGCGCGGGAATTCGTCGACATTGAACACCACCGGGCCCTTGCGCGAGGGCACTTCGAACGCGACGATCTCATCGTTGAACCTGCCGTTCTTGATCGCGGCCTCGGCCTTCTGCTGGCTCCTGGCCGCGAACTCGTCCTGCTCGGCGCGCGTCACTGCGTACTCTTCGGCCACGTTCTCCGCGGTCACGCCCATGTGGTACTGGTTGTAAACGTCCCACAGGCCGTCGACGATCATGGTGTCGATCATCTTGGCGTCGCCCATGCGAAAGCCATCGCGCGAGCCCGGCAGCACGTGGTTGGACATGCTCATCGACTCCTGCCCGCCGGCGATCACGAAATCCGAGTCGCCGTTGAGGATCGCCTGCGCGCCGAGCATCGCTGCCTTGAGCCCCGAGCCGCACACCTTGTTGATAGTCATGGCGGGGATCATGTGCGGCAAGCCCGCCTTGATCGCCGCTTGTCTGGCCGCGTTCTGGCCGACGCCCGCGGTCAGCACCTGACCGAGGATGACCTCGGAGACCAGGTCGGCCTTGACGCCGCTCCTGGCAAGCAGCTCCCTGATGACGGCCGCGCCGAGATCCGACGCCGGGACTTTGGCCAGCGAGCCGCTGAATTTTCCGATGGCGGTGCGCACAGCGCCAACGATGACGACTTCTTCCATGGTGAACCTCCTGGAACTAGGGGTGAACTACTGCGAGTTGAACTTCTCTTTGACGTAACGGCCGGGCGCCGGTTCGATGGCCTTGTGCCGCTTGCTGCCGAGCGCTTTCCTTGCCTTCCTCTCGCCGCCCTTGTGGGCCGCAAGCCATGCGGACCAGGCCGGCCACCAGCTGCCGGGTTGCTCCTTTGCAGTGTCGAACCAGGCCTGCGGTTCGGTGGCGTACTTGTCCGCGATTCCTTCAGGGCAATCCCAGTAGCTGCGCTTCCCCTTCGACGCCGGATTGACGACGCCCGCGATATGCCCGCTGGCCGCGAGCACGAATTTCGTTTGCCCCCCGAGGAGCCGCACCGACCGGTATGCGCTCTTCCACGGCACGATGTGGTCCTCGCGCGAAGCGAGGAGGAAGCTCGGCAGGCCGATCGAGCCGAGGTCCACAGGCACACCGCAGTTGGTCAGCGCGCCCGGCACGCGCAGCTTGTTCTCGAGGTAGGTGTTCCTCACATACCAGCAGTACATCGGCCCGGGCAGGTTGGTGCTGTCCGCGTTCCAGTAAAGCAGGTCGAACGCGACGGGCGATTCGCCCTTGAGGTAGTTGTTGACGACGTACGACCAGATGAGGTCGTTGGCGCGAAGCGACGAAAAGACGAAGGCGAGCTCGGACCCCGGCAAGATGCCGCCGGCGCCGATGGCCTGTTCGCGCAACCGCACGCCCTGCTCGTCGACGAGGCATCCGATCTGGCCGGTGTCCTCGAAATCCAGCATCGTGGTGAGGTAGGTCGCGCTCGAGACAAAGGATTCGTTCCGGGCATTGAGCACGCTGAGCGCCGCGCCGAGCAGCGTGCCGCCGACGCAGAAGCCCAGTGCATTCACCTTGTCGCTGCCGGCAATGTCGTGCGCGACCCGCAGCGCCTCGATCACGCCCTTGTCGACGTAGTCGTCCCAGGTGAGGTGGCCGAGGTCGGCCTTCACGTTGCGCCACGAAACCATGAACACGGTGTGGCCCTCGCCGAGTGCATAGGCCACGTAGGAATTCTCGGGCTGCAGGTCGAGGATGTAGTACTTGTTGATGCACGGCGGCACCATGACCAGAGGCCGCCTGGCAACCTTCGCAGTCGTGGGCGCGTACTGGATCAGCTGGAACAGTTCGTTCTCGTAGACGACCGCGCCGGGCGTCACGGCGATGTTGCGGCCGATCTCGAAGGCCGACTCGTCGGTCAGGCTGATGTGGCCTTTGCCCGCATCGGCGATCAGGTTTGCGAGCCCCCTGGTGAGGCTCTCGCCCTTGGTTTCGATCGCCTTGCGCAAGGCCTCGGGATTGGTCGCCGGGAAATTCGCCGGACAGCTTGCATCGATCCACTGGCGCGCGGCAAAGCGCAGCCGATCCCTGGCCTGCGGGTCGGCCTGGACGTTTTCGACCAGCTCGTTCAGGTAGCTGGAGGCCAGCAGGTACGACTGCTTCAGGTAGTCGAAATACGGGTTCTCGCGCCATTCCGTCGCCCTGAACCGCTTGTCGCCGCTCTCAGGCGATGCGAGCGGCGTTGCGGGCTTGCCCGGCTCCTGTCCCAGCATGCTCATCCAGAGTTGCGACTGCTTGGCCGCAAAGTCCGACTGCATCTGCGCGAAGCGCGCGGGATCCATCGACAAGGCAGGCCACGCCGCGGGAGAGCTCGCGGCCGGCGCGATACCCGGCAGGTTCGTCAGCAGGCCCATCCAGCCTTCGCTCATCGATTTGCCGGCATTCGCAATCGATGCGATCAGGGCGTCCGGGGAATCGAACTGGCTGGTCAAGTTTTCGGCCTTGTCTGCACGCCCCGAAACCGGGCGGCGGGGGGAAGAGTGCGCACTCCAAACAGGCGGCGATTCTGCGCCGCACCATAGGCGCGGTCAACCCCTGCCAAACCACGGCTGAAACGGGGTTGGTTACCCGCCGAATGCAACGCGGGCCAGCGCGATCGACCCCACGCCGAGGGCGATCAGCAGCGTCTGCGACATCGTCGCGCGCAGCTCGGTGCGCTTGTGCAACCCGGGGATCAGGTCGGCCACGGCCACGTAGATCATGCTGGCCGCCACGATGCCGAGCAGGTAGGGCACGGCCCCGTCGGCCGCCTGCAGCGTGAAATAACCGATGACCCCGCCGGCCAGCGAGGCCAGCGAAGACAACAGGTTGAGCAACAGTGCGCGCGCCTTCGTGTAGCCCGAGTGCAGCAGGATGAGGAAATCGCCGACTTCCTGCGGGATCTCGTGCGCGACGATCGCGATTGCGGTGATGACGCCGAGTTGAGTGCTTTCGAGGAAGGCGGCCGCGATCAGCACGCCGTCGATGAAGTTGTGCACCGAGTCGCCCACCAGGATCATCATTCCCGAGCGGCCATGGTCGTGCGCGACGGCGTGCTGGTCGTGCGCTTCGCAGTCCTCCGTATGGCAATGGCGCCAGAGGACGAGCTTCTCCATGATGAAGAACACGAAGATGCCCGCGAGGATCGTCAGCGCAGCGTGATGCGCATCCAGCCGCTCGAATGCATGCGGGATCACCTCGAGGAAGGCCGCCCCCAGCAGCGCGCCGATCGCGTACGAAACCAGCATCGGCACCCAGGTGGCGCGTACCGTCAGCGCGAACGCCGCGGCGAGGCCCACCGAAAGGAGGCCGCCCACAACCGATGCGGAGACGATCCATGCCAGCGTCATGCTTGTGATCCCGGGAGAAAAAGGCCGGCGATTATACGCGCCAGATGAATGCGGCCATGCGCCCCACCGCCTTGTCGCGGCGATAGGAAAAAAACAGCCCGGGCTCGGTGAAGGTGCAATGCGTGCCTCCATGGACCGCGGTCACGCCGGAGCCCGCGAGGCGCTGCCTTGCGATCGAATAGAGGTCCAGCAGCCAGTGCCCCGGCCGCGTCGGCGAAAAAGCGCCGGCTGCCAGCGGATCGCGCGCGACGAACGCATCGCGCACTTCGGCGCCGACTTCATAGGCGCTCGGACCGATTGCGGGACCGAGCCACGCCTGCAGCTCGCCTCCGGGGACCTTCATGTGCTCGACCGTTCGCTCGATGACACCGGCGCACAGCCCCCGCCAGCCGGCATGCGCGGCAGCGACGACACTGCCGTCGCGGGCCGCAAAGAGGACCGGCAGGCAGTCCGCGGTCAGGATGGTGCAGACGATGCCGCGCCGGTTCGTGAACGAAGCGTCAGCCTCGGGCACCGTGCCTTCGGGAACGGCGCCCGCATCGACGACAGCCGTTGCGTGCACCTGCTTCAGCCAGGCCGGTGCCGAAGGCAGGATCGCCCCAAGGGCGGAGCGGACTTCGCCACTCCTGGCATCACCAAGCTCGCGCGTGGTGTAGAAGGCCCGCACGCCGGGCGGCACCGGCCAGTCGGGTTCGATGGTCTCAGGCGGCTTTGGCATTCCTGAAGCCCTTCAGCAATCTACGAAAATCCTCAGGCAGCGGGGCTTCCCACTGGCGGGAGCGTTTGGTCCTGGGGTGCACGAGCTCGAGGCGCGCGGCATGCAATGCCTGGCGCTCGAAGCGCTCGATCGCCTGCGATCTTGCGCCGCGGCGATAGACCGGATCGCCGACCAGCGGATGGCCGATCGACTGCAGGTGCACGCGGATCTGGTGGGTGCGCCCGCTTTCGAGCTTGCAGGCAAGCAGCGTTGCGCCCGGCAGGCGCTCGAGCACCTCGTACTCGGTGCGCGCCGCCTTGCCGCGATCGGTCACGGCCATGCGCGTGCGGCTCCGGACATCGCGGCCGATCGGCGCGTCGATGATGCCCCTGGCCGCGCGGACGGTGCCCCATGCAAGCGCGGTGTAGGTGCGCCCCATCGTGCGGTCCTGCAACTGGCGCACGAGGCTCGTCTGCGCCGCGATCGTCTTTGCCACCACCAGGAGGCCGCTGGTGTCCTTGTCCAGCCGGTGCACGATGCCCGCGCGCGGCACATTCGAAAGCGCCGGCGCATGCGCGAGCAGCGCGTTCATCAGGGTGTGGTCCGGGTTGCCGGCGCCCGGATGCACCACCAGCCCGGCGGGCTTGTCGATGACGAGGATCTCGGCGTCCTCATGCACGACCGCAAGCGGCATGCTCTGGGCCAGCGGCGATTCGCCGGCGTCCCTGGGAGGAGCAAGCGTCACCGCCTCACCGCCGCGCACGGCTCGCTTGGCCTCGGGCGAGGCGCCATCGACGCGCAGGTTGCCCTCCTTGAGCCAGGCCTGCAGCCGGCTGCGCGAGAATTGCGGGAACAGGCGGGCCAGGGCCTGGTCCAACCGCAGCCCGGCGCACTCCTCCGGGATCGTGGCGCGGACCTCCGCGCCGTCCGGCGCGCGCATTTCCGGCCGGATCGAAGGGGTATTCGAATCGCTATAATTGGCGAGGCCACCGGCGCCGCCATTCTTAAAGGTCCTTGCCATGCATCCGAGTTTACTTCCCCGCCTGCTGATCGTCGCTGCGCTCTCGCTTGCGTCGCTGCTCGCGGGTTGCAGCTCCCTGTCCGATACCAAGGACGAGACGATCGGCTGGTCGGCCAACAAGCTCTACGGCGAAGCCAAGGACGCCATGAGCGGGCGCGACTGGGCCAAGGCCATCAAGCACCTCGAAAAGCTCGAGGCGCGCTTCCCGTACGGCCGTTTCGCCCAGCAGGCGCAGATCGAGATCGCCTATGCCTACTACCGGGAAAACGAGCGGGCTTCGGCCATCGCGGCCGCGGACCGGTTCATCAAGCTGCACCCGAACCATCCGAGCGTGGACTACGCGTACTACCTCAAGGGCCTGGTGAACTTCACCGAGGACGGCGGGATCTTCGCGCGCTTCTCGAGCCAGGACATGACCGAGCGCGACCCGAAGGCGGCGCGCGAAGCGTTTGCTTCCTTCCGGGAGCTGGTGACGCGCTTTCCGGACTCCAAGTACGCCGCGGACGGCGCGGCGCGCATGAAGTACCTCGTCAACGCGCTGGCCCAGAACGAGGTGCACGTCGCCCGCTACTACATGAAGCGCAACGGCTACGTGGCCGCGGCCAACCGCGCGCAGTATGTGGTGCAGAACTACCCGCAGACCCCGGCGGTGGAGGAATCCGTGTTCATCATGGTCAAGGCCTACGACGCGCTCGGCATGGCCGACCTGCGCGACGACGCCGACAAGGTCATGCGCAAGAACTTCCCGCAGAGCAAGTACCTCACCGGCAAGTTCAAGAAGGACGTGCCCTGGTGGCGCCTCTGGGATCCGAACTGGGATCTTTTTTAGGCAGTCCCGCCGACGGTGAGGCCGTCGATGCGCAGGGTGGGCTGGCCGACGCCGACGGGAACGCTCTGGCCGTCCTTGCCGCAGGTCCCCACGCCCGAATCGAGCTGCAGGTCGTTACCGATCATCTTCACGCGCGTGAGCGCATCCGGGCCGTTGCCGATCAGCGTCGCGCCCTTGACCGGGTAGGTCACCTTGCCGTTCTCGATCATGTAGGCCTCGGAGGCCGAGAACACGAACTTGCCGTTGGTGATGTCTACCTGACCGCCGCCGAAGTTGGCCGCGTAGAGGCCTTTCTTCACCGAGCCGATGATCTCCGCCGGGTCGTGCGAGCCGGCGAGCATGTAGGTGTTGGTCATGCGCGGCATCACGACGTGCGCGAACGATTCGCGCCGCCCGTTGCCGGTCACCGGCATCTTCATCAGCCGCGCGTTGAGGTTGTCCTGGATGTAACCGCGCAGGATGCCGTCTTCGATCAGCACCGTGCGCTGCGTGGGATTGCCCTCGTCGTCGATCGAAAGCGAGCCGCGCCGGTCCGGGATCGTGCCGTCGTCGACGACAGTAACGCCCGGGGCGGCAACCCGCTCGCCGATGCGCCCGGAGAAAGCCGAGCTGCCCTTGCGGTTGAAGTCGCCCTCGAGCCCGTGGCCGATCGCTTCGTGCAGCAGGATGCCCGGCCAGCCTGCGCCGAGGACCACGGTCATCGTGCCCGCGGGCGCCGCTTTCGCGTTCAGGTTCGTGACCGCCTGGTGCACGGCTTTCTGCGCGTAGTCCTTCAGCAGCTCGTCGGTGAAATATTCGTAGCCCGTGCGCCCGCCGCCGCCCGAGGAGCCGGATTCGCGCCGGCCGTTCTCCTCGACGATGACCTGCACCGAAAGCCGCACCAGCGGGCGCACGTCGGCGGCGGTGACCCCGTCGGAACGCGCAACCAGAATGACCTCGTACTCGCCGCCGAGATTGGCCATGACCTGCGTCACGCGCGGATCGATCTTGCGGCACATCTGCTCGAGCTTCTCGAGCATGCCGACTTTGGTCTCGGACGAAAGCGACGCGATCGGGTCGATCGGCTGGTAGAGGCGACGAAACGAAGCAGGGGCGCTACGGCGCGCCCCCGCACCCCCGGCCACATTGGCACGACGCACCTGTCCCGCGCGCCCGATGGCGCGCGTCGCGCGCGCCGCGTCCTGCAGCGCATTGAAGCTGATGTCGTCCGAATACGCGAATGCCGTTTTCTCGCCCGAGATCGCACGCACGCCGACGCCCTGCTCGATGTTGAAGCTGCCGGACTTGACGATGCCTTCCTCGAGGTTCCAGCCCTCCGACCTCGTGTACTGGAAGTAGAGGTCCGCGTAGTCGATGCGATGCTCGGCGAGCGACCCGAACACGGGCCCCAGCTTGCCCAGGTCGAGGTCGTAGGGCGCGAGCAGCGACTCGTGGGCAGTCGCGAGGTGGCTGTCCGCGAGGTAGCTCTCCGCGAGGTGGCTCTCCGCGAGGTAGTTCTCCGATAGGGACGTTTCGATGGGCCGTGCCGTTTGCGTAGTCATTGGATCCTGCGGTTATCGAGGGCCGGGAGCGATCCGCGGACCTCTTTGATTCTTGCGTGGTCAATGTCGGCGATCACTACGGCCTCGCCTTCGGCCTGCTCCGCCAGGACTTCGCCCCAGGGCCCGACGATCATGGTATGCCCGTGGGTGCGGCGTCCGTTCGGATGCGTGCCTCCCTGCGCCGGCGCCACGACATAGCAAAGGTTCTCGATCGCCCGCGCGCGCAGGAGGATCTCCCAGTGCGCCGCGCCGGTGGTCGAAGTAAACGCCGACGGAACGAACCACATATCTATGGGCGAAGAGGGCTGAAACAAGCGGGATTCGGTGCGGGAATTGAACCCCGTGCGGTAGAGCTCGGGGAAGCGGACATCATAGCAAACCGAAAGACCCAGCCTCCCGAAGGGACTCTCCACCACGACCGGGCCCGCGCCGGGCTCCATGGTGCGCGTTTCGTCGTAGTTTTCGACGCCTTGGCGGAAAGAGAAGAGGTGGACCTTGTCGTAGCGCGCCACCCGCTGCCCGGCGGAGTCGAACAGCAGGCAGGCGCTGCGCACGCGCTCCGGGGTGTTCGAGACCAGGGGCAGGGTGCCGCCGACGATCCAGACCTTGTTGCGCAACGCCGTTTCGGCGAGGAAGGCCTGGATCGGCCCGCCGCCACCGGGCTCGGCCGCGTCCGTTTCGGCGACCCTGACCTTGTCGGTTTCGTGCCTGCCGAGGATGCAGAAATATTCCGGAAGCGCGACCAGTTGCGCGCCTTGCCGCGCCGCCTCGGCCACCAGCCGTCCCGCGGCGGCAAGATTGGTTTGGACCTCGGGCGCCGAAACCATCTGGATCGCGGCGACACGGGCGCGCGGCGTGGTCATGGCGCCCCACCCGAGGGCGAAGCCTCCAAGGGCGCCACGCGCACCTTCTCCACCTTGGGGTCGGCCCAGGTCCCGCTCACTGCGTATTCGAAAGCGAAGATGTTGCCCAGAGGATTCTTCAGGAGCTTCTGCGCAATCATCGTCGCCACGCCGGCGACCGGGTTGAGCAGGCCGACGATGGTGGAAGCCGTGTCGCCGAGCGCGGGCACGACTTTCACGTGCAGGTCCTGCGTTTCCCTGGCCAGGTTTGCGCTGCCATCGATGTCCACTTCGGCGGCCGGCCCGCGCATCTTGAAATCTTTCGTCTGCATCACCCCCTTCTCCACCGTGAGGGTGCTGGTGATGCGGTCGTACGCAAAGCCCTTGGAGAACACATCGCGGAAGTCCAGCGCGATGCGCCGGGGCAGCATCTGCAGGCTCATCAAGGAAACGAGCTTGCCGATGCCCGGTTCGATCTCGAGGAACTGGCCGCTCTGGGCAAGCAGCACCACCGAGCCCGCGAGCGTCGGGTAGTCGATGTTCAGCGGGTCACCGGCCCAGGTCAGCGCCCCGGTGAGTTTCGCGGTGCCCCCCTTGACGCTGTCCGGCGTGCCGAGGCGATCGAGGTACTTGCCGGTGTCGCTGATGTCGAGGGTGAAGTCGATCGAGGTGCGCGAGTTTGCCCCGGTGAGCCAGAGCCCGCGCGCCGCGAGCGCGGCTTCGGGATTCACGTTGGCAATCTTCTCGATGCGCCAGTTGGCCCCTTCGGGCAGCGCGAGGATCTCCACCCGGCCAAGCTGCTTGCCGCGATAGTTGAATTTTTCGGCCACGAGGTCGACGGCCGGCAGGTCGCCCGAGCCGCCCTGTTTCGCGCCCGGGGCCTCGCCAGGGGGCGTGAAGTGCGCGAGGCGCGCAACGAGCTTGCCGCGCTCCTCGCTGCGGTAGCTGAGGTCACCCGTCATCTCGTTCGACGCAAGCGTCGCCTGCCAGCCGCGGCCTTCCGCGCCGGCCCTCAAGCTCACTGCATGCAGGCGCTTGCCGAATGCATCGAGCGTGCCAAGGCGCAGGTCGAACGTCGACGCGCCCGGCGCACCCGACGCGCTCGGCGTACCTGGCGCGGTCGCTGCCGCTTCGCCCTCGGGGGTTGCGAAAAGCGGCAGCCAGCTATCGAGACTCAAGGCCGGCAGCGTGCCGGCAAGCATCAGGCCATTGCGCTCCGGCAGCCGCGTGGCCTGGTTGATCCCGACACCCGTGCGCTGGACCACCATCGATTCGCCTTCGCGGCGACGCTGGAACTCCGCGGCAAGGAATTTGCCAAGCGTGGCGCTGATGCGGTCGCCGGTTTCGGTCGGGACGATTTCCACACGCAACGGCATCGTGTCCTGCGTTGTCTTGGCCAACGGCACCGGCAAGTCGCTGGCGACGCCGAAGAGGCTGGACTCGAACGTGACGCGCAAGGTGTTGTTCGCCGCGAGCACGGAAGCCGAGTAAGGCGCGCCGCCCGAAAGAAAGCGTTTCCAGGGATGATCGAAAAAGTTACGCATGCCGGCCACTGTGGCATCGCCTCGCGCGGTCACGAGCACGCCGCCTTCAGGACGCGTCCCCCCGCCGATCTGCACCTGCCCGCCGAACAAGGCCCCGCGCACATCGCGGATGACAAGCCCGCTTTCTGTGAACTCCACGCGGCCCGTGGCCTGCTCGAGTTGCGGCAACCGCGCATCGACGAGCAGGTTGTTGTTCATGAACTGGTATTGGCCGGCCACCCTGGTCTTGACGGTGTCCCCCAGCGGCAGGTCGAGCTTGAGCTTGAGCTGGCCGCGGCCGGCGGCCTGCATGGGATCGGTTGCCGCCGACACCATGCGCCTGACCGGGCTCTCCTTGATGTAGCGCAGGAAATCGGAAGTCGGCCCGTCGACCTGTCCGGTGATGGTGAGCAAGCCGCTGTCCAGCTGCGGAATCGACGCGCGCACCCCCGAAAGCGCAGTGCCATAAATGCTCGCCTTGCGCCCGACGATCTCGACGCGGTCGCGCTCGAAGAGCAGGTCCGCCTCGATGCCTTCCATGCGCGGCCACCCTTGCGCATAGTCGAGGATCCCGTTGCGCACTTTTGCCGCGACCTGGAACTGGCCCTTGGCCGGGTTGGCGAACGGGAATTCGTAGAGGTCACCGCGCAGCTTGAGGCGAACGTCGTTGGAAGAGCCCGCCACGACTGCGGTATCCAGCCATGAGCGCAGCTTCTCGCCCATGAACAGCGGCACGTACTTCGCAACCTGCTTCGCATCCGCGCGCGTGAGCTGCGCCGCAAGGTCGATCGTGCCCGGTCCCTGTCCTGTAAACGCGTAGGTGCCGGAGGCCGTGCCGGCCAGGTCGGCATTGGAGAACGCGAGGTTGGCGAGCTTGAACTGCAGCGGTGCCATGGCCGGAGGCTGCGCGGTCGACGACGCCGGTATCGGCGCCGCCGGCCGCCCCTCGAGCACTTCCCAGTTCACCTGGCCCGAAAGTGCGTCGAAGCGCGTGCGCGGCTCGCGGAAAAGTTTTGGCAGGTCGAGATGCGCTTCCTTCGCGGCGATCCTGAGCGCGCCTTTCTTTTCGTCCGCATCGACCGAACCCGTCAATCCCGCAAAGCCCGGGATGCGGCCCCACGGATTCATCGACAAACCTTCGAACCGGCCGCGCGCCGTGTACGCCGTGGGATGGGGCAGCTCGCCCCTCCAGTCGAACTGGGTGTCGAAGAGCTTGCCCTGCGGGGCGAGTTCGCCAAGCAGCTTGCGCACGTCGGCAGGGATCGGCAGCGCTTCCGCGATATGCGCGAGCGGCGCGAACTCGAGTTGCGACGCACTGAATGACCCGCTCGTAATCGCCCCTGTGAGCGGTTTCTCCACCACGAGCTTCAGCGTGGTCGGCAGCATCTCGGGACCGCGGCCATCCCTGAAAGCCAGTTCGCGCGTGCCGAGCTCGAAACCTGTCAGGGTGTAGCGGCCGGACAGGCGGCCTTGAACGCTCGCGAGCTGGAGCTGGGGCAGCGCGGGCTCGAGCTGGGCCACCACTTTCGAGAGCGCGACATCGGCCGCGACACGGCGCAGGTTTCCTTCGACCAGGGTCGCCCAGACGCGCACCGCGCCCTGCCCGCTGCGGATGTCGACCGGATAGTCCAGCCACGCCCGCCAGGCGGCGAGATCGGTGTTGCCGACTTCGGCAAACAACCGCCCGCTCCAGGCGGCCGGCTGGGTGATGCTGCGGCCGATCAGTTCGGCGCGCACCTCCATGGACGCCCCGAGCTCGAGCGGCGGGCTTGCGGAGAATCCGGCCGAATGCTCATCGCCATCGCTCTGCAGCCGGAAATTCAGGTGCGAGAGCTTGAGCGGCGGCGCATGGCGCAGGTCGTCATGCCAGTCGATCTCGGCATTGCGGACGACGATCTCGCGCTGGGCAAGCACCCAGTCGGTGATGCGGCCCTCGCCTTTCTTCCCGGGCTCGAGAATGATGCCGCCCACCGTGATGCGCCCGTCGGGGTCGCGGCGCACCGAGACCTTGAGGTTCTCCACTTCGAACGAGTGCAGGCGCAGGTCGAGGAACACGAGCGAGCGCCACCCGATGACGTTCACCACGCTCGGCAGCACGAGTGCCTCTCGACCGCCGGCGTCGAACACGCGCACATTGACGAACTCGAGCTGCGGCCGCAGGCCGCGCCAGTCGGCGCTGATCCTTTCGACCGTCACCGGCCTTCCGACCGCGGCCGACACCGCGCTGACGATGTCCGGGCGATAGCGCTCGACGTTCGGCAGCACCCAGTAGCGCAACCCGAGGAAGGCGAGCGCGACGAGGAAGAACACCGCCCAGAGCAGCACTTCGATGGAAAGCAGGAACAGCCGGATGGCCGCCAGCGTGTGGCGCGCCGCGCGCACGAAATGCGTGACAGCAGGGGAACGCGCCGGTGGGACCGGGGTTTCCGCGCCATTTGCTGCGGCTGCGCCGCCGACCAGTGCGCCGCCAGCTTCGATGCCGCTCGCGTCCGTGCCTGACTGCGTTTGCATGCGCTTGCGCGTTGCCCCTATAGTTGCGTGTTCATTTTAACTGTAAACATCCGATCCAATTCGGAATTCGGCCACATGAGCGCCCGATGAGCCGTCCCGAAGGCGCGCTCTCCAATCATCTCTCCGGATCGCGTTACGCCACCCGGCTGATCGAGGCGAGACCCGCGCTCGCCGCCGAGTTGGACGCGCTCGGGCACGATCCGTTCTCGCGCGAGTCGATCGACGCCGCTCTCGAACCTGTCAGGAGCGCAAGCGAGGAGGACGCGCGCCGGATCCTGCGGCAGCTGCGGCAGAAGGTTTTCCTGCGCGTGATGGCGCGCGACCTCGCCGGCCTGGCGAACCTCGCTGAGGTCTGCGCGACCATGAGCGACCTGGCCGAAGCGTCGATCACGGCCGCGCAGGAATGGTCCGAAAATTGGATGCGGGCACGCAATGGGATCGTGCGCAACGCCGAAGGGGCGGTGCAGCGCCTGATCGTCGTCGGGATGGGCAAGCTCGGCGGCCGCGAGCTCAATGTCTCATCGGATATCGACCTTGTGTTCGTGTATCCCGAGGAAGGCCAGAGCGACGGCGCGAAGCCGGTCTCGGCGCACGAGTACTTCGCCACGCTCGGCCGCAAACTGATCGCCCTGCTGAACGATGCCACCGAGGATGGCTACGTGTTCCGCGTGGACATGCGCCTGCGTCCCGATGGCGAGGCCGGCGCGCTGGCGTTGAGCCTCGACGCGCTGGAGACGTATTTCGTGTCGCACGGCCGCGAATGGGAGCGCTACGCCTGGATCAAGGCGCGCGCGATCACGGGCGGGCGCCACGACGAGCTCGAAGCAGTGCGCAGGCCGTTCGTGTTCCGCAAATACCTCGACTACGCAACGCTGGAGGCGATGAGGAAACTGCATGCGGAGGTGCGCCGCGAGGTGACCCGGCGCGATCTCGCCGACCACATAAAGCTCGGGCCCGGCGGCATCCGCGAGATCGAGTTCATCGCCCAGGCCTTGCAGCTGGTGCGCGGCGGGCGCGACGCGGTGCTCATGGCGCGGCCGACGCTCGAAGTCCTGCCAAGGCTCGCCGAAAAGCGGCTGCTGCCGGAGGCGGCCGCGGCCGAACTGGGCGACGCCTACCTCTTCCTGCGCAACCTCGAGCACCGCCTGCAGTACCTGGACGATGCCCAGACGCACAAGCTGCCCCAGGATGAAACGGACCGGTCGCTCATCGCTTCCATGTGCGGGTACGGCGACTGGGAAACCTGCTCGGCGAAGATCGCCCAAGTGCGCGCCACAGTCGGGACGCACTTCAATGCGGTGTTCACGCAATCGGGAGAGAACGGCTCGTCCTTCGATTCCGTCTGGCAGGACAATCGCGAAGACGCCGCTCGCGCGCTGGCCGAGCACGGCTACCGCAGGCCCGGGGAAACGGCCACCCGGCTGGCCGCGACGCGCACCAGCCAGCGCTACCTGAGGCTCCCCAGCGATTCGCGCCAAAGGGTGGATGCGCTGGTGCCGCGGCTCGCGGCCGCGGCGGTGGGGACACCCGACCCGGACGCGACGCTCGCGCGCGGCCTCGACCTCATCGAGGCGATCGCGCGGCGCGCGGCCTACCTCGCACTGCTTGCGGAGCATCGCCAAGCCCTCGACCGGGTGGCGCGCATGATCGGCGCCGCGAGCTGGGCCGCGGACTTCATCACCCGCCATCCGCTTTTGCTGGACGAATTGCTCGATGACCGCGTGCTCTACGCCGTGCCCGACTGGCCCGCATTCGCGCGCGAGCTCGCGGCGCAGGTCGCCGCGGGAGAGGGCGATGCCGAGCGCCAGATGAACGCGCTGCGCGAGGCCCACCAGGCACAGGTGTTCCGGCTGCTCGCGCAGGACCTGGCCGGGCTGCTCAGCGTGGAGAAACTCGCCGACCACCTGTCGATGCTCGCCGACCTCCTGCTCGAGCAGACGCTCGCGGTGTGCTGGTCGCAACTGCGAAACCGCCATACGCAAGGTCCGCCGCGCTTTGCCATCGTCGCTTACGGGAAACTCGGCGGGAAAGAGCTCGGCTACGCGTCCGACCTCGACATCATCTTCATCCATGACGATCCCGACCCCGCGGCCCCGGAGGTCTATGCGCGCCTTGCGCAACGCCTCAACAACTGGCTCACCAGCCGCACTTCGGCCGGGCTGCTGTTCGAAACCGACCTGCGCTTGCGCCCGAGCGGCGCGAGCGGGCTCCTGGTTTCTTCCATCGAAGGCCTTACGCGCTACCAGGAGCGCGAGGCCTGGGTCTGGGAGCACCAGGCCCTGACGCGGGCGCGATTCTGCGCAGGCGATGCGGCCATCGGAGCCGCGTTCGAGCGGGTGCGCGAAGCCGTGCTGCGCAGGCCGCGCGATCCAGTCGAGCTTGCGGCCGACGTGCTGGAGATGCGCGCGAAGATGCATGCAGCGCACCCGAATCCGAGCGGCCTGTTCGATGTCAAGCACGACCGCGGCGGCATGATCGACATCGAGTTCATCGTCCAGTACCTCGTGCTGGCCCATGCGCACGACCATCCGCGCCTGGTGGCCAACCTCGGCAACATCGCGCTCCTGGGGATCTGCGCCGAAATCGGGCTGGTGACCGCGCCACCCGCGCAAGGCGCGCGCGAGGCCTATCGTGAGTTCAGGAAGCTCCAGCACGGGCTGCGGCTGAACAATGCGCAGTACGCGAGGGTCCCGCCCGCGCTCGCGCAGGCGCACACCAATGCGGTGACCAGCTTGTGGCGCGAAGTGTTTGCGGCAGCCCCGCCTGAGGTAAAGGCTACTTCGAAGGTTACTTCCTGAGGAAACTGATGTCGCCGTAGTGGCAGCGGGCGGTCTTGCCGGTATTGTCCGCATCGGTCATGACACCGACCGAGACGATGTCCCACGGGTCCTCCCCGAAGGCGCGCCTGTAGTCTTCCAGCACGTTGCGGCGGAAGTCGATCCACTGCCCGACCTGGCCTTCGCCGCTGGCCACCACGACCATCTGGATGCGGTCAGTGTGCGGGTTCGGCAGCATCGTGCCGACCGGAAGGTCGTTCGACACCACGTACATCAGCGTTGCATACGGCACTTCGCGGCCGCTGATCGCGCGCGCCATGCGCATCTTGCCGCGCTCGACCACGTCGAGCTTCGAAGGGTCGCCATGAAACGCAATGAGCAGCCGCGCGGGCGAATCCTCGGCGTGCGCAAGGCGCTTGTCAGCACCCGGAATGAGCCCCGAGATCTTCCAGCGCCATGAAACCGTCGGATGCGATCCGGGATTGATGCGGATGCTGCGGTACAGCCCCGAGGCGGAGGCCTGCGCGTTCGCTTCGAGCGCCACGCCCTCCCCCGTGTCGACCAGCGAATACTGCGTGAGCGGCTTCGAGGGAAGAACGATGTACGGCTTCCAGTACTCGGGCAGCGGCGAGCGCGCCACCTTCTGCGAGAAGCGCCCGATCTCGACCACCTCGCCGCCCTCGCGCAACCTTTCGGGCGCGGGCGCGACTTGCGCGCAGCCCGCAATGAACGTGGCGAGCGCGGATGCGCATGCGAGAACTGCCGCTGCGCGCAGTGACGGTGGTGACCGTGGTGACCGTGGTGACTTCGGTATCAACGTGTGTCCTGCCATGGTCTGCCGCCGTTTTGGTCCCCGAGTCCGCTAAAATACCATTTTTCAAGCTGATCACTGGAGTTGCACCATGTCGATGGCCGACCGCGACGGACACATCTGGTACGACGGCAAGCTCGTGCCCTGGCGTTCCGCCACCACGCACGTGCTGACGCATTCCTTGCATTACGGGCTGGCGGTCTTCGAGGGCGTGCGTGCGTACAAGACGGTCAACGGCACGGCGATCTACCGCCTCAGGGAGCACACCGAGCGCATGTTCGCCTCGGCTCACATCTACATGATGAAGATTCCCTACTCGGTCGAGCAGCTGATGGAGGCGCAGAAGGAAGTCGTGCGCGCCAACAAGCTCGAGGAGTGCTACCTGCGGCCGATCGCGTTTTACGGCTCGGAGAAGATGGGCGTGTCGCCCAAGGGCGCGAGCGTGCATGTGGCCGTCGCGGCCTGGCCGTGGGGCGCCTACCTCGGCGCCGACGGGCTCGAGAAAGGCATTCGCGTGAAGACCTCCTCATTTGCGCGCCATCACGTCAACGTCTCGATGTGCCGCGCGAAGTATTCCGGCACGTACGCCAACTCGATCCTCGCCAACCAGGAGGCGATCGACCATGGCTATGACGAAGGCCTGCTGCTGGACGTCGACGGCTTCGTGGCCGAAGGCGCCGGCGAGAACATCTTCATGATCAAGAACGGCAGGATCTACGAGCCCGAGCTGACCAGCGCGCTCATGGGCATCACGCGCGACAGCGTGATCCAGCTCGCGGCCGATCGCGGCCTCACCGTGACTGCACGGCGCATCACTCGCGACGACCTCTACATCGCGGACGAGCTGTTCTTCACCGGCACCGCGGCCGAAGTCACGCCGATCCGCGAAGTCGACGGGCGCGTGATCGGCGCGGGCAAGCGCGGCCCGATCACCGCGAAGCTGCAGAAAGCGTTTTTCAACCTGGTGCAGGGCAAGGACAAGAAGCACCAGGACTGGCTCTCCCCGGTGAAGGGTAGGAAAAGCGGGAGTGGGAAGAGCACGTCTGGCGCAGCCAAGAAGTCGACGAAGAAGAAGTAGCGGCCATGGCGGATTCGCGCGAAGTCGAAGTCACCCAGAAAGACCTGCCGTTGCATTGCCCTATGCCGGACGCGCCGCTCTGGAGCCGCCATCCGCGCGTGTTCCTCGACGTGGCCAGCACCGGCCACGTGCTCTGCCCGTACTGCGGCGCCCAGTACGTCTTCAGGGGTGCGGCGCCCAAGGGGCACTAGCACGGACGCTGCGGAAGGCACCGCAGCACGCGCCGCCCCAACCCCGGCGCCGCCCCGCGTCCTCGTCGTCGCCCCCAACTGGATCGGCGACACGCTCATGTGCCAGCCGATGCTCGCAAGGCTGCGCCAGCTCCGCCCCGATGCAGTCATCGACCTGCTCGCGCCGAAGTGGGTGCTGCCGCTTGCAGCGCGCATGCCCGAAGTCAGCGAAGCCATCGAAAGCCCGTTCGGCCACGGGGAGCTGCGGCTCGGCGATCGCTGGCGGCTCGGGCGCACCCTCGCAAGGAAGGGTTACGCACAGGCCATCGTGCTGCCCAATACCTTGAAGAGCGCGCTGGTCCCTTTTTTCGCCGGCATCCCGTTGCGCGCGGGGTATGTCGGTGAATCGCGCTACGGCCTCATCAATCTCGCGCACAAGCTGGACAAGGCCGCGCCGCCGCCGATGGTGGAGCGCTACCTCGCACTGGCGGGCAAACCCGGCGATCTCTTGCCCGAACCGCCGCAGACCCGTCTGCGGGTGTCCGGGGAGAACCTCGCCCGCGTGCTGGCGCAGCTTTGCCTTCAGCCGCCCTCGGATGCGCATCCGGTCGCGGTGCTCTGCCCGGGCGCCGAGTTCGGGCCGGCCAAGCGCTGGCCCGCGGAGTACTACGCCGAGCTCGCGATGAAACTGCGCGCGGCCGGCTTCACGGTCTGGCTCATGGGCTCGCAGGCGGACCAGTCCGTGGCGCAAGCCATCCTCGAAGCCAGTCCGGGCTGCGCCATCGACCTCACCGGCCGCACCGACCTCGCAAGTGCCATCGATCTCATCGGGGGGGCGCATGTGGTTGTGAGCAACGATTCGGGGCTCATGCACATCGCGGCAGCGCTCGATCGCCCGCTGGTCGCGCTGTTCGGATCCTCCAGCCCGAAGCACACGCCGCCGCGCACCGGGAAGGCGCGCGTGCAGTACCTCGCCATCGAGTGCAGCCCGTGTTTCGAGCGCGTCTGCCCGCTCGGGCATTTCCGCTGCATGCGCGAACTCGGCCCCTCGCACGTCTTCGGCGAAGCGCTCGCCGCCGCCGGGCGCGCGGGCTGACAACCGGCGCAAGCGGGAACGTGCGCTAGAATCTTCGCCCGCTCGCGCCGCTTCACCCCATGAGACCCACAGCCTTCCCGACCCCGCAGGATGCCGAGAACGCTTTTTACGAGGCGCTCGAGCGCGCGGACCTCGACGCGATGATGGCGGTGTGGGCCGAGGACGAGGAAATCGTCTGCGTGCATCCGACCGGGCCGCGGCTCGCCGGCCACGAGCAGGTGCGCGAAAGCTGGCGGCGGATTTTTTCAGGCGGCGCAGGCACGCGCTTCAACGTCGCGCAGCAGGTTGCGATGCAGGCCATGATGGTGGCGGTGCACAGCGTGCATGAGAATGCGCCGGCCACCGGCGCCAAGCGCGCGCCCACGACCGTGGTGGCGACCAACGTGTACCTTCGCACGGCGGCCGGCTGGCGGATGATCGTGCACCATGCCTCGCATGCGCCGGTGCAGCCGGAAGCCGCGCGCGCCGAAGCCGCTCCCAAGATCCTCCACTGAAAGTCCCGCGTTGAAACCCTACGTCGCGCCCGTGTGGCTGCCCGGCGGGCACGCGCAGACCATTTTCGCGGCGTTGCGCCGCGCGCCACCGATCGCCTTCGAGCGCGAACGCTGGGACACGCCCGACGGCGATTTCATCGACCTCGACTGGGCCGGGCCGCGCGATGCACAGAAGCGCCTCGTGCTGTTCCACGGCCTCGAAGGCAGCTCGCGCAGCCACTACGTGCGCTCGATCGTCGGGCGTGCGTCAAACGAAGGCTGGCGCTGCGTGGTGCCGCATTTCCGCGGCTGCTCGGGCGAGATCAACCGATTGCCCCGCGCATACCACTCGGGCGACTTCGAGGAGATTGGCTGGATCCTGAAGCGCGTGCATGCGCTGGCCCCGCACACCAGGCTCGATGTCGCGGGCGTCTCCCTCGGCGGCAACGCGCTGCTCAAGTGGCTCGGCGAAAGCGGGGACGAGGCGGCGAAGATCGTGGCGCATGCGGCTGCAATCTCGGCGCCGCTCGATCTCGCGGCGGCCGGCCACGCGCTCGGGCGCGGCTTCAACAAGCTCTACACGCGCATGTTCCTCGGCTCGCTCAAGAGGAAGTCCGCCGCCAAGCTCAGGCATTTCCCGGGCAGCGTCGACGAGCGCGCGATGCTCGCCTCCAGGAACCTCTTCGAGTTCGACAACGTGGTCACCGCGCCGCTGCACGGGTTTCGCGACACGGACGACTACTGGCATCGCGCGAGCAGCTGGCCGGGCCTGGCCGCGATCCGCGTGCCGACGCTTGTCATCAATGCGAGAAACGACCCTTTCATGCCTGAAGCAGCGCTCGAGCGCACGCGCACGGCCTCGAAGCACGTAACATTGGAATTCCCGGCGGGCGGCGGCCATGCCGGCTTCCTGTCCGGGCCGTTTCCGGGCCGCCACGGCTGGCTCGCGCAGCGCCTCCTCGAATTCTTCTCCGGCCAAACCACCGCTTCATGAACCTTCCAGCAGAGATCTTCCGCGCCTACGACATCCGCGGCATCGTCGGCAAAACGCTTACGCCGGAAATCGTGCGCGCCATCGGGCAGGCGCTCGGCACTTTGGCGCTCGAAGCCGCGGGCAACGGCAAGGCCGCGATCGCCATCGGCCGCGACGGGCGCCTTTCCGGTCCCGAGCTTTCTGCCGCGCTCGCCGAGGGCATTGCGGCCAGCGGCGCGGATGTGCTGGACCTCGGCATGGTCCCGACGCCGGTGACCTACTTCGCCGCGCACCACCTCGGCTGCGGCAGCGCCGTGATGCTCACCGGCAGCCACAACCCGCCGGATTACAACGGCATCAAGATGGTGATCGCCGGTCACACGCTTTCGGGCGATGCGATCCAGGCGCTGCGCACGCGCGCCGAATCCGCCCCCCTCGAAAAGGGGCCAGGCTCGATTAAAACACGCGACGTAAGCGAGGCGTACCTCGAGCGCATCGCGGGCGACGTGAAGCTCGCGCGGCCGATGAAGCTGGCGATCGACTGCGGCAACGGCGTGACCGGCGACCTCGCGCCCGCGCTCTTCAGGAAACTCGGCTGCGAAGTCACCGGTCTGTTCTGCGAGATCGACGGGAATTTCCCGAACCATCATCCCGACCCTTCGCAGCCCAGGAACCTCGAAGACCTCATCCGGACGCTGCGGGAAACGGACGCGGAATTGGGGCTGGCCTTCGACGGCGATGGCGACCGCCTCGGCGTGGTGACCAAGGATGGGCAGATCATCTATCCCGACCGCCAGTTGATGCTCTTTGCACGCGACGTGCTCTCGCGCAATCCGGGTGCGACGATCATCTACGACGTGAAATGCACGCGCCGGCTCGATCCGTGGATCAGGGAGCACGGCGGCGTGCCGCTCATCTGGAAGACCGGGCATTCGCTCGTCAAGGCCAAGCTCAAGGAGACGGGCGCGCCGCTCGCCGGCGAGATGTCCGGTCACACGTTCTTCAAGGAGCGCTGGTACGGGTTCGACGACGCGCTTTACGTTGCGGCTCGGCTGCTGGAGATCGTTTCGCGCGCGAAGGATGCGAGCGCGCTGCTGAATGCGTTGCCGGATTCGCCCTCGACGCCGGAACTTAATTGGAAGCTCGAGGAAGGCGAGCCGCATGCGCTGATCGAGAAACTTCGGGCCGGCGCGCCCTTCCGGAACGCTGAGCGCATCCTCACCATCGACGGAGTACGCGCGGAGTACTCGGACGGGTTCGGCTTGGCTCGGGCGTCGAATACCACGCCGGTGATCGTGCTGCGCTTCGAGGCGGATACGGAAGAAGCGCTTGCGCGCATCCAGGGCGAGTTCCGCGCGGCGCTGCAGCCGCTCAAGCCGGGGGCGGCGCTGCCCTTCTAAGCGCGGCTGTCGGGGTTGGTTGCGCCGGGACCCATAAATATGGCAATATGGGTCCATGAAGACGACACTTGAAATCCCCGACCCGCTGTTCAGGAAAGCGAAGGTCACCGCCGCCGAGCGTGGCCAATCGCTCAAGGATTTTTTCACGGACGCCTTGCGCGACAAGCTGGCGAGCGCAACGGTCGGAGGCCGCGACGCGGAGCCCGCCTGGATGAAGGGCTTCGGCAAACTGAAGCGCCTGCGCGGCGAGACGGCGCGGATTCAGGCAAGGATCGACACGGAATTCGGCGGCATTGAAGCCGAAGACCGGGCTTGATACTCGACACGAACGCGTTGTCCGCGTTCATCGACGGTGATGCCGGGGTCGGCACAATCCTCCTCTCACAACAGCGCGTCGCAATTCCGATCATCGTGCTGGGGGAGTTTCGCTACGGCATCGCCGGCTCCCGGCACCGGAAGATTTACGAGGAATGGCTGGACGGCAATCTGGCCGGTTTCGACATCCTGCCGCTGAGCGAAGCGACGACCCTGGCTTATGCCGGATTGCGCGTCGCCCTCAAAAAATTGGGGAAGCCCATTCCTGCGAACGATGCCTGGATCGCGGCCCTTTCCATCCAGCACCGCCTGCCGGTGCTGACGCGTGACGAGCACTTCGATTCGCTGCCCGATGTAACGCGCATCGGCTGGTAGGTGGTGGCAGCATTTCGGCCTGAGAGCGGCTTCCTGCCTTGGGGTTGGTCGAGAAATGGCAATATTTCGATACTTCCCCCCGCCGTGGGATCGTATGCTAATGTATGTACAATAGCATTCAATCAATGGAGGGCTGTGAGATGAGACAACCCGTCACCGTTCGCCTCGATCCCGACGTCCTGAAGGTCGCGAAAGCCAAGGCTGTGGGCGACAACCGAACCCTGACCAACTACATCGAGACGCTGATGCGACGAGATCTTCATCTCGCGGCCCCAGAGCCCACGCTCGAGGTAATCGCACCTGCCAACATCCGCGATTCGGTTGCGGTTCTCTTGGAAGGTGAATCTCCAGAACAATTGAAACGCCGCAATGACGTATTCCTGGCTGTTCTGGAGGCTGGTGGCTACTGATGGAGCCGCCGTTCAGGCCGCGCCAATTCGTTTGGTGCCGGTTTCCATACTCGGAGGAACCGCTGAGGCCTGGACCCGAAGAGCACATTGGTTATGTTGCCGATATTCGCAAAATTGACGGCAACACGCATCTGACCGTCATGTCGCTCTACACCACAACCACGCCTTGGTCACCTGGGACGCCGCTGCCTCCAGGAATTATTCCGGTAGAGCCGGCCATGGCGGCCAAAATGAGCCAGAAGGGTTTCACGATGGACGCGCGACGAATCGCGTTCATTCCGGCGAATATGGATTTTTTTCCGCGACTGAAAGATGCGGACAAGGGCATTGTCTACACGGCCTCAGAAAGGTTCCATTCGATCGTCCAGAACGCATTGGTAGGTTTGGCTAAGCGTCCGGACTTGATCATCCGACTTGGCCCGGACGCTGACGCATGACGAGTTCTTCGATTCCCTGCCCGGTAATGCGCATCGGCTGGCAGGCGTGGCAGCATTTCGACCTGAGAGCGGCTTCCAGGGTCGCGGAGCGCACTGCTCCAAGCCGCTTGACCAGCCGCACCTTGTCGCGCGCGCGAATCGCGCAAAGGTCGGCACGGCCTTTCTAGTCCGGGCACCATGAATGCGGTGACGAATATGCCAGCATAGTGCTAGCGTATTGACGTTACTTTGGAGGCTGGCTCCCATGCCCGGATTCGTGATCA
>CAZZDV010000018.1:0-9946 GCA_964652785.1 uncultured Bordetella sp.
AATTTCGACGTGTTCCGGGCCGCGCAACTCTGCCTTTTCCTGTTTGTGCCCTTCGTAGTCCAGTGGTCCATCGGCAACTTCGTCTCGGCCAGCGGAATGGTCCTCTGGGGCCTGCTTGCGCCGGTTGGGGCCATCGTCCTGTATTCGACCCGCGAATCGATTCCCTGGTTTGTCGCCTACATCGTCCTGATTCTCGCAACGGGATATGTCGACTACGAGCTGGCTTGGCTGCCCCCGAAGGGTCCTAAGGTGCCGTTGTCGACCAGCGTGGTGTTCTTCGCCCTGAATTTCGCGGCCATGTCCACGCTCGTCTATTCGCTTCTCAGGTTTGCATTCTCGGAGCGGGAGAAGTCCAGGGTGCGGCTGGAGGAGGCGCATGCCGGGCTTCGCGACGAGCAGGAACGTTCCGAAACACTGCTGCTGAACGTCTTGCCAGCCCCCGTGGCGGAGCGGCTCAAGCGGCTCGAGTCGCCCATTGCCGACCGGTTCTCCGAAGTAACGGTGATGTTCGCGGACATCGTGAATTTCACGCGCATGGCCGGAATGCTCGAGCCCGCGCAGATTTTTTCGATGCTGAACCGGCTGTTTTCCGATTTTGACGCGCTTGCCGGGAAGCACGGCCTCGAGAAGATCAAGACCATCGGGGATGCCTACATGGTCGCGGGAGGGCTGAGCGCCGGGCAAACGCGGCATTGTGAAGCGATCGCCGAACTCGCGCTTTCAATGCGCGATCTCACCGAACGCGATTACGAAGTCAACGGCCAGCCGCTCCAGCTTCGGATCGGGTTTGCGTCAGGACCGGTTGTGGCAGGGGTGGTCGGCACGAAAAAATTCATCTATGACCTCTGGGGCGACACGGTGAACGTTGCCAGCCGCCTCACGTCCGAAAGCGAGCCCGGAGGCATTCAGGTGGATGAGCGAAGCTTCCAGATTCTTGCTTCCGGCTACGAGTTCGAGGCTCCTCGCACGCTCAACCTGAAGGGCAAGGGCTACACAACCGTGTATGAGCTTCGGGGGCGCATCGGCGACTGCGAAGACGAACACGCAGTGCGAGTCGCATAGGCCGCGATCCTGCGGTATAGATGGCAGCATTTCGCCTGCTTAGCCGCGCGGGATAACGACTCCAGCCAGGAAATGGCAGCATTGCTCTTTGCGCGGATAAGCCCCCTTCGATGCGCCGAGCCTACTCCGGCTGGGGAAACCTCGGGGTGCCTTTGAGCGAAAAACACACCTCGCCGTCGCGGTTCGACGCCAGCGAAAGCTCGAAACCGTTGGCTTCCGCATGCCGGGCCGCCTGATAGAGGCCGATACCCAGTCCCGCATGCGAGCCGACTGGCGCGTGAAACAGGAGCTTTTCGAGCCCGCCGCCAACCGCTCGCCCTGAGTCGCATACGCGGAAGTTAACCGCATCGCCGCACTCCACGGCAACGCGGATCTTGACCTCCGCGTCCAGCAGCCTCTTTGTCAGCGCGTTCTGGATGAGATTGTCGGCCACGCTCTCGGCCAGCGCACGGGGCAGCATTGCGTTCGGCCGAATGGTCTTCGATTCGAACTCGATCCCATTCTGTTGATACTGTTGCCTGAGGTTTTCCCACCATGCCTCGACGGAGACGAACTGGTCGGTCTCGGTCTGGGGACGCTGGAGTTTCTCGAGCGTCGAGCTGAGCCTCTGCGCGATCACAGGCAGCTGCCGGCGGATCAGCGAAAGCAGTTCCGGAGAGTGCTCGGACCCGCTTGTCCGGCCCGCGACCGAAACCAGCACGTTCAGCGACTGCAGGAGGTTCTTCACGTCATGCGTCACGCGCGCGCCGGTTTCGTGGACAGCCTGCAGGTAGCTCTGCTGCTGGAGTTTCTGCTCCCGCTGCTTGGCCATGTAGAACTCCCCAAGCAGCTGGCCGAGGAGATGTAGATGCCACTGCAACGCGGGACTGGTCCGGTGGCGCGAAAAGATCACCAGCGAGAGTTCGTCGTTCTCGAAGCTCACTGGAAACGCCGTCTTCTGCCCATGCTCTCCCCGGTCGTTGGCCGTGCGCCACTCGGCCCCGGAGACCCACGGCAGGCGCGCCAGGCTGGCGATGCTTTCGGCAAGGAACCGATCCGGGCGCGACTCCAGCCTGGACAGCTCGGCAAGGTAATACAGCCACTTCTCGACGGGCAGCCCGATCGAGAACAGGTAGCGCGAGAAAAAAACATTCAGGCCGGCGAAGCCCGTGTGCGGGTTCCACGCGAGGCCGATGATGAACACGGTGCCCGCGATCAGGAAGACGGTGTAGGTCAGCGCCTCCATGTAATCGGTCCGGCCAAGCGTCATGAAGGTGAAGCTGCCGAGGATCACGACGCCGAGGACGAGCATCAGGAAGATGCTGTAGAAGAAATCGATGACCTGCGGCGCCTCGGGTGATTCAGGCTCGGTCGGGATCAGCGCCATGATCACGAACAGCAGCGGCAGGACGTATTCGGCGATTGTCCGGATCTCCGGCGAAAACACCTTGCGCGGCGCGATCTCGGGAAGGATCACGATTGCGAGAAGCGCGAGCAGGTACAGGAGAACGACGAGGTAGTAGCGGCGCTGCCAGCGGGCCTGGTGCAGGAAGACCTTGCCGCCGATCAGGCCCGCCAAAACGCATACCCAGAAGACAAGGAGCCACGCGTTTAGCCAGAGCATCACCGCCGTCGCGCCGAACGCGATAAAGGCCAGTTGCATCGCCGAGACCTGGTGTTGCCCGCGCAGGAAGGGCTGCCATAAGAGGATCAGCCCCAGATGCGCCAGCAACAGCGCCCGCGCCCAGTTGTCGGCCACGCCGCGAAGCGCCGCAACATGCAGGAGCAGGAGCATCGCGATTACAACGAAGCGTCCGTAACGCTGCGAAAATCCCTGCGCCGAATTCGCCAGGCGAGCGAAGAGCGGAGTGGAAAACGTGTCTGCTTGCATGTAATCTGGGGTCGCGTTTAGGTTACTGTCGCATTCCGTAACGATACAGCCACTTGCTCCGGGCGCACTTTTGAGGCCAATCGCTGGATGTTAGCCCCCACAGCCCCGACCTCGATGCATGCCGGGCTCACCCTCGCGAAATTCGTGCTTCTCGAAGCGCGCCGGACGCGGCTTCCGGTTCTCGTGTTCGCGGCGGTCATCGCGGGCTTTGCGCTCGCCGGCTTTCTTTCGCAACTGGCGCTGACGGAAAGCACGTCCCTGCAGGCAGCGGTGCTTGCCGCTTTCTTCCGAGTCGTCACCGTTTTCCTGTCCGCGGCATTCGTAGTGACCAGCATGGTCCGCGAAGCGAACGACAAGGGGACCGACCTCCTTCTTTCGTTGCCGATCTCCCGCGCCGCCTACTACCTGGGCAAGCTGGCGGGGTTCGGCACCTTCGGAGTCGTGGTGGCCGCGGTTTTTTCGCTGGTCCTCTTGATCTGGAGCCCACCCTCGGCGGTCGCCGCGTGGTTTGTTTCGATGTCGCTCGAGGCATGGCTGGTCGCTTCGATCAGCTTGTTTTTCGTCGTGACCCTCGGCGACGTCGTCGCGGCACTTTCTGCGGCCGCTGGGCTCTACCTGCTGGGGCGCACGATCGGCTCGCTGCAGTCGATCTCATCGAGCCCCATCGCTATCCAGGATGACCTGTTGAGCAAAGTCGCGGCATGGGGGATCGACGCCATCGCGCTTATCCTGCCGCCTTTGGAACACGCGACGCAGACGAACTGGCTCCTCTATTCGCCGCCCCAGCCCGCCGAGTTTGCCCAGATTGCAGGGGGCCTCGCTGCCTACGCCGCACTGGTCACTGCCGCCGGACTTTTTGATTTTCATCGCCGCAACCTGTGACCGGGCTGCAGAGACCCCTCGGGTCGGTGCCACGATGGGTCGCAATCCTCCTCGCAGGGTGTCTGACCTTGCAACTCCTGCTTGCATCGCGAGTGGCGCTCTCGCCCAAAGAGGCTGCAGATCTGCCGCGGCCGCCCCGGGCAGCCGTTTTGCGCGTTGCAGCTTTGGGGGAACCCGCCGCCCTGGCGCGCCTGGCCATGCTCTATCTCCAGTCGTTCGACTACCACGGGACCAATTCGCTCCCGTATCGCCGGCTGGATTACGACCGGCTCGTCGATTGGCTGAAGGCCATCCAGTCACTGGATCCACTAAGTAAGTACCCGCTCTTCGCAGCCGCCAGTGTGTATGCCGAGGTCGGTGATCCAGACCGGCTGCGGAAGATGCTCGAGTTCATTTACTCGGCCTTTCTGGAGGACCCGGATCGCCGCTGGACCGCCTTGGCGCATGCGACGCTCCTTGCCAAACACCGACTGCGGGACCTGCCTTTGGCCCTCAAATACGCCCGCGCGATCGACCGGACGACAGCCGGCGCCGACGTACCCCTGTGGGCGCGACAAATGGAAGTGTTCATCCTCGAAGACATGAAAGAACTGGAAGCCGCGAAGATCATGCTCGGCGGCCTGCTGGCAAAAGGTCAGGTCAGGGATGCTGCCGAACGCCAGTACCTGGAGCGCAGGCTCAAGGCCATGGAGGAAAGGCAGAAAGACGCAGGCGGGATACACCCTAAGTAGTTGAAGACTCGACTAGGGTGTCGGGAAATCGTCGCTTTCTTGACATTTCCTGATCAATTTAACGAAATTTCCCCGATTTTGGCCGGGCACGGTAGTTGCGTAGACACCGTCATCCATTCTGTCTGAAGGAGTAAGGTTATGAAGAACAATCAGAAAGGCTTTACGTTGGTCGAGATAGCGATCGTTCTGGTCATTATCGGGTTGCTGCTCGGCGGCATCCTTAAAGGCCAGGAGATGATCATCCAGGCCAAGATCAAGAACGCCATTACCGACTTCTCCGGCGTTTCCGCTGCCTACTTCGGGTATCAGGACCGCTATCGCTCGACCCCCGGCGACGACAACCAGGCGACCCGCTGGTCCGGCTCCACTGCCGGAGATGGCAACCGCCTCCTCACCGGTTTGTATAACTCGACCACCGATACGCACGAGTCACGCCTCTGGTGGGATCACCTGCGCCGCTCGGGATTCGTATCCGGTTCGGGATTTGCGCAGCCGAACAACGCGTTCAACGGGATCCTCGGCGTGCAAACCGGGGACGGGGCAGGCACGGTGGGCGCCACTCCTACCGCCCCGGGAACCACCCTGGGAGGCGTTGTGGCGCTGATCCTGTGCTCCACCAATCTTCCGGACAAAGTGGCCATCGCACTCGATGTGCAAATGGACGACGGGCTGGTGAATACCGGATTCGTGCGCGGCGTGGAGAATACGACGACCCTTGCGGCGACGACTGCAACGTCCTACCTGGAATCGGGCACGAATACGTACACGCTCTGCCGGCAGTTCTAATCGGGACGGCATCGCATAAAGGGCCAGCCTTCGGGCTGGCTTTTTTTTGCCTGAAACAATCAGCCACTCAATGAGCAAGCCGCGCTTCGAGGCCCCTGGCACGGCCCTGCTCCTCGCCGGGGCGATGTGCCTCCTGCCCTTCCTGCAGCCCCGGCATAGGCCACCGTTGGCCGCGTTCTACGATGAGTGGCTCGCGTTCGCGCTTGGTTCGGCGTCGCTGGCGATCTACGGACTGTCGCGGCGAAGCCAGGCCCATGTGCCACCGGCCGCGCTGTGCCTGGCAGCGTTTGCCCTCCTGCTGGCGGGCCGCGCGGTCCTGGGTCAGCCGGCGTATTTCCAGTCCGCGCTCGTATGGGCGCTCTACGCTGGCTTTGCCAGCCTCATGATCGTCCTTGGCAGCGGCCTCGCGAAAGACCTGGGGCGCGAAAAGGTCTGCGCTGTCCTCGCTGCTTTCCTCCTGGCAGGCGCACTCCTGAACGCGGCGTGCGCGACCTTTCAGATTGCCGGGATTCCGCGCGCCCTGCGCGAGTTCATTGCCCACCTGAACGGCAACCGGGCCACCGGCAACGTCGGCCAGGCCAACCTGTACGCGAACTACCTCGCCCTTGGCGAGGCTTCGCTCCTCTATCTTTACGCGCGCGGCAGCCTGGGGAGGCTGACGACACTCGCCTGCGGTTCAGTGCTCGTCCTGGCAGCGGCGCTGGCAGCCTCCAGGGCGTCGTTCCTGTATGCGGCGGGCTTCGCTTTGCTGGGATACCTGCTGATGCGCGCACGGCCTGATGACGCACAGGCACGTCGACTGGGAATCGCCGCGCTTGCGATGGGGCTGTGCGTGTTTGCCGCACAGTGGCTCGTTCCGTACGGGCTGGACATGCTTGGATACCGGAGCGAAGGCGGGATCCTCAGGCACGCCCTCCCGAGCGGGGAGGGCCCGTCATCGGACGAGGCATCGAACCTGCGGATCGGCGCATGGGCGCTTGCCTGGCGGATGTTCACGGAGGCGCCATGGTTCGGCGTCGGACCGGACGAGTTTCCTGGCGCCGCGTTCGAGCTCGGCCTGCCATTGGAACTCGCACGCGGGCAGCTGTGGACTTCGCCTCACAACATGCTCCTGCACCTGGCTTCCGAGAGCGGCGTAATCGCGCTGGCGCTCGTGGTCGCTGCGGTGATCGTCTGGTTTCGCCGAGCCTTTGGCGAGTTCTTGCGAACCCGGGATGCAGCCATGTGGTGGCTGCTCGCATGCGTCGGTGTCGAGTTGCTGCACGCACTTCTCGAGTACCCGATGTGGTACGCGCATTTCCTGGCCCTCACCGGCTTGTTGATGGGCGTCAGCTCGGGCAGTGGCGTTCCGATCCGACCGTTGGTTAGCCGCGTAGTCGCCGGCTTCACCGCGATTGCCGCCGCAATCCTCCTCGCCCTCACCCTCGGTACCTATTTCAAGTTCGATCTCGCCAGCCCGGTTGCCGCAGGGCGCTCGCTAGCCACCGATTCAGAGATCGCCCGGGATCGCAACACACTCTTCGGGCTCGGCACCAGCCTGCTTGCACCCCGGGCCGAGACCTGGCTCTTTCTCTCCTATCCGCTGGACGAAGAAGGCTTGTCGGAGAAGATCCAGGTCGGCTCTCGCGTGATGCGCGTCTGGCCATCGCGCGAAGTCGTCGGCCGCCAGGCGATTTTCCTCGCCCTTGCGCGAAAGGATGCAGAGGCGGCGGATCTGCTCAACCAAGCGGTCAGGACATTCCCCGCCCATCGAAGCATGTTCACGACGATGATCGAGTCCGCGCCGGTTCGCGCGCGCGAGACGTTGCTGCCATCGCTCGAGAAAATCTCGAAGTAAGGGCGAATCGGGAGGTCACAGGAATCGGCTCTACCGGCATGCCGGGGGGGTCACGCTGGGCTAAACTGGGCGCCCATGAATCGCGCCGCACCCAAGCCCTCCTCCATGGCCGGCCAAGGCTCGCTCGAACTCGCCCGCAAGGTGCTGGAAATCGAAGCCCATGCGATCCGGTCGCTCAGGGACCGGATCGGCGAGAGCTTTGTCGAGGCTCTGGAACTGATCCTCGCGTCTTCCGGCCGGGTTGTCGTAAGCGGGATAGGCAAGTCCGGGCACATCGCGCGCAAGATCGCATCCACGCTTGCCAGCACCGGCACCCCCGCGTTCTTCGTGCATGCCGCGGAGGCGTCACACGGCGATCTGGGCATGATCCGTCCCGAAGACGTGTTCATCTGCATCTCGAATTCCGGGGAGTCGCCCGAACTGCTCTCGATCGTTCCAATGGTGAAGCGCCAGGGCGCGAAGCTGATCGCCATGACCGGCCAGCCGGATTCGACGCTCGCGCGTGAATCGGACGTCCACCTCGACGCCGGCGTCGAGCAGGAGGCCTGCCCCCTGAACCTCGCGCCTACGGCGAGCACGACCGCCGCCCTGGCACTGGGCGATGCGCTTGCGGTTGCGCTGCTCGATGCGCGCGGCTTCTCCGAGGCGGATTTCGCCCGCTCCCACCCGGGCGGGTCCCTCGGGCGCAAGCTGCTCACCCACGTTTCGGACGTCATGCGCAAGGGCGATGAGATCCCCTCGGTTCCGTTGGGGGCCACCCTCACCGAGGCGATCTTCGAGATTACGCGCAAGCGCCTCGGGATGACCGCGGTCCTCGGGAAAGACGGCAAAGTGGCGGGGATTTTTACCGACGGCGACTTGCGCCGCACCGTCGAGAAGGTGGGAGACCTCAAATCCGCGAAGATCGCGGACGTGATGAGCGCGGCACCCCAGACCATACGGCCCGAGTCACTGGCGGTCGAGGCGGTGGAGATCATGGAACGACGCAAGATCAACCAGCTTCTCGTGGTCGACGCGCAGGGCGTGCTGGTCGGGGCCCTGAACATGCACGACCTCTTCCGCGCAAAGGTCGTTTGATGGCGACAGCGTTGGATCGTGCGCGCGGAGTGCGGCTGATGATCTTCGATGTCGATGGCGTGCTCACCGACGGCAGGATCTACTACACGGACTCGGGCGAGGAGATGAAATCGTTCAGCACGCTGGATGGCCACGGCATCCGCATGCTCATGGCAAGCGGGGTGGGAGTCGCAATCCTGACCGGGCGCCGGTCCGATGTAGTGAGCCACCGCGCGCGCAACCTTGGCATTTCCAACGTCCTGCAGGGCATCGAGGACAAGCGTTCTGCTTTCATCGAACTCGCGGCTTCGATGGGCCTCGACCACGAGGACTGCGGGTACATGGGCGACGACGTGGTGGATCTACCCGTGCTCATCCGATGTGGCTTTGCCGCGTCGACGCGAGAGGCGCCCGAGATCGTGCGCGGCCGTGCCCATTTCGTCGCGACCCAGCCGGCAGGGTCCGGGGCCGCGCGCGAAGTGTGCGAGATGCTGATGCGCGCCCAGGACACGCTGGACGCAGCGCTCGCGCGTTACCTGGACTGACAGCGCGTGGGCCCTTCTTTCACGCGCCTGTTTCCGCTTTTGCTGATGCTTTCGCTCGCGCTGCTTACGTTCTGGCTGGAGCGCACCGCGCGCATCGAGCAGGGCCACCCATCGATGCGAAGGCATGATCCGGACTACATCGTTCACAATTTCAAGATGGTCGGCTATGGCCCGACAGGCACCGCCGAGTCGATGCTTTCGGCGGCCAAAATGGTACATTATCCGGACGACGATTCGACCGAGCTGCAGGCGCCGCGCTCATTGCAGACCAAGCCCGGCGAGGCGCCGATGACGCTTACAGCCGACCGCGGCGCGATGAGCCAGGACGGCGAAGACACTTTCCTGTACGACAATGTGCTGCTGGTGCGCGGCGCCATCCCGCAGCAGCCGGAATTGCGGATTGAGACCAGCTTCCTGCACCTTGTGCGCACCCGGTCGCTCGTGCGGACCGATCGCGAGATCGCAATCCGGGAAGAAGGGCGATACCTTACGGGTCGCGGGATGGAATACAACAACGGGACGCGCGTGCTCAATATCCGCCAGAACGTGCGCGGCCGGTTCGAACAAAGGAAGACTCGTTGAAACAGCGCGGGGCCGCAGTGCACGGGATCCGTAAGTGGGCGATGTTCGCAGCGGCATGCGCACTGCTGCCGGCAACCGCCCTGCACGCCGAAAAGGCCGACAAAGACAAACCGACCCAGATCGACGCGAACCGCATGAGCTCGGACGATGCGCGGCGCATCAGCATCTTCGAAGGCAACGTCGTGCTCACCAAGGGCACGATCCTTGTGCGCGCCGATCGCATCACCGTCCGGCAGGATGCGGAGGGCTTCCAGATATCGACCGCGTCCGGGAACCCGGCGCGTTTCAGGCAAAAGCGCGACGGCAAGGAGGAATGGATCGACGGTGAAGCCTTGTTCATCGAGATCGACGACAAGAAAGAGAAGGTCGAGCTTCGCGACAAGGCGCGCATCGTTCGCGACAAGGACGAAGTGCGCGGCGACCTCATCTCGGTGGATACGCGCTCGGAGTTTTTCTCCGTGACCGGCTCGAAGAGCGCAGGCACGGCGGGCAATCCCGAAGGCGGCCGTGTGCGCGCGGTGATCCAGCCCAAGGTCCGGTCCGATGATGCCGCCGGCGCTGTTGCCCCGGCGGCACCCGGCAACCCCACGGCACC
>CAZZDV010000018.1:10046-22699 GCA_964652785.1 uncultured Bordetella sp.
CGGCACCCGGCAACCCCACGGCACCTTCGGCACCCGCCAAGCCCCCGGCTAAATGAGCGCCCTTTCGGCGGAGAGCCTTCGCAAGCGCTACAAATCGCGCACCGTCGTACAGGACGTTTCAATCACCGTCTCCAGCGGCGAAGTCGTCGGCCTTCTCGGCCCCAATGGCGCGGGGAAGACGACCTGCTTCTACATGATCGTGGGCCTCATCACGGCCGACGCCGGCAGCATCCACCTCGACGGGCGCGAGCTGACCCATCTCCCGATCCATCGCCGGGCACGCATGGGCATCTCGTACCTCCCGCAGGAGAATTCGGTTTTTCGCAAGCTGACGGTCGAGGAGAACGTCCAGGCCGTGCTCGAGCTGCAGGGGCTGTCGGGCGAGGACATGGAGGCGCGGCTCTTGGAGCTGCTCACCGACCTGAACATCGCCCACCTTCGCAAGCACCCTGCATTGGCGTTATCGGGAGGCGAGCGCCGCAGGCTCGAAATCGCGCGCGCCCTGGGCACCCGTCCGGCGTTCATCCTGCTGGATGAACCATTCGCGGGCGTGGACCCCATTGCGGTGCTCGACATCCAGAGGATCATCCGTTTCCTGCGCGAGCGCTCCATCGGCGTGCTGATCACCGATCACAACGTGCGTGAAACGCTCGGCATCTGCGACCGTGCCTACATAATGAATGATGGCGCGGTGCTGGCCTCCGGGCATCCGGACGAAATTGTCTATAATGACAGCGTACGCCGGGTCTACCTGGGCGAGAATTTTCGCATGTAGGCCCGCCCCGGGCGCCCTCCACGCCACGGGGCTTCGGGCAGAATCCCTGAAACGATCCTTGCGCTCTGCCACCGCCTCCCGATGAAGCCGACATTACAGTTCCGGCTGTCACAGCATCTAACGCTGACGCCACAACTGCAGCAGTCGATACGCCTGCTGCAACTGTCGACGGTCGAGCTCAACCAGGAAATCGAGCGCATGCTCCTGGAGAACCCGATCCTCGAGCGCGAGGGCTCGGACGACGGCCTGACTGCGCCAACCAATTTCAACGCCACACAGGAAGCCGGCCGCACGACAGACGCGCCCGCAGAGGCTCCGGCAGAAGCTCCTGGAGCAGCAGGCGACGACTGGCAGCCCGACTATTCCGCGCCCGCGCGCACTGCGACCGATGACGACGAAGATGGTGACCGGGCATTCGTCGCGCCCGAAATGGTTTCGCTTCGCCATCACCTCAACGAGCAGCTTTCGCTCACGAATCTGCCGCGCAAGGACCGTGCACTGATCGAGATGCTGATCGACGCGCTCGACGACGACGGCTACCTCACGCAGCCGCTGGAGGAGATCGCCGAGCTGCTCCCGGCCGAAGCCGGGGTCGACATCGAAGACCTGGGAATCGCCCTGCGCCACCTCCAGAACATGGAACCCGCGGGCGTCGGGGCGCGCTCGCCGAGCGAATGCCTGCTGCTCCAGATCCGCGCAATGCGTCCGCGGACCGAGGCCGATCTCAAGGTGGCCAAGCTCGCGGCGACTATCGCGGAGCTGCACCTCGAATCGCTTGCTCAGCGCGACTACTCGCGACTAAGGCAGCTCCTCGGAGCGAATGACGACGAGCTGCGAGCGGCACAGCGGCTGATCCTCAAGCTCAATCCGCACCCCGGCGCGGCCTATTCGAACACCGAAACGCGCTATGTGATTCCCGATGTGATCGTGCGCAGGATCAAGGGCGTATGGCGCGCAAGCCTGAATCGTGAAGCAATGCCGCGATTGTGCATCAACCGGCTGTACGCCTCCCTGCTTTCCGGAAACCGGAACGGCTCGAATGCGATGTCAGGCCAGCTCCAGGAAGCGCGCTGGCTGATCAAGAACGTGCAGCAGAGGTTCGACACGATCCTGCGCGTATCGCAAGCGATCATCGACCGCCAGCGTCATTTTTTCGAGCATGGCGAGGTGGCGATGCGCCCGATGGTGCTGCGCGAAATCGCCGAAACGCTCGGGCTGCACGAGAGCACCATCTCGAGGGTCACCACCCAGAAATACATGGCCACGCCCCGGGGCACGTACGAGCTCAAGTACTTCTTCGGCAGCCATGTGTCGACAGAGACCGGCGGCGCTTGTTCCGCAACGGCGATCCGCGCCCTGATCAAGCAGCTGGTGGCCGCCGAAGACACGAAGACCCCGATGTCAGACTCCCGTATCTCGCAAATTCTCGGCCAACAGGGTATCGTGGTGGCAAGGCGGACGATTGCGAAGTACCGCGAATCGTTGCAGATCCCGCCGGTCAACCTCAGAAAATCCCTGTAATCCCCAACCCCAAAGCCCGGAGGCGCCAATGAACCTGAATGTCAGCGGCCATCATCTCGATGTAACCCCGGCGATACGCACCTACGTGAGCGGCAAGATGGATCGGGTCACGCGGCATTTCGACCACGTGATCGACGCCCACGTCATCCTGTCGGTGGAAAAGCTCCTGCAGAAGGCCGAAGTGACATTGCATGTTCCCGGCAAGGACATCCATGCCGAATGCAGCGACGCCGACCTGTACGCCGCGATCGACCTCCTGGTCGACAAGCTCGACCGACAGGTCATCAAGTACAAGGACAAGACCCAGGCCAAGCCCCACGACGCGCTGAAGCATCACCCGGGCGCCGAGCCCTGAGCAGCGCCCCTGCCGGGGCCGTAACGTACAAAAAGAGATCCCGGGCGCGGGCTGCCGCACCCGGGCTATAATGCGCGCCCTTTCGCAGGCCACCCGCATCCCGGCGGGCTTTTCAGCGCCCCGATCCATGAATCTAGTCGCCAAGCTTCTTCCGCCGGCCAACGTCGTGGTCGATGTTTCAGTCTCGAGCAAGAAACGCCTTTTCGAGCATCTGGGCCTGCTTTTCGAGAACAACCACGGCGTGGCCAGCAGCGTCGTTTTTGACAGCCTTTTCGCGCGGGAGCGGCTGGGTTCGACCGGGCTCGGACATGGCGTTGCGATCCCGCATGGACGCATCAAGGGGCTCAAGGATGCGCTGGGCGCGCTGGTGCGGATTTCGATGCCTGTGCCGTTCGATGCGCCCGACTCCCAGCCCGTCAACCTCGTGTTCGCGCTGCTTGTGCCGGAGCAGGCCACCGAGAAGCACCTCCAGATCCTCTCGGAGCTGGCGCAGATGTTCAGCGACGTCGAATTGCGCGAATCCATGAACACCGCGGCGGATTGCGCCAGCCTTCATCAACTCATCGCCACATGGCAACCGGATGCTGCAGGTCAACGTCACGCAGTTGCATGAAGACAACCGCGAGGCGCTGCAACTGTCCTGGATCGCGGGACAGGACGGCAGCACCGCGGTAAAGCGCGAAGCCGCGGCTTCCGCGTCGCTGATCGGGCACCTCAACCTCACGCACCCGAACAGCGTCCAGGTCCTCGGCAGTTACGAGGCCTCGATGTTCGGCGCGTTTTCCGAGGGCGCCCGCGCCGAGTTTGTCGCCAAGCTATTCTCCGGCCCGCTTACCGCGGTCATCGTCGCGGACGCGATAAGCACCCCGGCAGAGATCCTCGTGGGCGCACGCGAGTCGCATACCCCGCTGTTCGCCACGCCGCTGGCGGCGCCGCGCGTGATCGAGGCGCTTGCCCGCTACCTCGCCAAGGCGCTGGCCGAGAAAACCACGCGCCATGGCGTCTTCATGGACGTGCTTGGCCTCGGGGTGCTGGTGACCGGCGAATCGGGCGTAGGCAAGAGCGAGCTTGGCCTCGAGCTCATCAGCCGCGGGCATGGGCTCGTTGCGGACGACGTCGTCGAGATTTCGCGAGTCGCTCCCAAGATCCTCGAGGGCCGTTGCCCGCCGGTCCTGAAAGACTTCATCGAGGTGCGCGGACTTGGGCTCCTGAACGTGCGCACGATCTTCGGCGAAACCGCGGTGCGGCCGAAGATGCGGCTCAAGCTGATCGTGCACCTCGAGAAACCGACGCCGGGCGGCGCGGAAGTCGAGCGCCTGCCTCTTGCCGAACAGTCCGAAGAAATCCTCGCCATCACCGTGCGCAAGGTCGTGATCCCGGTCGCGGCCGGGCGCAACCTGGCCGTTCTTCTCGAAGCGGCGGTGCGAAATTACATCCTGCACCTTCGAGGCATCGACAGCACTGCGGAATTCATCATGCGCCAGAAGCAGGCCATCGAGTACGAGGGCGAAAGCGAAGAGTAGCCGGCCGGCCGCGCCGCATCGCGGCCGGTTTCGTTATAAGCTTTCCGCATGTCCATGCAACTCGTCCTGGTAAGCGGAATGTCCGGGTCCGGCAAGAGTATTGCCCTGACCGTCCTCGAAGATGCGGGTTACTACTGCGTCGACAACCTTCCAGCGGCGCTGCTGGCCGAGGTTGTCCGCTTTCTCGCCGAGGCCGGCCACGCGCATGTGGCGGTAAGCGTGGATGCCCGCAGCGTGGCCCTGTCCGCCCTCCCGAAGAGTCTCGCCGCCCTGCGTGCCCGGGGAATCAACTCGCGCCTGCTGTACCTCGAAGCCAGCCAGCAATCGCTGCTGCGGCGTTTTTCCGAGACGCGGCGCCGGCATCCTCTCGCGGGCCAGGGCCTCACGGTGGCCGAAGCGATCGAGCGAGAGCGGGAGATGCTCGCGGGCGTTGGCGAGATCGGCCACCGCATCGATACGAGCGACCTTGCTCCAAAGGCCCTGCGCCACTGGATCAAGGACCTGCTGGGGCTGAATTCCGCATCGATGATGCTGCTGTTCGAATCCTTCGGCTTCAAGGATGGCATCCCGCTGGATGCGAACTGGGTGATCGACGCGCGCATGCTTCCGAACCCGTACTACGTGCCCGAACTCAGCTTGCTCACCGGCAGGGACGCGCCCGTGATCGAGTTCCTCGAAAGCCAGGAAGCCGTCGGACGCCTCTTCGAGGATGTCCGTACTTTCCTGCTCCGATGGCTGCCGGACATGGTGCGCGACAACCGCTACCACGTTACGGTCGCGATCGGCTGCACGGGCGGCCAGCACCGCTCGGTCTATCTCGCCGAAAAGCTGGCTGCCGATTTCGGCAAAGCATGGCCGGTGCTTGTCAGGCACCGCGGCCTCGCCAACAGGGATCCCGAGGATTGAGCGAGCAGCTTACCGGGGATCTTCCGATCTTCCCGCTAAACGCAGTGCTCTTTCCGGGTGGCCTGCTGCCCCTGCGCATCTTCGAGCAGCGCTACATGGACATGGCGAAGGGTTGCCTGAAAGACGACCTCCCCTTTGGCATTTGCCTGATCCGCAGCGGTAACGAGGTTGGCGTCCCGGCAACTCCGGAGCCGATCGGGTGTACCGCGCGCATTGTCGAGTGGGACATGGCGCAGCTGGGCGTCCTTTCGATCAAGACGCTCGGAGAGCAGCGGTTTCGGATCAAGTCGTCCCGGGTCACGCAGGCCGGGCTCACCAGGGCCGAGGTGGAAATGCTGGCCCCCGAGGAAGACGCGAAGCTGCCCGACGAATTCGAGGCCTGCGCCGCGCTCCTGAAAGCGGTCATCGACGAGCATGGGGCCGGGATCGTGGCATTGCCGGCGCAACTGGATTCGGCGTCCTGGGTGGGATCGAGACTGACCGAGATCCTCCCGGTGCCGCTTGGCGCCAAGCAAAAGCTCCTCGAGCTCGGCGATGCGATGCAACGCATCGAGATCCTGAACAAGTTCCTGCTCCAGCACGGCCTCGCCCGCTAGAGCTCCCGCAGGACTTTCCGCACTGGCGCAGGCACGGCCGCTGCGATCGCTTCGTGCGGGTCGAGCCAGATCCTGCCTTGCGCTTCCACGCCGGGCCGGAGTGCGCCCACGTCGCACATGACCGGCGATATCCGAAGGCGGAAATGGGTGAAGGCGTGGGCAAACGAAGGCAGCTCGCGGTGGCCGGAGAGCTCGCAGCCGAACCGTGCAAGACAGTCCGGCGCGGGATCCTCGCTTTCGATCTCGGGAAAAGTCCAAAGTCCGCCCCAGATTCCAGCGGAGGGCCGTCGCTCGAGAAGCACCTGGCCGCGATACCGCAACACCAGCCAGCGGGCTTCGCGCGTCTGGTAGTTCTTCCTTGGCCGCGGCGCCGGCAGCTCGCCGGTCCTTTCGGTTCTCCGCGCGACGCATTCCTCCGATAGGGGGCACTCCCCGCAGGCTGGGTTGTTGCGCGTGCAGACCGTCGCACCCAGGTCCATGAGTCCCTGCGTGTAGGCCTCGATTGCGCCTTTCTCGCCGCCGCCGGGCAGCAGGGATTCCGCCAGCTCCCAGAGCCTGGCTTCGACTTTGGCAGTCCCCGGAAACCCTTCGATGCCGAAACGGCGCGCAAGCACTCGCTTTACGTTGCCATCGAGGATGGGGCCACGCTCGCCGAACGCGAATGCCGCGATTGCGGCCGCGGTCGAGCGGCCGATGCCGGGAAGGAGGGCGATCTCCGCGGCGGTTCCGGGAAACCGTCCGCCAGGGGCTTCCATGATGTCGCGGGCAGCCTTGTGCAAATTGCGGGCGCGGGCGTAGTAACCAAGGCCGCTCCAGAGTTGGAGCACGTCGTCCTCGCTGGCCGACGCAAGCGAATTCACGTCCGGGAACCGCGCCATGAACCGCGCGAAATACCCGACCACCGCGCCTACCTGGGTCTGCTGCAGCATGATCTCCGAAACCCAGATCCGGTAAGGATCCCGGGTGCCCTGCCAGGGCAGGTCGTGGCGGCCGTGCCGGCGCTGCCAGGCGATGAGCCTTTCGGCAAAAAAGGGCGAATCAGGGGGGGGCGAACTCACCGGCGAATTCTACGGTGCGGTTTGACTGGGTCGGGTGAATTCGGCACCATGATTGCGGCGCCCATCCCGTGGCGCAACCGGAATCCAACCCATGCTCGCCTTCATTCTGCGCCGGGTAGCCCAGGCCGTGCTTGTCATGCTGACGGTCGGATTCATCGCCTTCTCGCTGTTCACGTTCGTAGGCGACCCGGTCTTGTTCATGCTCGGCCAGGACGCCACGCCCGAGAACCGGGAAAGGGTCACCAAGCTGCTGGGCCTCGACAAGCCTTTCTACGTCCAGTACGCGAATTTCGTTGGCCGTGCGCTGCAGGGAGACTTCGGGCTGAGCCTGCGCCAGGTGCAACCGGTGTCGAGGCTCTTCGTCGAACGCCTGCCCGCGACGCTCGAGCTTTCATTCGTGGCCGCGTTCCTCGCGCTCGCGGCAGGGATCCCGATGGGCGTTTACACGGCACTGCGCCGCAATACGTGGCTGGCGCAGGTCTTCCTTGCGATTTCGCTGATCGGCGTGTCGTTGCCGACTTTCCTGATCGGCATCCTTCTGATCCTGGTTTTCGCGGTCGTGCTCGGCTGGCTCCCGTCCTTTGGGCGAGGCGAAACCGTCGCCATCGGGTGGTGGACCACCGGGCTGCTGACGCCCTCGGGCATCAAGTCGCTGATCCTGCCGGCAATCACGCTGGGGCTCTTCCAGGTCACGCTGATCATGCGCCTGGTGCGCTCCGAGATGCTCGAGGTGCTGCGCACCGACTACATCAAGTTCGCGCGGGCGCGCGGCCTGTCGGACCGCGCGGTGCATTTCCGCCATGCGCTGAAGAACACGCTGGTGCCGGTCATCACGATCGCTGGCCTCCAGCTTGGCGCGATCATCGCTTTCGCCATCATCACCGAGACCGTTTTCCAGTGGCCGGGCATGGGCCTGCTGTTTATCCAGGCCGTGACCGTGGCCGATATCCCGGTCATGGCGGCCTATCTATGCCTGATCGCGCTCTTTTTCGTCGTGATCAACCTGGTCGTCGATCTGCTTTACTATGCCGTGGACCCGCGCTTGCGCCTCGATCGCGCGGTGGCAGCGCACTAGGAACGGAGCAATCATGAATGCACCCCTCAAGCTCGATACGCCCGTGGAAAGGATCAGGGCCTTTCACGCGGAACTGACCGCAATCCGCCACGACATCCACGCCCATCCGGAACTCGGGTTTACCGAGCAGCGCACCTCCGACCTCGTCGCGGCGAAGCTCGAGGGCTGGGGAATCGAAGTCCATCGCGGCCTCGCCAAGACCGGGCTCGTCGGCGTCATCCCGGGCCGCAAATCGACGAGCGGACGCGCGATCGGATTGCGCGCCGACATGGACTGCCTCCCGATGCACGAGCTCGGAAACATGCCGTACAAATCGGTCAATGCAGGCTGCATGCATGCGTGCGGACATGACGGTCACACCACCATGCTGCTGGGCACGGCCCGGTACCTCGCCGAAACACGCAATTTCGATGGCACGGCGTACGTGATCTTCCAGCCGGCCGAGGAAGGCGGTGGTGGCGGAAAGGTCATGATCGACGACGGCCTGTTCGAGCGTTTCCCGGCCAACGAAATCTACGCGCTTCACAACTGGCCGAGCCTGCCCCCGGGCAAGATGGCCGTGCGACCTGGCCCGGTAATGGCGGCCACCGACGAGCTCACGATCACCGTGCGCGGCAAGGGCGGCCACGCCGCCATGCCGCACCAGTCGATCGACCCGGTGGTGATCACCGCCCACATCATCACGGCGCTGCAAACGGTCGCGAGCCGCAACGTCAGCCCGGTCGATGCCGTGGTCGTGAGCCTGTGCTCGATGCAGACCAGCCAGGTGGGCGCGTACAACGTGATCCCAAACGAGGTGAAGCTTTGCGGCACGATCCGCTCTTTCCGCGCGGAAACCCGCGATATGGCCGAAAAGCGCGTCAAGGAAATCGTCACCGGGGTGGCAACCGCAATGGGCGGCAGTGCCCAGATCGACTACCAGCGCAACTACCCGGCTACGGTCAACACGGAACGCGAGGCGCTCTTCGCCGCCAAAGTGGGCGGCAGGATCTTCGGCGCGGAGAACGTGGTTACAGATGCCGACCCGACCATGGGCGGGGAGGACTTTTCGTACATGCTGCAGGAGCGTCCGGGGGCTTATGTGTTCCTCGGCCAGGGCGGCGGACCCATGGGGTGCTTTCTTCACAACCCGAACTACGATTTCAACGATGACGTGATCCCGATGGGCGCGGGCTTTCTGGCCGCGCTCGTCGAGGAATCGCTGCCGGTAAAATAATCGCCTGACTGGGAGGTCACAAATGAAGCTTGCACGCCTGTTTGCCGCCGCAACTGCCGCTCTCGTCGCATCTGCCGTCGTCTGCGTTCCCGCCTTCGCGGCCACGTTGAGATGGGGCGCACAGAACGACATCCTCACCCTCGACCCGCATTCGCAGAACCACGCCACGACGCACGGGCTGCTGCAGCATACGTACGAGAGCCTGGTGCGCTACACCAAGGATTTCCAGGTGGAGCCGAGCCTTGCCACGAGCTGGCAGCAGGTTACCCCGACGCAGTGGCGGTTCAACCTGCGCAAGAACGTCAAGTTCCATGACGGGTCGCCGTTCACCGCCGACGACGTGGTCTTCTCCTACGGCCGGATCATCCAGCCGCAGGGCACCAACCAGATCTACGTTTCCGGCGTGAAGGAAGTGAGGAAGATCGACGACTACACGGTCGAGTTGAACCTGTCCGGGCCGAACCCCGTGCTCCTGCGCCTGCTCGTGGATTTCCGCATCATGAACAAGGCATGGTCGACGAAGAACAGGTCCGAGAGCGTGCAGAACTACGTGGCCAAGGAAGAGTCGTTTGCTTCGCGCAACGCCAACGGCACCGGCCCGTATGTGATCAAGCTCTGGGAACCGGACAAGCGCATCGTCATGCAGGCCAATACGGCGTGGTGGGACAAGATAGAAGGCAACGCCACCGAGGTGATCTACACCCCGATCAAGTCCGATGCAACGCGCGTGTCTGCCCTGCTCGCCGGCGACGTCGACCTCGTGACCGACCTCCCCACCCAGGACGTGACGCGCCTGCGCAACGACCAGAAACTCAAGGTGCTCGACGGCCATGAGGTGCGCACGATCTTCATCGGCATGGACCAGCACAGCCCTGAACTGTTGTATTCGAACATCAAGGGCAAGAACCCGTTCAAGGACATTCGCGTACGCAGGGCGCTGAACATCTCGGTCGACCGCGAGGCAATCAAGCGCGTGACCATGCGGGGCCTGTCGATTCCCGCCGCGATCATGGTCGCCCCCGGTGTCCACGGCCATAGCAACGACCTCGACAAGGTTTCGCCCCCCGACATGGAAGGCGCGAAGAAGCTGCTGGCCGAGGCTGGTTACCCCGCCGGCTTCGAGTTCGGCCTCGACTGCCCGAACAACCGCTACGTGAACGACGAGGAGATCTGCCAGGCCCTCGTGGGCATGTGGGCGCGCATCGGCCTCAAGGTGAAGCTGAACGCGCAGCCGATGGCCAGCTTCATCTCCAAGATCCAGAAGTTCGACCACAGCGCCTACATGCTTGGCTGGGGCGTTGCGACGTTCGACGCAAACTACACGCTGCAGTCGCTCATGCGCACCAAAACGACCGGCGCCGACGGCAGCTTCAACCTCGGCCGCATCAGCGACGCCAAGCTCGACGCGCTGATCGACGCGGCCAAGGTCGAAACCGATGCGAAGAAGCGCGATGTGCTCCTGCGCGACGGCCTCACGATCACGCGCGACAACTTCTACTACATCCCGCTGCACCACCAGCTGCGCCCCTGGGCGATGAAGCGGAACGTGAGCACCGTCCACAAGGCGGACGACCGTCCCGAGTCCCGTTTCGTGCGCATCGAGTAAGTCGGCTACGCGCCGAAGCGTCCGGGAAGCGGCACTGCACTTGAGCTCCGGGGGGAGATTGCGGGGAGTCTGGGACCACGATCTCGCATGGAGCTTTCGCCAGTCGCCGGTGATCATGCTGGCCGCGCTCATGACGCTCACTTGCGTCGGGGGCGCGCTCTTCGCTCCCTGGATCGCGCCACACAACCCGTTCGATAGCGGCACCCTTGTGCTGACCGATGGCTTCACGCCGCCCGCCTGGGTGGCCGGAGGCACGCCGCGGTATCTCCTCGGCACGGACGACCAGGGGCGCGACATGCTCTCGACGATCATGTTCGGGGCGCGCATCTCGCTCGCGGTGGGCGTCGCCTCGGTGATCTTTTCGATGATGCTCGGGGTCGGCCTCGGCCTGATCGCCGGTTATGTCGGCGGCAGGCTGGACGCGTTCATCATGCGCGTGGCCGACATCCAGCTGTCCTTTCCGCCGATCCTCGTGGCCCTGCTGATCGACGGCGTCGCGCGCGTCGCGCTTCCACGCGAGGCCCACGACAAGATAGCGATCTACGTCCTCATCCTCGCCATCGGCGTTTCCGGCTGGGTGCAGTACGCCCGGACCGTGCGAGGGTCGACGCTCGTGGAACGCAGCAAGGAGTACGTCCAGGCCGCGCGTGTGATCGGGCGCAGCCAGGCGTCGATCATGCTGAGCCACGTGCTCCCGAACGTGCTCGGGCCCGTGCTCGTGATCGCCACGATCCATATCGCGACGGCCATCATCACCGAAGCCACCCTCTCCTTCCTCGGCGTCGGTGTCCCGGCCACCCAGCCTTCGCTCGGCACCCTGATCCGCGTCGGCAACGACTTCCTGCTTTCGGGGGAGTGGTGGATCACGGTTTTCCCGGGCATGGCGCTGATCGTGCTCGTGCTCTCGGTGAACCTCCTTGGCGACTGGCTGCGCGATGCGCTCAATCCCAAGCTGCGCTGAGGTGCTACTGACATTTTTGCCTCGGACCCCTGGTCTGGGAGCAGTTCCCCGGGGAATCCTACTGACATGACCGCGCTGCTCGAGGTGCGCAATCTGCGGGTCGAGTTTCCCACGCGGCGCGGACGCCTGGTGGCGGTCGACGACCTGTCATTCGAGATCGCGCCCGGGGAAGTGCTGGGGGTCGTCGGCGAGTCCGGCGCCGGAAAATCGCTCACCGGGATGGCGATCATCGGGTTGCTCGAGCCGCCCGGACGCATCGCCGCCGGCGAGATCCTCCTCGAAGGCGAGAGGATCGACAACCTGCCGCCCGAATCGATGAGGCGCATCCGGGGCAAGCGCATCGGCGCGATCTTCCAGGACCCGCTCACCTCGCTCAATCCGCTGTTCACGATAGGCGAGCAGCTGATCGAAACCGTCCAGGCGCACCTTGGCCTCGACGACCGCAAGGCGCGCGTGCGCGCGATCGAGTTGCTGGCCGAGGTCGGCATCCCGGCCCCCGACGCCCGCATCGACAATTACCCGCATCATTTCTCCGGAGGCATGCGCCAGCGCGTCGTGATCGCGCTCGCCCTTTGCGCACGGCCGCGGCTCATCGTCGCCGACGAGCCGACGACGGCGCTCGACGTGTCCATCCAGGCGCAGATCATCGAGTTGCTCAAGAAACTCGCCCGGGAAAACGGCGCCGCGGTCATGCTCATCACGCACGACATGGGCGTGATCGCCGAGACGGCCGACCGGGTCGCGGTCCTGTATGCGGGTCGGCTGGCGGAGATCGGGCCGGTCAAGGAGATCATCCACGCGCCGCGCCACCCTTACACGTCGGGGCTGATGAGTTCCATCCCGAAGCTTGGCGACAGGCGCAAGTCTCTCGCGCAGATCGACGGGGCGATGCCAAGGCTGACGGCGATCCCGCGGGGCTGCGCATTCAATCCCCGCTGCCCGAGCCGCTTCGAGCGCTGCATGGCAGAGCGGCCCTCCCCTATGGACGCGGGCACCAACCAGGCCGCCTGCTGGTTGTATGCCCGCTGAAATCCTGCTCTATGCCCGCTGAAATCCTGCTC
>CAZZDV010000018.1:22799-29199 GCA_964652785.1 uncultured Bordetella sp.
ATGCCCGCTGAAATCCTGCTCGATGCCCGCTGAAATCCTGCTCGATGCCCGCTGACATCCTGCTCGAGCTGAAGGGTGTCGGGCGCAGCTTCGACGTTTCGCGCCCGTGGCTAAACCGGGTGCTTGAAGGCGAAGGACGCAGGAGCCTGCGCGCGGTCGACGATGTGTCCTTTGCAATCCGGCGCGGCGAAACGCTGGCGCTGGTGGGCGAATCGGGTTGCGGCAAGTCCACGGTGGCGCGGCTGATCGTCGGGCTGTATGCCCCTTCGCAGGGAAAGATCGAGTTCGAAGGCAACGACCTCGCCGACCCCGCGTCGGCACCGCTTCGCCGCCGCATGCAGATGATCTTCCAGGACCCGTATGCAAGCCTCAACCCGCGCTGGCGGGTGCGCGACATCGTGGCCGAGCCCATTGTCGTGCAGGGGCTCGCGCAAAGCCGCGCCGAGCTCACGGCCCGCGTGGGAGAACTCCTCACCCAGGTCGGGCTCGCGCCGGAAGACGGCGAGAAGTACCCGCACGAATTTTCAGGCGGGCAGCGCCAGCGCGTTTCGATTGCGCGGGCGCTTTCGTCCAATCCCGAATTCCTCGTCTGCGACGAGCCGACCTCGGCGCTGGACGTCTCCGTGCAGGCCCAGATCCTCAACCTCATGAAGGACCTGCAGCAACGGCTCGGGCTGACCTATCTCTTTATTTCGCACAACCTCGCGGTGGTCGGGCACATCGCTACGCGCGTGGGTGTGATGTACCTCGGAAGGCTCGTGGAAGTGGCGGACGCGAACGACCTGTTCGCGCGTCCGCGCCATCCCTATACCCGGATGCTGATCGATGCGATCCCGGATCTCGAGATGAGCGGCAAAGCGCGCACACCTGTGGCCGGCGAAGTCCCCAACCCGCTTTCACCGCCCCCGGGCTGCACTTTCAACCCGCGCTGCCCGCATGCGAACGATCGATGCAGGCAGGAGCGGCCATTGCGGCTCGAAGTGCCCGGCGGGCGGAGCGTGGCCTGCCATGCGGTGGAGGAAGGAAGACTGCAGGAAGGTGCCGCTAGCGCTTTCGCAGGTTAGACACGCCGAAAGGCACGTGGCCGGTGGCCACCCGTTTCTGCGCGGCTTCCACATGCCCGCGCTGGTCGTCGAAGTAGATGTCCGGCTGGAAAGCGCAAAGGAACTCGCTCTTGTCCAGCCCGCCAAGGAACATGGCCTCGTCCACGCCGATGTTCCAGTCCATCAGGGTACGCACTGCGCGCTCGTGGGCTGGCGCGCTTCGCGCGGTCACCAGCGCAGTGCGGATGCGCATCGGCACTTCCGCTCCCGCGGTCTGCAGCCGGTGCAGCGCCTCGAGCAGCGGCTTGAACGGCCCCGGCGGCAGCGGCCTGTGCGCGTGCTCGGTCTCATGGCGCTGGAAAGCCGCGAGCCCGTCGCGCTGGTAGACCACTTCGGCTTCGTCTGAGAACAGGACCGCATCGCCGTCGAAGGCGATGCGCACCTCGCCGGCGTGACGGCCGGCGGCCTGCGCCGATTCGGGGATCACTCGCGCTGCGGGAAAGCTCGCATCGAGCGCGCCGCGCACGTCATCCTCGTTCGCGGACAGGAAGAGGTTGGCCTTGAGCGCCTCCAGGTAATGGTAGGCATTCCGGCCGCGCGTGAACACGCCGCGCTCGAGCTTCAATCCCGCCTGCTTGGCCGACCGGAATACGCGCAGCCCCGAGACCGGATCGTTCTTCGACAGGATGACGACCTCGACCCGGTGCTCATCGGGCGTATTGAACGCAAGCAGCTTCTGCACGAGGGGGAAAGCGACGCCCTGCCGCGCGCAATCCTCGAGGCGCGATAGCTGCAGCTCCATGTACGCGCGATCGCCATTCTTGTCGAAGACCTCGTTCTCCTCCTCGAAGTCGAACAGGGCCCTCGATGAAATGGCCACCACCAGCTTGCCGTCGAACGACACGGACATCGCGAATTTCCCGGGCGCCAGGCAGTGGCGCAATGGCGTCGATTGTACTTCGCGGCCGCACAGCCGTCGGACGGCCGCCGGGCTCCTACAGCGGTTGCGCCCCGAGCGCGGCCAGCCCCGCCCTTGCAACCTCGCAATCCTGTGCGCCCGTGCCCGAGCCCACGCCGATCGCGCCTACGCAAATGCCTTCGATCATTATGGGAAATCCGCCTTCGAGGTTGGTCAGGCCGCCATCGGTGGCGATCGCCATTTTCACCTCGAGCTCGGGCTTGAGCTGGCCCGAAGGCTGGCGATGCGATGCGGCCGAGATCGCCTTTTTCTGGGATGTGCGGATCGACATCGTCTTGGCGCCGTCCATGCGCACGAAGGCGAGCAGGTTGCCGCCGTCGTCCACGATGGTGATGTTCTGCGGCACGCCGAGCGACTCGGCTTTCTCGAGGGCGGCCTCGAGTGCGCGCATTGCGCCCTCGTGGGTGAGCTTAAGGAACGGCTTGGTATACGGCATGCGGGCCTCACGTTGCTGGGAAGAGAAATGCCTGCTCGAGGTTGGCACGCACGCCGGTGCGGCCGCCTGCGGGAAACTGCTCGATCGCCCCGAAGCCCGCGTGGCGGGCGCGCATGAGACGGCCGTCGTCGCACCGTACATAGATGTCTACGTGCGTGCCCTGATACACATGAGTCTCGACAACGGCAGTGCCCAGGTTGGCCGCCGGGTCGGCTTCAGGAACGAGCGCAAGCTCTTCCGGGCGCAGGAAAAGGACCGCCGCCGACCCCGGTCCAAGGCCATCGGCCCGCGAAGACGGCAACCGGACGCGGACGGTGCCGATCTCGAGCAGCGTATCCGCGCCCGAAGCCGGCCCGATCCTGCAGGTCAGGCGATTGATGTCGCCGATGAACGAGGCCACGAAGCTCGTGGCCGGGCTGCGATACAGGTGCGCGGGCTCGGAAAGCTGTTCGATCCTCCCCTGCGACATGACTGCGATCCGGTCCGAGAGGGACAGCGCCTCGGACTGGTCGTGCGTGACGAACAGCGTGGTGATCCCTACCCGCTTCTGGATCTGCTTGAGCTCGACCTGCATCTCGGCCCGCAGGTTCTTGTCGATTGCCGAGAAAGGCTCGTCGAGCAGCACCACCTTGGGATTGATGACCAGCGCCCTTGCCAGCGCCACCCTTTGCTGTTGCCCTCCGGACAACTGCCGGGGGGTGCGGCCGCCCATCTGCGGCATTCGCACCATGTCGAGGGCTTCGGCAACGCGCTTCGCGATCTCCGCCGCAGGGACCTTGCGCATCTTGAGCCCGAACGCCACGTTCTGCGCAACGGTCATGTGCGGGAACAGCGCATAACTCTGGAACACCATCCCGATGGATCGGAGATACGGCGGCACCCGCGTGACGAGGTCCCCATCGATGAAGATCTCGCCTCGATCGGGCTCGAGGAAGCCTGCGATGAGGTTCAACAGCGTGGTCTTGCCGCAGCCTGAAGGCCCGAGCAAAGTCAGGAACTCCCCCTTCCTGACCTCGAGCGACACGTCGTTCACGGCTGGCGTGCCGTCGAACGACTTGGAGAGGCCTTCGACCGAAACGCTGAAGGTCTCGCTCATGACGGGGCTCAGGCGGCCTTGCCAGCAGCGCGGCGCCAGTCGGCCACGTTGCGAAGACCGTTCTGCGGGGTCACACCGCCCCGAAGCGCACCGGCGCCAGTCGGCCCCCATAGCACGTCATAGCTAGCCGGCAACTCCCGGCTCTGGGGTGTCGAGAGCCACAGGCGGTACACGAGGCGCTTTTCTTCCAGCTCGTCGAAATCGACGATCGCGGTGCGCGAATGGTAGGTGACATGGTTGTTGAGCAGCTGGATGTCGCCCGCCTCCATGCGAGTCTGCAGGCAAAGCTCTTCGGCCAACGAGGCGAGCAAGTCGAGCGCCTCGTCCTGCTCCTCGCGCAGCCGCGGCGTGCCATTGAATTTCTGCGCCGACTCGACATAGGAGCGCGAGTACTGGCTCGAGAAACGGCCTTCATGCACACCGAAGACCGGATTGACGTAGTAGGGCAATTCACCGGGCACCTGCTCGTTCTGGCGGCTGTGGTGATAGCTGCCGAACAATTCCTCCAGCAAATCCGGGCGGCGCTCGAGCATTGCGTTATGGAGCGCCGGCGTGCTCACGATCTTGCTCTCGCCGCCTTCCTTGCATTGGCGGGCGCACAGCAAGGCCACCACGTCGCATCGGTCCGTGTGGAACCGAAGCGACGAGGCCGAGCGGTAGCCACGCGAACTCGGGAGGCCGAGCTGTTCGCCGTAGTCCCGGACTTCGGCGAAGAATTCGCCAGCCTTGTTCTGCGAGACCGCGGTGCCAAGGTGGGCGCCGATCCCCCAGAGGACCCAGCGCAGGTCTTCCATGGAAAAGTCGCCGGTCGGAATCCCGCGGATGTTCGCAACACCGCAACCGCGCTCCAGCGCCTCGGAGATTGCCGCGAACCGGCGCGAGAGGACGGGGAGGGGGAAATTCTCCGCGGTCACCGAATACATGTCCGAGCGCGCCTCGCGCACCGCCGAGATCGCGCGCTCGAGATCCTCGATCTCCGCCCTGTCGAGCACATGGATCCAGTCGCTGCGCGCTGCCATTTCGCTGCCGACCCAGACGTCGGGTCCGGAAAGCGGTGCGCGAAAGGGGAGGTTTTGAGGAGGGGGCGGAGCCCCCTCCTCTCGCCCGGTTTGGTTTGCTCCCATCAGAGTCCTTTGCTTTCGTTGATCATCGCGCCTGCTGGATCGAAAGGATCCGCTCCAGGCCCAGCCATCGGTTAGCCGCGACCAGGAACAGCACGGTCGCCGCAATCAGCATCGAGGATATCGCGGCCATGGTCGGGTCCGCGTATTCGCGCACGTACGTGTACATCGCCACCGGCAGGGTCTGCGTCCGCTGGCCGGTGACGAACAGCGTGGCGGTAAATTCGTTGAAGGACAGGATCGCGGCGAAGAGCCATCCTCCCGCGAGGCCGGGCGCCAGCAGCGGGAGGTCGATGCGCAGGAAAACGGTCAGCGGCGACGCCCCCAGGCTGGCGGCCGCGCGCTCGAGGGCGGGATCGATGTTCCTGAGCGATACATAGACCGCGCGCATCACGAAAGGCAGCACGAGGATCACATGGCAGATGACGACCAGCGTGAAAGTCCTGGACATGTTGATCTCCGAGGCCAGGATCAGCATCGCCACGCCGAGGGTGAAGTGCGGGATCACCAGCGGGGAGAGCAGCACGGCCTCCAGCGTCCGCTTGCCGGCGAACTCGAAGCGCTCGATGACGAATGCCGCCAGCGTGCCACAGACCAGGGCGATCGTGGATGCCCATGCGGTAATGATGAGCCCGTTTGCAAGCCCTTTCCTGAAATCGTCGTAGCCGATCGCGCGCTCGAACCATTTGAGCGAAAACCCGGTCGGCGGGAACATCAGCAGCGCCTTGTCGCTGAATGCCGTGATGATCACGACCACTGACGGCAGCGTGACGTACACGAGCGTCACCGCGATCAGCAGCCCGTACAGGAAGCGCAATGCCTTGTCCCTGGCTCGCATCTCTAGTGCAACCCGACGCGTTCAAGGCGCCGCATGCCCAATGCCATGAAATACAGGAGCAGGAACACCAGCACCAGAGCAACCATGCTGAGCACCGCGGCGAACGGAAAATCGAAGTTCGAGAAGCCCAGCTGGTAGACCATGTTGGAAATCATGTTCACCTTGCCGCCGCCAACCAGCTGGGGCGTGGCGAAGGCCGAGAGCGTCCATGCAAAGATCGTCACGGTCCCGGAGAGGATGCCGGGCATCGAAAGCGGCAAGGTCACGTTCCAGAGAACGCTCAATGGGCTCGCCCCGAGGCTGGCGGCGGCTTTCTCGTAAGCCACGTCGATATGGCTGATGGCAGCCGCAAGGATGACCACCATCACCGGCAGCGAGTACTGAACAAGCGCTATCAGCACTCCCAGCGGCGTGTACAGGAGCTCGAGCGAGGTGTCGATCAGGCCGGCGGATTTCAGGGTGCCATTGATGAACCCGTTCTTTCCCAGCACGACCAGCCAGGAGTAGGTGCGCACGATATCGCCGGTGAACATGGGCACGATCGTAGTAACGAGGATCGTCGACTTGAGGAGCTTCGAGTCCGACCTCACCAGCGCGTACGCGAGCGGGTAGCCCAGCAGGAGGTTTCCAACGGCGGTGCACCCAGAGAGCAGCAGGCTGTCTAAGAACACCCGCAGGTACACCCACTCGCCCATCCGCCCGAAATTGCCGAGGGTGAACCCGCCGACCTGCAGGGAGCCCGGGATATGCTCGCGAAAGCCGAACTGGAGCAGCGAAGCGAGCGAGGCCGTCAGCGCTGCGGCAAGGAAAAGCGCCGGAAGGATGAACCAGGCGAAGTACGCCGGCCGGCTGTCCGGCATCACGCGGCCCGGCTGCAGGGCCGCCGC
>CAZZDV010000018.1:29299-30398 GCA_964652785.1 uncultured Bordetella sp.
CGGCCGCGGAGCGCTCAGCGTGCGATCAGGTTTTCGGTAAACCACTTGCGCCATTCGCCCAGCAGTTCGGAGCGCTGCTTGTGGTCGATGACGATTGCCTGGTCCTTCCATTGCTGCGCGGTGGTGAATAGGCCGGGGAGCTTCGCGATCGCCGGGTCCACCTTGGCTTGCGAGCTCACCGGTCCCATCTTCTGCTTGTTGGCCACCAGCGTCTGCGTCGCCGGGTCGAGCGCGATATTGATGAACCTGTACGCGAGGTCCATTTTTTTGCTGCCCTTGTTGATCCCCATCGTGTCGATGCCGATGATGGCACCTTCCTTCGGAACGACCAGGTTGATCTTCACGCCCTGGTTCATCATGTGATACGCGTTGCCCGAGAGCAGGACCTGGACGGGCGTCTCGCCCGAGCCGATCTTTTCCTGGCTGGTGGCATCCGAGCTGTAGAAGGCCTTGATGTTCGGCTTCAGCTCCAGCAGTTTCTTCTGCCCCACGGCCCAGTCCTTTGCGGTCTTGCCGCCCGAAAGCAGGGCGGATGCATAAATGATGTGGCTTGGATCGAAGTCCGGCAGGCCAATCATGCCCTTGAGACGCGGGCTCCACAGGTCGGCCCAGGAGTTGAACTTGATGTCCGCGGGCACGAGGTCGGGACGGTACGCGATCGTGTAGACGTACGACCAGGTCCCGACGTGGAACGGGCTGATGATCGCTTCCGGGAAGATCGTCTTCACGTTCGGAATCTTCGCCATGTCGAGCCGCTCGTACAGGTCGTCCGAGGCGTACAGCCAGCCGACGTGGCTGGTGGTGAAGATGAGGTCGGTTTCGGGGTTGGCCTTGGAGAGCTTGGCCTTGTTGAGCCGGTCGATGGTCCCGCCGGTAATGAACTCGACCGGCACACCGGTTTCGGCGGTGAACCGCTTCGCCATGTTCTCGGCGACGAAATCACGCCAGCTTCCGCCCCAGATGCTGATACGCAAAGGGTCCTGTGCGGCGGCGTCGTTTCCAAACGCCCCACCAAGCAGCGTAAACGCGAGTGCCGCGCCAAGCGCGCGTACCTTCGATCCAAACTTCGTCGATCCGGTCATAGCTCCCTCCAAAGTTA
>CAZZDV010000019.1:0-3101 GCA_964652785.1 uncultured Bordetella sp.
GAGTTAAATCTTGCCGTGGCTGGCGCCGGATTCGTTGGCGTTGGCGCGCGCAATGTGCAGCGTGCCTGCGCGGCACGTACCCGCGGGCGGGCTGTCATCGGACTCCGGCAGCGCCGTGCGTGCGCGGCGGGCCTTGGTGATGACCACAGGCCGCGGCGGCTGCGTTTCTTCGGGTTCCGCATAGATCGGCATCGCTGGGGGCGCCTGGGTTGTAACCGCAGCGGGCGGCTTGTCCCGGCTCTGGTCGGATTGGGGTTTGCGGCCATGCCGCCTTCTCAGGTAATACATGGGCTGGTGTCTCCGAAAAAACTACGGCTTCTTGTCTCTTGGTCTTTCGTTCATGCCATTCGTTCATTTTCGCTCTGCGCCTGCAGCGCGGACCCACGTTAGCCCACGTGGGAAAATGCCTTCTGTGCGTTACCTCACCTTTTTCTCCGCGCTGCGCCCGCTTACTGGGATGTAGGCGCGTTCCGACACCACATTCATCCAAAAGCGAATTGGTGCCCTGCACACTCCCCTACAAAATCCACTGCCGAGCGGGCCTCGCTCCGCTTGCGTTAGCGCGCCAGCGCCGCAGTCATCAGCGGGACGTCGAGTTCCGCCGTCAATTGCCTGGCCTTGTGCTGCAGCGATTCCCAGAGGTTTTCCGGGTTGCGGCTGAAGATCATCTCGCTGTCGGGCTGCACGATCGACCACGCGCCGTCCTTGATCTGTTCATCGAGCTCCCCCGCCTGCCAGAGCACGCTGCCGATGTAGCAGCGGGCCTTCTGCGGCGACTCCTTGAGGATCTTTTCGATCACCGGGGCGCTCAATGCGAGGTAAAGGCCGTTCCCCACCTTGAGCGTACCCTGCCCTGGATCGCTGTCGCTGCGCACGATCACCACCATCACTTCCGGCAGCATCGGTCCACCGAAGTACACCGGGTCCTTGATCTGGTTGAGCACCTTGTGATCCGGAAACAGCGTGTCCATCGGATGATCCGTCGGGCGATTGAGGATCACGCCGATACGCGCCCCGTCCTTGAGGGGGGCCGTCAGGAGCACGGTCTGGCCGAAGACGGGATCGGCGAGCTTCGGGGATGCCAGAAGCATCAGTGGCGCTTCCTGCGCATGGAGGGCACCGATGTTTAGCGCAACACAAGCCAGCAGGAGTGCGGTGGCGCGTTTCAGGGCGTGCATTTTTCGACCTCCAGGTATCGATCTAGGGGTTCGCCACCACAACGCGATCGATGTTCATCGTGCAGCGCTATGTGTTCAATCTAAGCGCCTGCGCTGCGTTTGGATGTCGGCCTGCCACGGGACTTCTTGTAGGATTGCGCCCTCCAAAGCCGATGGGCGCCGACGGCGCGTGAAGTCCCGCGCGAACCTCCGGTTTGTTCGGATGCGTTTCGAGGAAGCTCATGGCCATGCGCTCGGCGCTCGGGCCGCCGCGCCTCACGCCCGTCCGGGTCAACTCGTGCAGTGCGCCGCATCGCCATGCCGTGAACACAAGGGGATTGATATAGGACTTGCGGCAGACGGCCGGCGTATTGCGCAGCCCCGCGGCCACTTCCTTGATGGCGGAGGTAATGCACGATTTCATCGCGCGCTCGCTCTGGCGCTCCGGCAAGGGCGTATCCGCCATCAGCGAAATCGCATGCATCGTCGCACCCCAGGTGCGGAAATCCTTCGCGGTGAATTCGCCGCCCATCGCCGCGCGCAGGTAGGCGTTGACCATGTCGGAATCGATCGCGCGCCGCTGGCCGTCGTCGTCGATGTACTGGAACAACTGCTGCCCGGGCAGGTCCTGGCAGTGACGCACGATGCGCACGATGCGACGGTCATCGACCTCGACCTCATGCTCGGCGCCGCCCTTGCCGCGAAAGCTCAGCACCGCGCGATGATCACGCACGAACCGCACATGGCGATTGCGCAGTGTCGTCAGTCCGAAGCTGTTGTTGTCCCGCGCATACTCGGGGTTTCCGATCCTCACGCGCGTCGTGTCCAGCAGCGTGCCCACTACCGCGAGCACCTTGTCTCGAGGCAGACCCGGCAGCGCCAGGTCTCGGCGGAGCCGGCGACGCAATCGCGGCAGCGCGGCGCCGAAATCCTTCATGCGCTCGAACTTGTTGCCGTCCCTGGCCGTGCGCCATTCGGCGTGATAGCGATACTGCTTGCGTCCGCGAGCATCGCGGCCCGTGGCCTGGATGTGGCCGCGCGCATTGGCGCAGATCCAGACGTCGCTATACGCGGGTGGCACCGCAAGCTTCGCAATGCGCACCAGCACCAGGCGCGAGCGAATCGGGCGATCCTCCGGTCCCGCATAGGCAAACTTTTTCCCTCGCCGCAGGCGACGGATGCCCGGTTCCGCATCGGAAACGTAGACGAGGCCGGCGTCGGCCGCATCCTGCGCGGATTCCGCGTGGATGTCCGCCACCGCACCCGATTCTCCCGCTTGGTTTTCTCTTGCTCGCATGCCCGGCTTTCCCGTTGATAACGCGCCGCAGTGTGACCGCGTGTGCGCGGCACGGGCATCGGAAGTGCGCAGCAGGAAAGGTAGGAAACCACCGACATCGGCGCGCATCTGGCGCAGCTCGGGTGCGCCGGGGCACGGTCTCTATCGGGAGCGAGGCGCCTTCGGTGCGCGCTTGAAAATGCCGGTTGCCGTTCCCCGCAGGTCTGTGTCCGCCTGGCCGCTTTCGAGGTCGCGATAGGCCTGCTCTACGGCGGGGTCCTTCGGATCCTTTGCGCGCGGGTCGGTCGTCTCGTCACGCTCGTGCGGGAGTTCGGTGCCGCTCTCCGACGCTTTGGAGGATTCGGGCCCGCGGACAGCGCCCGAGTAAGAGGGGGAACGCTTGGCCGGCTTGGCCGAGCCCTTTGAGCGACTCGCGCTCGTAGCGGTTTTTGGCTTCATGTACACAGTTGAGCAAGATGCGTGCCGCTCGCCGGCCGAGCCGATGTTGAAGTGATTGATGAAGTGTTCCCAGTAGGACAAACACCCCCCCCAACTAGGTAAGGATTCCGACATTTGCCCAAAATGCGCGTCGATACACTGCGCACAATTACCGATCCCACAGGGGATACAAAAATGACGCTCTACGCCGCAAACGCCGCCGCAAACGC
>CAZZDV010000019.1:3201-8676 GCA_964652785.1 uncultured Bordetella sp.
CGCCGCAAACGCCGCCGCAAACGCATCAGCGATCGAACAAACCCCGCACCAGGTTTCAGAAGCCGCGCTTGGCAATCGCGTCGCGCCACGGTGGGAGCCCCTGCGCGTGCTGCTGGTGGAAGACTCGGCCATCATCCGCGAGCACCTGATCGAGGCCATTGCAACTTCGCCCCGCATCAAGGTCGTCGGCTATGAGGAAACAGAGTCCGGCGCAGTGGAAAAACTCCAGCAGGACGAGTGCGACGTAATCATCCTCGACCTCGGGCTGGCGGAAGGCAACGGGTCCCAGGTCCTCAAGTCCGCGCGCTCCGACATCGCTTACTGCCCGGTCGTAGTGGTCTTCACTAACTACAGCAACCCAGCGCAGCGCCGCAAGATGATGAAGCTCGGAGCGGATTACTTCCTGTCGAAGAGCGAGGACTTCGAGCGCCTTCGCCTCATCATGAAGGGACTCGCCGCGCCGCAGGGCGAAGAGGACTGAACTTCCAGCTGCATGAAGAGGCTGTCGCCCTCAGCCTCGTAGTCGCGCGCGGGTGCCCCGCCGAATCCCGCCCCAGCGCGGGGAAATGTTTACAAACCAAAGAGCAACAATTGCACGTTAACAAGGGAGGCCGGCCGAAACTTTTGCGCGCCCCCCGGGCGACGCCACTGGCACGGCGGTTGCTAATTTTTCCCGTGCACCCCTGCCCCGCTGAGTCCGCCACCGCTGGCGTATCCGTCCAAGGAGCAAGAAATGTTGAAATGGGCCCTGATATTTTTTCTGGTTTCCGCCGTTGCGGGGATTTTCGGGTTTACCGGCATCGCCGTTGGTGCCGCCGAGATCTCCAAGATCCTGTTCGTCGTCTTCCTCGTGCTTTTCTCGATCTTCCTCGTCGCCGGGCTGCTGGCGGTGAACAAGCTGAGGTAGCTCCACTATCGATCAAGCAGTTGCGGCCGCCTGACTGGCGGCCTTTTTTTTTGCGCTTCGAGGGTGGCTGTAAGGAATCCTGTTCATGTCCGGATTTGTCCTACAGAAGGAATGGAATACGGCTGATACAGCACAGATCGAGCGTCCCCGATTATGCGTCCGTGGTGCAGGAGTTCCGTGCGCCAAGTTACTGAAACAGACGGGGAGCGGCCAGTGGGCGAAATCGGGAAGGGTCCAGCGCCGGGCGGGCTTCAGGCGTCAACTAACAAACAATTGGAGGCTTGCTATGCGCACTAACGACTACGCACATCCGAACCGTCTTCTTGCAGCTTTGATGGCCGCGGGTAGCGAGCATCTCCTTGGCGGCCTCGAGATGGTAACCCTGAAGTTTGGCGACGTGCTCTACGAATCCGAGAGCCGGATCCGTTACGCCTATTTCCCCACGACTTCGATCGTTTCGCTGGTCTACATGATGGAAGACGGGGCGACGGACGAAATCGCCGCAGTCGGTAACGAGGGCATCATCGGGGTGCCCCTCTTCATGGGCTGCGAGACCACCCCGAGCCGCGCGGTAGTGCGCTGCGCCGGCAACGCGTTCCGCATGAAGGGCCATGTGCTGCTCGAGGAGTTCCACTCGTCGATCACGGTGCAGCAGATCCTGCTGCGCTACACGCAATCGCTGTTTGCGCAGATCTCGCAGACTGCCGCCTGCAACCGCCACCACTCGGTTCACCAGCAGCTTTGCCGCTGGCTGCTCTCGAGCCTCGACCGTCTGCCCTCCAATGAGCTCAAGATCACGCACGAGTCGATCGCCGGCATGCTCGGCGTGCGCCGTGAGAGCGTGTCGAAGGAAGCCGCCGAGCTGCAGACGGCCGGCCTAATCCACAACGGCCGCGGCAGGATCACGGTCGTCGACCGCCGGCGCCTCGAAGCGCGCGCCTGCGAGTGCTATCGCGGCATCAAGCGTGAATTCGGCCGCCTCTTGAACCCGGCGCCCGCGCCGGCCGCGTATGCGATGGACGGCCTGCCCGTCACGCGCCATGTGCCAATGACGCGCACGCCGGCAACGCAGTGGAGCGCGACGGCCTGAGCCTTCGCGTTTTTTCAAACCCGTTTCGCAGGAGTTGACGATGAAACACGAGCTTCCGGCGCTGCCCTATGACTCTGCGGCCCTGGAGCCGCACGTAGACGCGCGGACCATGCAGATTCACCACGACAAGCATCATGCTTCGTACGTAGACAAGCTCAACACCGCCCTCGAGAAGCATCCGGGCCTGCAGGACCGTTCGCCGGCCTGGCTGCTGCTAAATCTCGAGGAGGTGCCTGAAAACATCCGCACCGCCGTGCGCAACAACGCAGGCGGACACCTGAACCATTGCATCTATTGGCGCGCGATGTCGCCCAAGGCCGGCGGCGGGGTCCCCAAGGGCCCGCTGGCGGAAGCAATCAATCGCGACTTCGGCAGCTTCGAGAAATTCAAGACGAAATTCGACGATGCCGGCGGCAAGGTGTTCGGATCCGGATGGGTGTGGCTCGTCCGGGACGGAACCGGCAAGCTCGCGATCACGACCACGCAAGGCCACGACAACCCGATCATGGAAGGCAAGTTTCCGATCGTGCTGAACGACCTCTGGGAGCACGCGTACTACCTCAAGCACCAGAACAAGCGGCCCGAGTTCCTCGAGGGCTGGTGGCTGGTGGCGAACTGGCAGGAAGCTTCGCGCAGGTTCGAGTACGCGGAGAACTCCGACGACCTCGAGTGGGCAGAGGAAGGCAGGACCCCCGTTTCAGCCTGAGGCCCGGCCTCCTGATTTTGGATAGGAGGCTGCCATGAAACTCCAGGATTTCATTCCTCAGGGCATCCTGCCGGACCCGGAGGACGATGCCATTGCGTTGCTGCGCGCCGATCACGACCGGGTCGAAGACCTTTTCTCGACTTATGAAGAGATCAAGTACGGCCGCGCGGATGACGATAAGAGGCGGCTCGTAGCCGAGATCTGCCAAACGCTCCGGACGCACGCGCTGCTGGAGGAAGAGCTCTTCTATCCCGCGGTGCGGGCCGAAATCGCGGACGACGACCTCATGAACGAGGCCGAGGTCGAACACGAAGGCATCGAGCGGCTCGTTTTCGAGCTCGAAACGATGGACGTCTCCGACGAAATGATGAACGCCAAGATGCATGTGCTGGACGCGTACATCACCCACCACGTCCGCGAGGAGGAAGAAAACATCTTTCCCAAGGCGCGCGAATCGGGCATCGACATGGCCGCGCTTGCCGAAAAGATGGGCCGCCGCAGGAGCAAGCTGCTCCAGGACGGTTCCGGCCCGCCCGAGCACCGCGCCTCCAGTCGCAAGCCCCGTGCGCGTTCGCCGAACGAACCACGGGTCCCACGTTGAAAGCACCCGCGGAGCAAGCACCATGGTAAAGGCCCTTTTCGTCGTCGAGCGGGCGGAACTCTGGCCTCACGAGATCCCGGGAACGGATTTCACGGTCGCGTCACGCTACCTGGCTGGCGCTCCGTACGAAAGCGGCGCCTACGACAAGGTCTACAACCTGTGCGACTCCGTCCGCTATCAGGGTCAGGGCTTCTATGTCTCGATGATCGCCGAGGCACGCGGTCACCAGCCGGTCCCCAACCTTCGCACCGTCGAGGATATGGGATCGAAGCCCGTCTACGACTTGCTTGCGCAGGAGATGGAGCCGCTTGTAGACCAGCTCGGCGCGACCCCCGACAAGGACAATGCCCTCGAAGTGGAAGCGTATTTCGGCAGCGACCCGACGGGACGCTTCGAGCCGCTCGCACGGCGCCTGTATGCGCTGCTGCGCGCACCGTTGCTGAAGGCCCGCTTCATTTTCTCGGACGGGCGCGGCAAGCTCGAGAAAGTGGAGGCCGTCGCGCTGGCCGATATCCCCGACGGGCGCCGGGCAGCCCTGGCCAAAGCCGCGACGCAGGTGGTTTCTGGCCCGCGCAGGGTCAACCGGCAGGACGCCGAAGGCCGGCCAGCCGTGGCCATCCTGCATGACGGTTGCAGCACCGATGCGCCCTCCAACCCGGAGGCGCTGCATCGCTTCGTGCGCGCGGCCACCAAGCTGGGCATGCGCGCGTCGATCGTCGGCAAGGATGCGATCGACCGCCTTCACGAGTATCACGCGCTCTTCATCCGCGACACGACGAACCCGAACCACTACACCTACGAGTTCTCGCGCAAGGCCGCCGCTCTCGGGCTGGTGGTGATCGACGATCCGGAATCGATCCTCCAGTGCAGCAACAAGGTCTACCTGCACGAGCTGCTGACCCGCCACAAGCTCCCGATGCCCAAGTCGCTGCTCGTGCATCGCGAAAGCGTCGCGCAGATCATCCCCACGGTGGGGCTGCCCTGCATCCTCAAGCAGCCCGACAGCGCGTTCTCGCTCGGGGTCATGAAAGTCGAAACCGAAGCCGAGCTGAACGAATGCATCGGCAAGCTGCTCGAGAAATCCGAGCTCGTCATCGCGCAGGAGTTCGTGCCCACGGCCTTCGACTGGCGCATCGGCGTCATCGACCGCCGGGCGCTGTTCGCCTGCCGCTACTTCATGGCGCCGGACCACTGGCAGGTGATCAAGCGGGATGACGACGGGCGCACGGAGGGAGAGACCGCCACCGTTCCGCTGGGCACCGTCCCGGAGGCGGTCATGCGCGCCGCGCTGGACGCGGCCAACCTCATCGGCGCAGGGTTTTACGGGGTCGACCTCAAGCAGGTGGGCAAATCCTGCTACGTGATCGAAGTGAACGACAACCCGAACGTCGATGCCGGCAACGAGGACGCCTTCATGGGCGATGCGCTCTACGAAGAGATCATGAGCGTATTCAAGCGTCGCATCCAGGAGCGGATCCCGGGGCTTGCCGCATACGGCACCGAGAGCGCGGCTGCGCCGGCGGGCGTCCAGGCGGCATGAATCCTCCGAGTACAGCGACACGTGGCAGCTCGTGATCCTGCGGGTGATGGGAGGTGTGCCAGCGGTGGCGTAGTGCGGATGTGCGACAGCGCACAGATATTCGCCTCGTGCGCGCCCATAGTGCTTACGAGGGGAAACCGGCACTGAGGGGAGGTCTTATGAAACTATATGTTCGCGGGGCGGCCCACCTGCCGCTGCTCGCCGCTGGCGCCTGCGCCGTCGTGGTCGGCGGCCTGTGTTTGTCCGCCGATCCGGTCTCGGAGTGGATTCACGAATCCTCACGGGTTAGTGCGGTTGCAGAAGCGCGCCAGGCTCCCGTCACAGATTCGTCGGTCGAAGCCAGGAAGCCAGCGGATTCCACAGGCTCGGCCCCCCGCCGAAAAGGCAAATGCACCGAATGCGGCATCGTCGAATCGGCGCGCCTGAGCGAGTCCGGCGGCACGCGCGCGGTTTACGAAATCACGGTCCGCCTGTCCGACCGGTCGACGCGCGTCTTCAGCGACTCGGATGCCGCAAAATGGCGCCCGGGGGAACGCATCATCCTCATCGGACCCGGCAGCCCGCCTGCGAACTAGATGGATGCAGCAGCGCCGGTCCCGGCCAGCGGCGAAGACCGCGCCCAGGCTGCCCC
>CAZZDV010000019.1:8776-12723 GCA_964652785.1 uncultured Bordetella sp.
AAGGTTTGGAGTGCTACGAAATCTCGTATCCCGGAACAAACTATGCCGACGCGCCCGCATGCCGAAAATCAGCAAACAACGACAATCCCCATCAGTGCATGTCCTACAGTGCGCTAATCGCACGCCCATGAGCCGCGAAACGCGCGCCCGGGGCGCCTGAACCCATGGTCCTGCTCCAGTTCACGGTGTTCCTGTTGCTCTGCGCGGTCGCGCTGGGGTGGCTCGCGCGGCGCCTCGATTTCCCTTACCCGATTGCCTTGGTGCTCGGCGGCGGAGCGCTCGGATTCCTGCCGGGCCTGCCGGAGCTTCCCTTCGAGCCGGACTTCATCCTGTTCCTCGTGCTTCCGCCGATCCTCTACCAGGCAGCCCTGCTCACCTCATGGCGCGATTTCAAGGGCAATGCCGGGACGATCGGCCTGCTCGCGATCGGCCTCGTCGCGGTCACGACGCTCGTGGTCGGCGCTGCGCTCAAGCTCCTGATCCCCGACATTCCGTGGGCGGTGGCCTTCGTCTTCGGTGCGATCGTCTCCCCGCCGGACGCCGTGGCGGCCACCGCGATCCTCTCCCGCCTCAACATCCCGCGGCGGGTAGTGACGGTCCTCGAAGGCGAAAGCCTGGTGAACGACGCGTCGGCCCTGGTGATCTACAAGTTCGCAGTGGCCGCGGTCATGACCGGGGCCTTCTCGCTGCTGGACACGGGCATCGCGTTTGCCGGCGTAACGGCAGGCGGAATCGTCGCGGGGCTGCTCACCGGGCTGCTGTTCGTGGCCATCCACCGCTACCTCGGGGACGTGCTGATCGAGATCCTGTCCGCACTGCTGGTGCCCTACGTGGCTTACATCGTGGCCGAATCATTCCACGTGTCGGGTGTGCTTGCTGTGGTCACTGCGGGCCTGGTGCGGGGGCGTTTCTCGCCGGTGCTCGTTTCGGCCGAAACGCGGATCGCAGCGCGCTCGATCTCGAACATGCTGGTCTTCCTGCTGAACACGCTGGTCTTCGTGCTCATGGGCCTGCAGATCTCAGGCGTGGTCGAGCGCATGCAGGGCTATTCGACCTTCCAGCTGGTGTCCGCCGGCGCGCTGTTGAGCGCCGCCGCGGTGGCCGTGCGATTCGCATGGATTTATCCGGCCCTCTACCTGCCGACCGCCGCCGGCGCGCTCCTGGGGCGCCCGGTGCCACCACCCCCGACCTCCGAGTATTTCATCATGAGCAGGTGCGGCATGCGGGGCATCGTCTCGCTTGCCGCAGCCCTCGGCCTGCCGCTCGTGCTTGGCGACGGCAAACCGTTTCCGTATCGCGACGCGATCATCTTCTTCACCTTTGTGGTCATTGCAGTGACGCTCGTGATCCAGGGATTGACCCTGCCGTGGCTGATCCGCCACCTTCGCGTAGGCACGGACTGGAGCGTGAAGGAGGAGCAGGCGCGGGCCCGCTCGGCCATGAGCACTGCCGCGATGAACGCGATCGAAGAGCTGGCCGGGCAGGAGCAGGCCGCTCCCGACCTCGCGGGGCGCGTCAGCGCGGAATTCGCCGAGAAGGTGGCCTCAGACCCCAATGAGCCGATGCCCGAAGAGGATGCCGAGATGGCCCAGAAGCTCAGGCGTGCCGCGCTAAGTGCGGAGCGCGAGGAGCTGATCCGCATCTGGCGCGACAACGAGATCAGCGACGAGGTGCTGCACGAGTTCGAGGAGATGCTCGACTACCGGGAAGCGCACCTCTAAAAACAAAAAGCCCGGCCGCGGCCGGGCTTTCTGAGGAGAAACGCGCGAGGCGATCAGTTCGTCTTGGTCGGCTCCGACGAGGGCGGAACCACGACGATCGTGTCGCCGCCCTTGCCGGGGGCGCCAGGGGCTCCGGAGGCGCCAGTCGCGCCAGAGGCGCCGGCGGGGCCCGGAACCGGGACCGGAACGGGCACGACGGTAGTGGTGGAAGGAGCCGGCGTAACGACGGCAGCGTTCGGCGGGGTCACGACCGTGCGCTCGCACGCGCTGAGGGCGACGGCACCCAGAATTGCTACGGGCAGAATCCATATTTTCATGATTTTTCCATTGTCCAAGTTGTGAGTGGAGGGCCTGTTTTCACCTGCAAAGCGTTTCGCCGCAAATAGCTACGGCGCACACGTAACACACATTATGGCGAGCCGAAAAATCGCCGGAAGTCGGCTGCTTGCTCTACTACTTGACGGACAAACACCGACATGAGAACTCACAGCATTCGCTCCCAGAGCCGGGCCGCCCATTCGCGCGCCCGCACACCAACCGGCCGCCGTTCCCATGTTTCGAGGTCGATCGCGACGGAGGCCGCCTGGTCGCGGCTGAAGACGTCTTCCATCTGCTTTCCGAATTCGGCTCCGAGCACGATGGCGTCGACCTCGTCGTTGTAGAGGAAGCTGCGCCAGTCGAGGTTGGTGGACCCGACGGTGGACCAGACCCCATCGATGACCGCGGTTTTGGCGTGCAGCAAGGCGCCCTTGCGTTCGTAGATCTTTACGCCCGAGGCCAGCAAGTCGGAGTAGTGCGAGCGCCCGGCATGGAAAACCGTGCCCGAATCGCTCTGGCTCGGCAGGATCAGCCTGACATCGACGCCCCGGGCTGCCGATTCGCGCAGCGCCTTGAGCAGGTTCGGGTCCGGTACGAAATAGGCGTTGGTGAGGTAGACGGTTTTCTCCGCGCTGCGGATCGCCGAGATCAGCGTGAGGTAGATCTGGCTGTACTTGTCGTCGGGCGTGCTGCCGATAGCCCGGACGATTTCCTTGCCGGCCTCCTTGAGGGTGGGCATGTAGTTTTTCGCGGCCAGCGGCTTGCCCTTCTGCTTTTCCCAGGTCTCCATGAACATCTTCTGGAAGTCCGCGACCACCGGGCCTTCGATCTGCATTTGGGTATCGCGCCAAGCGACCGGGTCGCGCGACGCCGTCGAATCCCCCTTCGGCACCGAGCCCGCCGAGTACACGTTGCTGATGTTGATGCCGCCGACGAAAGCCACCCGTCCGTCGACGACGAGCAGCTTGCGGTGGTCGCGATTGTTGATCCGCCAGCCGCGGCGGGCTGCCAGCGGATTAACCGGGTTGAACTCGAGCACGTTGATACCGGCATCGGTGAGCCGCTTGAAGAACGTTCTCGGCGTCTTCAGGCCGCCGAAACTGTCGTAGATGATGTTCACCTGCACGCCGCGTGCCTGCTTCTCCACCAGCACGTCGGCGAACTTATAGCCGATTTCGTCGTCGTCGAAGATGTAGGTTTCGAGGTTGATGTGGTCGGTGGCCTGCGCAATGGCGGCTAACATCGCCTCGTAAGTGGCCTTGCCATCCTGCAGGAGCACCACCCGGTTTCCGAGCACGAGGGGCGTGTCGACCAGCGCGTTCTCGACCGCCATGTGCTTGTCGAGGATGTCGGTGTCGCCCGCCTTGCGCTTGATCGCCTCGATGAGGCGCGCGCTGCGTTCTTCCGACAAGGGGCCGCCCACGGTCTCGAACTGGGTCAGCTCCCCGCGCCGGCTGTCCAGAAGTCCCTCTACATCGGGCATGCTCGCGCAGCCGGAGAAGATCAGGGATGCGGCAAGCGCGGCCACGAAACGCACGCCACGCCACAACTGGTTCGACGAAGTTGCCGTGTCTTCGGCCTGGCGCGTTGCGTAGGTGCAGTTCATAGCGCGGGAAAGTACCCGCCCCGGCCTCTTCCATCCGTACGCTTGCGCACATGTAGGAGATGAAAACACGCTGGCGAAGTTGTGTGAGAGAGCGCACAGAGCAGGTCGAGGCGCGCAGGCAACAATGGTCCCGCACTTGCCAGTTCTCCCTCCTCCCCTGAAATCTGGCAGGTGCAGGGTCCCCGGTTACTGCTCATTTCCGGGGGCCTTTTTTTTGGAACCGCTTCATGACGAACCCGATCACCGATCCGGCGCGGGCGGCGCAGGTCTCCTGGCTCCTGGCCGCAGCGGCCCTGCTCGCA
>CAZZDV010000019.1:12823-29944 GCA_964652785.1 uncultured Bordetella sp.
TCCGGCGCGGGCGGCGCAGGTCTCCTGGCTCCTGGCCGCAGCGGCCCTGCTCGCAATCCTCGAGCTGCACCTTCTCGATGCCGGCATGGGTGGTCGAGCGCCTGCCCGCTGATGCCGATGAGCTGCGCCTGGCGATCGCGCAATGGCTGCGCGACAACGCGCCCAAGCTCCAGCTCTGGGGCGCGACGGCCGGACGCGTCGCGTTCCACGTGGTGATCGGCATGATCATCGGCGCGATGCTCTCGCTGCGCGAAGCGACTTCGGCGCCTCTGGGCGGCCCGCCCGCGCGGGCACTCGAGGAGCGTGCTTCGCGATTCGGCGAGGCTTTCAGGCAGGTCGTATTCGCGCAAGTGCGCATTGCCTTGATCAATGCGGCTTTGACCGCTCTCTACCTGGCCGTGCTGCTGCCGCTCTTCGGCGTGAAGCTGCCTTTCGCCATGACGCTCGTGGCCATCACGTTCGTGACGGGCCTGCTGCCCGTGATCGGCAACGTGATATCGAATTCGGTCATCGTGGTGCTGAGCCTTGCGCATTCGCCGATGCTCGCGGTCGTGTCGCTCGGATTCCTGATCACGATCCACAAGCTGGAGTACTTCCTCAACGCCCGCATCATCGGGCCGCGAATCCACGCGCGCGCATGGGAGCTCCTGCTTGCCATTGTCGTGATGGAAGCAGCTTTCGGCATCGCGGGCGCGGTGGCTGCCCCGGTCTACTACGCTTTCCTCAAGCAGGAACTCCTCGACCGGGGGTTGATATGAACGCGCGGGCCTCCGAGACGCACGTCCATGTCGATTCGCCATCGGCCCTGCTGAAAGACAAGCGGCTTGCCCGCATCAAGGGTGCGGCGACCGGCCTGCTGGTCGCGGTGAGCGTGATGTATGTCGTCGCGACGCTGCTGACGCCGCGCTATCCCGTCCTCGCGTACCTTGCGGCGACCTGCGAGGCGGCGATGATCGGCGCCCTGGCCGACTGGTTCGCGGTCGTGGCCTTGTTCCGCCACCCGTTGAACGTGCCGTTGCCGCACACGGCGATCATCCCGAAGAACAAGGCACGCATCGCCCAGGGGCTCGGGGAGTTCATCCAGGAGCAGTTCCTCTCCACGCCCGCCCTGCTGGCGAAGATCCGCGAGTTCGACCCCGCCACGCAGCTCTCGAAGTGGCTCCTCAAACCCGACAACGCGGGTTTCATCGCGGGCTACGTTGCGCGGGCGCTTGCGTATGGCGTTGGTGCGCTGGACGACAACCGCGTGCGCGATTTCCTGCAGCGCACGCTGACCGCGAAGCTTGCGACGCTGGAGGTGGCCACGCTCGCCGCAAAGCTGCTCGATGTCATGACCGAGAACCGCAGGCACCATGCGCTGCTCGACCAGACGCTGGCGGCGGTCCGCGAGCTGCTGGGCCGCGAGGATACGAGGGAATTCCTCAGGAAAGAGATCGCCGCCCAGATGCCGTTCATGAAATGGGTGAACCAGGTCGTCCACCTCGACGACAAGGCCGCCGGGAAGCTGCTGGATGTCGCCATGGCGCGCCTGGGCGAAGTGCTGGAGGATTCCGATCACGCGTTGCGCCACCGTTTCGACGAGTTCACCAGCGACTTCATCGCAAAGCTCAAGTCCGACCCCGCCACGCGCGCGAAAGTGGCCCAGTTGCGCGACGAAGTGATCGGCAACCCCGCCCTTGGCGAGTACCTCGCCGGGCTGTGGGCGGAATTCCGCGCGTGGCTGGACGCCGACCTCGCCCGGCCCGAATCCGCAATCCGGTTGCGCATCGAGCAGTTCGCGGGCGCGCTCGGGGCGAGGATCGACGCCGACCCCGGTATCAAGTCATGGATCAACGAGCAGGTGATCGCCGCCGCGCCTCCTTTCGTGGAAGAGCATCGCGCAAGCTTCGGCCGCTTCATCGAGCGGCAGATCAACGACTGGCAGGACGCAACGCTCGTCAGGGAACTGGAGCGCAACATCGGTCCGGACCTGCAGTACATCCGCATCAACGGAACGCTCGTAGGCGGCGCGGCCGGCCTGATCATCTACAGCGCAACGAGGTTCTTCGGACATGTGGGTTGAAGCCATCGGCTGGTTCGCAGCCGCAGTACTGCTCTTGACGCTCGGCCGGCAGGTCTACACCCAGTGGCGCGAGCGCGAGACCAAGGGCGTATCGCGCTGGCTCTTCGTCGGGCAGCTGACCGCCTCGACGGCCTTCCTCGTCTATAGCTGGCTGGTGGAAAACTGGGTCTTCGTAGTGACCAACGCCCTGCTCCTGGTCACAGCGGCGATTGGGGAATGGATCTTCCTGCGCAACCGGCGGCTCGAAGCAACCGGACAGGGCGGTAAAGGGGGCAAGTGATTCGCACGCCCATGCGCCAAGCTGGTGGCGACTGTCGCGAATGCCGCCGGACGCACCGGCACTCCGGAAACCTGACTAGGCGACGAACTCGAACTCCGCCACCAGCGCGTGGTGATCGGAGGAGGCGGTGGCCTTGACGTAGTAGCTCACCGGGCGCAGCTCCCGGCTGTAGAAAATATGATCGAGGACATACGGGCGCCGGCGCCAGGTGATTTCCTTGGCCTGCACGCTCTTGAACCCCGCCTCTTCGAACTGGTGGATCAGCGACTCGTGCTTGCTTACGTTGAAGTCGCCGCCGAGCAGCGTGGGCCCCTTGGACGCGCGCAACTGCTCGATGACCATCTCGCGCTGCGTCGGATGGGTTTCGCTGCTCGATTGCAGCATGAAGAAGGCAAGCAGGTGCGTATTGAAGACTGTCAGGTGATGCTCACCGACGGTGGTCTGCGCGCCGATGACGAGCCGGTCGGTCGGCGTCTTCTCTTCGCCGCGGAACTCGAAAGGCACCGGCGGGGACGGAAGGTCCAGGCGCATCGTTTCGCGCAGCGGCGTCTTCGAGAAGATCGCCTGCCCGATGCCGAACGGCAGCTCGCGCGGGTCGGCCTTGGGAAACGAGAAATAGGCGTCGTAGTTGCCGAGGGCGGCGCGGATGCGGGCGTAATTGGGTGGCGTGCCGGACTGCTCGCCACCGGCGCGCGCCTGCTCGACCTCCTGCAGGAGGATGAGGTCGGCGTCATGGCTGCAGATCTCCTCGATCGAAAGGTCGAGGTCGATTGGGGCGTCGTCGGGCTGGGCGTCATCCCAGCTCTGCCCGAACTGCATGTTGAACTGCAATACCTTGAACGTGCGCATGGTCCTCAATCCACAAGGCATCCGCGGATCCAAGTCCCGGCGCCCGTGCCCCCCTCCTCTTCACCCCAAGTCTACCGGTTTTGGGGCATGCCATCATGTGACCTTCTGGGCATACACGGGAAAAGGACCCTCAGGAACGCACAATGAACAAACCACTGCTGGTCCTGCTGGGGGACTACCCAAACACCGCTGCTTTCAGGCAGGGTCGACTTCGCCCGGCTACCGAAACGTTCGATTTCGCCGAGGTGCGCACGCCGCACACTGCGTTCAAGCGCGCGGTGCGCGACCTCGAATTCGACATCAGCGAGCTTGCAATAGTGACCTTCCTCATGGCGAAGGCGCACGGCAAGCCGCTGGTCCTCATGCCGGCGGTGATCTTCGGGCGCCTCCCGCACCGTTTCCTCATGTACAACCCCGGGCGCGGGCCGTTGTCGCCGCGCGACCTGGAAGGCAAGCGCGTGGCGATCCGCTCCGACTCGGTGACCACCGTGATGTGGCTGCGGGGAATCCTCGCGAGGGACTACGGCGTCGACCTCGCCAAGGTCCGCTGGGTGGCCTTCGAGGATGCCCATGTCGCCGAGTATCGCGAGCCGTCCAACGTGGAGCGCGCGCCCGCAGGCAAGACCATCACCGAGCTTCTGGTTGCGGGCGAAGTCGATGCGGGCGTGGTGGCCGAAGGCGCCGGGTCGGATACGAGGCTGAAAACGCTGATTCCTGACGCCGAGCTTGCCGCAGCGGCGTGGCAGACGCGCATGCGCGTACTGCCGATCAACCACATGGTCGCGGTGAAGGCCTCGGTTTCCAAAGAACGCCCCGGGGCGCTGCGCGAGTTCTACCGCCTGCTGGTGGAAAGCAAGCAGGCGGCCGGCCTGCCGGTCGAGGGGGCGCTCGACACCTGCCCGATGGGTCTCGAAGCCAACCGCCGCAACCTCGAAGCCGCAATCGATTTCACTTTCACCCAGGGACTGATCCCGCGCCGTTTTAGCGTCGACGAGCTGTTCGACGACGTGACGCGTACCCTGTAAGAAACCACAAGGAGACTTTGCGGGATGATCATCGATTGCCACGGCCACTACACGACTGCGCCGAAGCAGCTCCAGGCATACCGCGACGGGCAGATCGCGGGCGCGAAGGACCCGGCCTACGTGCCGGCACGCGCGAACCTCGGCATCACCGACGACGAGATCCGCGCGAGCCTCGAAGGCGCTCAACTCAGGATCCAGCGCGAGCGCGGCACCAACCTCACGGTCTTCTCGCCGCGCGCCATGGGCATGGGCCATCACGTCGGCACGGAGGCAATCAGCAAATTCTGGTCGGAGGCGTGCAACGAGCTGATCCACCGCGTCTGCACCCTCTACCCGAATAATTTTGTGGGCGTCTGCCAGCTGCCGCAGTCGCCGGGCGTGAACCCGAAGAACTGCATCCCGGAGCTCGAGCGCTGCGTGAAGGAATTCGGCTTCATCGGCTGCAACCTGAATCCCGACCCTTCCGGCGGGTACTGGACCGACCCGCCGCTCACCGACAAATGGTGGTACCCGCTGTACGAGAAGATGGCCGAACTGGAGGTGCCCGCGATGATCCACGTCAGCGGCTCATGCAACCCGAATTTCCACCCGACAGGCGCGCATTACATCAACGGCGACACCACCGCCTTCATGCAGTTAATCGAACGTAACCTGTTCGAGGATTTCCCGACGCTCAAATTCATCATCCCGCACGGCGGCGGCGCGGTGCCCTACCACTGGGGACGCTATCGGGGCCTGGCGCAGGACATGGGACTGCCGCCCTTGAAGGAACTGCTGCTGAACAACGTCTTCTTCGACACCTGCGTGTACCACCAGGCCGGGATCGACTGCCTGCTCAAGGTGATCCCGGCGGACAACATCCTCTTTGCCTCCGAAGTCGTCGGCGCGGTGCGCGGCATCGATCCCGAGACCGGCCACTTCTATGACGACACGAAGCGCTACATCGACAATGCGGGCTGGCTGACCGGGGCGGATCGCGAGAAAATCTTCAGCGGAAATGCAAAGCGCGTGTACGGGCGCTTTGCGCGGCACTGTTCCGCCTGTTGAGGAGTACGGCCATGCCCGCGCGTGCGCTTCAGCGTGTCCTTTTTGTCGATGATGACGAAGTGGTGCAGAACCTCGTCCGAATTGCGCTCGAGCGCATCGGCGGGTTGACGGTGGAGCTTGTCAACGACAGCTCAAAAGCAGTGGAAGGCATCCGGGGCTTCAAGCCCGACATGGTCGTGCTCGACTGCATCATGCCGCGGCTCGACGGAGTCGAAGTGTTCAAGCAGATGCGCGAAGACCCGGGGCTGGCCGCCATGCCGGTCGTGTTCCTCACTGTGAGAGCGCACTGGCGGACGGTCGACGAGCTGCTTGCTCTCGGTGCGGCCGGGGTAATCACTAAGCCCTTCGCGGCGCGGCAGCTCGCGGATCAGCTGAAAGCGATCTGGGAAAAATTGCCTGAAATGCCGGGCTAATACTGCCAAAAACCGGCATGTCCCTAGACTGGGTCCGGCTCAGCGGGTGAAATACTGCCAACCGGTGTCAAGGCCAGGCCTAGATTTCTTCCGGCGGGACCACAACAACCTTTCCATCCCGCCAGATTACGATCGACTGCCCGAGCGCCTTGTGGCGGGCAACGGCCTCACGCCCAGCCAGATAAATCGCCTCGAACACTTCGTCAGCATTGAATTTTGGCGCGGGCTCGCGCGGACTTCGCTGTTCGGCTTTGTTCACTGGTTTCATGGCACCTCGCGAAAGTCGTTGCCAGATCTCGAAATTTTCGATCCGAATCGGACCGCCCGCATCTCTAGAAGCGATCGGGCGTTGCGAATCAAGCTGGGAATTGTCGACCATCTGCCACCCGTCCGCAATCGGCATATAGAGGTTAAAGAAATTATCCAGTCCGCGTTCGTACCTCCGCCGTCGCGCAAGCTCGTCCAGCCACCGCAGCATGATTCGGCCAGCTTCGATCTCGCCTACGTTCTCCGAGGCTGCAATGTCGTCCGCGTTTACGAACGCCGCAACGCGGCGGATACCCGTCAATAGCGTGGGTGCAGAAGTGGATTTACCCGCTCCATTCGGCCCGGAGATGACGAAGAGGTTGGGCATGGTATTTTAAATACTGCCAATTTCAGGCCAACCCCTAGACCCAGAGCGGCTTCCATGGGGAAATGTTGCCATTGCCGAGATTCAGAGTCAGACCTTCGGGGCGGGCTTGATAACCCCGACCGCCTCGCCGAACCCGATGCTCGCGCAGCCGTCCTTGTTGCAACGCGAGCGCTGGATGATCTCGTCGCCGTCTTCGCAGAACGCGCGCGTCTCGCCGCTGGGCAGAGTCAGCGGCGACTTGCCACCTTGCGTAAGCTCCAGCATCGAGCCCAGCGACTCGATGTCCGGACCCGAGATCGTGCCCGAGCCGAGCAGGTCGCCGGGCTGCAGGTTGCAGCCATTGGAGGCCTGGTGCGTGACGACCTGCGCCAGCGTCCAATAAGCATGACGGAAGTTGCTGCGCGTGAGCCGCATGGCCGGGAGCTTCTGCGCGCGCATCTTCGCGCTGCGAAGGTACATCTCCATCTCGATCGAGTAGCCGCCCTCGCGCTGGTCGGTTGCATCGGTGAGGTAAGGCAGCGGCGCGGGCGCGCCCTCGGCGCGCTTGAAGGCCTCGACACGAAAAGGCTCGAGCGCCTCCATCGTCACGATCCACGGCGACATCGTCGAAGCGAAGCTCTTGGCGAGAAAGGGCCCCAACGGCTGGTATTCCCACGCCTGCAGGTCGCGCGCCGACCAGTCGTTGAAGAGCGTGATGCCGAACACGTGGTCAAGCGCTTTCGAAATCGGCACCGGATTGCCCAATCGATTGCCGGGACCGATGACGAAACCAAGCTCCAGCTCGAAGTCGACGCGCTTGCTCGGCCCGACTGAAGGCGCAGGCGCCTCCGGCGCCTTCGTCTGCCCGTTGGGCCGGGTCACCGGCGTGCCGCTCACGACGATCGACGAGGCGCGGCCGTGATAGCCGATCGGCACCCAGTGATAGTTGGGCAGCAGCGGGTTGTCCGGCCGGAACATGCGACCCGCGTTTTCAGCGTGGTAGATGCCGGTGTAGAAATCGCTGTAGTCGCCGACCTGGACCGGCAGGAAAAGCTCGGCCTTCTTCATCGGCACGAGCGCCTTGGCGAACTTCTTCGCGTGCCGCGGATTCGACAGCGTTTCCGAAAGCAGCTGCCGGAGCGCGACCCACGCCGGCCGCCCCGCTTGGGCCAGCTTGTTCAGCGTGGGACCGGTCTTCAGGCCGAGGGCCGCAAGGTCGAAGACCTGGTTGCCGATGGCGACCCCGCCGCGCGGCGGCGCCTTGGAGCCCTTCTCGCGAAAGATCCCGAACGGCAGGTTCTGGACCGGGAAGTCGCCTTGCGCATCGTTGGCGGAATCGACCCAGCTGGTGAGCTTGGGATTGTGGGTGGCGTCGGGTTTGGTTTTCATGCCGCCGTGGATACCACGCCGCGGCGGATCTGGTCCAGTTCGATCGATTCGAACAGCGCCTTGAAGTTGCCCTCGCCGAAGCCGTCGTCGCCTTTCCTCTGGATGAACTCGAAGAAGATCGGCCCGAGCTGGTTCTCGGTGAAGATCTGAAGTAACAACGCGCCGGCCTTGCCGTCGACGAGGATCCTGCGCTTCCTGAGCTCTTCCACGCTCTCGCCGTGGTCCGGGATACGCTTGTCGATGAGCTCGTAGTAGGTGTCGACGGTGTCCAGCAGCCGCACGCCCGCGGCGCTCATCTGGTCCACTGTGCCGTGCAGGTCGTCCGATCCCAGCGCGATGTGCTGGATGCCCTCGCCGTGATACTGGTCGAGATACTCCTGGATCTGCCCGGCCTTGTCGGTGCCTTCCTCGTTGATCGGGATGCGGATCCTGCCGCACGGGCTGGTCATGGCTTTCGACTTCACGCCGGTGACCAGTCCCTCGATGTCGAAGTAGCGCACCTCGCGGAAGTTGAACAGGCGCTCGTAGAAATCCGCCCACTCCTTCATTCGCCCCTTGTGCACGTTGTGCGTCAGGTGGTCGATGTACTTGAGGCCGTGGCCCGGAGGGGCGAGTGAGGCCGCAGTTGGTCCCTCGTGCAGGGGCTCGAAGTCCACGTCATAGAAGCCGATGTTGCCGATGTCGCCCGTCTGCTTGCCGTTCTTGCCGCGCCAGCGGTCGATGAAGTAGATGAGCGAATCGCCGATGCCCTTGATCGCCGGGATGTTCAGCTCCCCCGGGCCGGCGTGCTGCGCATAGCCCCAGGCGCCGAGGCTCACCGCGCGCTCGTACGCGGCCTTGGCATCGTTCACGCGAAACGCGATCGCGCAGATGCTGGGGCCGTGCTGGCGCGCAAAGCGCTGCGCGAAAGAATCCGGCTCGGCGTTGAGGATGAAGTTGATCTCGCCCTGCCGGTAGAGCGTCACGTCCTTGTGGCGGTGCTTCGCGATGGGCTTGAAGCCGAGGCGCTTGAACACTTCGCCCATCGCCTTCGGATCGGGCGCCGCGTACTCGACGAACTCGAACCCGTCGGTCTGCATCGGGTTTTCCCACAAATCGGCCATGGCTTGGGCTCCTTCGCATCTGGTGACCCGATCTTAACGCCGGCGGCCCGGGTGGCCGCGAAAAGGTTAGAGCCCCTGCGCTTTCTTGAGCAGGCTTGCGGCCGCCTTGGCGAGGACCGCGTCGCCGCCGGCCTTGACGTGCTTCGCACCGGCGATCAGCGCGCGGCGCTCTTCGCGTGTAAGTGACAGCGGGCCGGTCGAAGGTTGCGCCGCGAGCAGGTAGCCGACGCCGGGATCGCCTTCGATGGCGAATCCTGCGTCGCGCAGCGCGTCGATATCGCGATAGATCGTGCGGACGCTGACACCGAGCGTTGCGGCCGCATCCGCGGCGCGCAACGGCTCCGGGCCGAGCATCGGCGCGAGCGCGAGCAGCCGCCGAACGCGCTTGGAGCTACTGACAATTTCTTCTTCAGGGGCCATGCGGGGCGCGGGTGTCCGGGAAGACTTCCTGACATTCTACGCCCGCGCGGATGACGCCTTCAGCGCACGAACCGGATCACGTTCCCGTTGCAGTAGTAGAACGAACTCGGGTCCACGCCGCTGTGATGGCACCCGAAGTTCACGATGGCGTCGCCACCAAGCGCAATGGCGTGATTCCGCAGGTCCTTCGCCCCGGCTTCGATCGACGCGTACCTCGGCACCGCAATCGCGCTGGTCCACGGCTCGACCCAGAGGCGCTTCACGAGTTGGTAGGGCCGATGGTCTGGCGGAAACGCTTCATACACCGCGACCTGGTCCGAGCCCGGTTGCTCCGGCGCGGCCTTTGGGTCGAGATAGGCGCAACCGGAAACGGCAAGGCCCGCAACAGCGGCGGCCAAAGCCAGCGGCAGTGCCGGGCTCCGGCGGTGGATTGGTCGATGCATGGCTTTCCTCCTCACGGTGCGCGGATCTTACCGCGCTGGAGTCCCTTGACGCTCTGCACGGCGCTGCGAAACGACGGAACTTGACCATGCAGGACCTCCTGTAGACTGATTGTGCAGCTACTTCAGCAAGCTACCTCAGCAATTATCAGACCACAAATCATGAAACCGCTCATCCATTTCGAGGACGGCAGCAAACGACCTGATGTATTTCGCATTACCGCGGCCCGCGTCGCGGCCGCGCGCAAGCGCAACGGCGACGCGGGCTCGCTCGTCGGCGTCTCGTGCGGCGTGGATTTCGAAGGCATCGGGCACTGGATCGGCAAGGCCAACGGCCTCGTGACCTCGTCCGCGACGATCCTCGACAAGCGCTTCCCGCTGCGCACGCTCGCCCGAGACGCGCCGCAGCTCGCGTGGATTCACGTGATCGGCGCAGGCGTGGAAGGCCTCATGCCGCTCGACTGGATCCACCCGGGGATCAGGCTCACCAACAACAGCGGCGTGCACGTGGACAAGGTCTACGAGTTCGGGCTCATGAGCCTGCTCATGATCAACGCGCGCGTGCCGCAGATCTACTCCAACCAGATGGCGGGCAATTGGAAACCGCTGTTCACGGGCTCCCCGCGCGGCAAGACGTTGCTCGTCTTGGGCCTCGGCGACATGGGCGGCGCGATGGCCAGGGCCGGCAAGGTGCTGGGCATGCGCGTGCTCGGCATCCGGCGCACTCCCAAGCCGCATGCGCACGCCGAAAAGGTGCATGCGCCCAGGGACCTCCACCGGCTGCTCCCCAAGGCCGACGTCGTCGTCGTCGCAACGCCGCTGACGCCGGACACCAGGCACGTGATCGGGCAAAAGGAGATCGACCTGATGAAACCCGGCGCCGGGCTCATCAACATCGGCCGCGGGTCCGTCCTCGACCAGGCGGCGATCGAAGCGGCGCTGCGCTCGGGAAAGCTCTCGGGCGCGATCCTCGACGTGTTCGACCCGGAACCCCTGCCCGCCGGCCACTCGTTGTGGAAAGCCCCGAACGTGTACATCTCCCCGCACTGCTCGTCGGACGACAACGACGACTACATGCCGATGACGCTCGACCTCGCCTTTGCAAACGCGGTGCGCCTTGCGCGCGGACGCAAGCTCGCCAACGTCGTCGACCCCGCAGTCGGCTACTGAGTGCGGCTACTGAAGACCGTGGACGTCCCCGACGGGTTCAACCGCATCGACCTGCCGACCAACGCGTTCATGAGCGCGAACGGGCCGGTGTACGTGAAGATGGAAGGCGAGGCGCTGGTGCTTGGCCTCTACGTGGAAGACCGCCACTGCAGCTCGATCGGACTGTGCCACGGCGGCATGCTCATGACGCTCGCCGACCTGATCCTCACGATCGGCGTCAACGTGCAGGCGAAGCTTTCCCGTTTCCTGCCGACCGTCAGCGTGACCTGCGATTTCCTCGGACCGGCGCCCAAAGGTTCCTGGCTCGAGGCGCGCGTGTCGGTCCTGCGCACCACGCGCAACCTGGCTTTCGCGACGGGCCTGCTCACGCTCGCCGATGGCGCACCCGTCGCGCGCATCAGCGGCATCCTCAAGATCGGCGGCGAGCCGGACCCCGCCTATGGACCCGAGAGGTATCTCGGCTCCCCGGAGAATCTCTGACATGCGCACTCAATTCAATACCTTCAAACTCCTTGCTTGCGTGCTGGCTTGCGCTGCGGCCATGGCTTCGCAACAGGCCATTGCACAAGCCTGGCCGACCAAGACCGTCACGCTCGTTGTGCCGGCCGCGCCGGGCGGGCCGTCCGACATCCTCGCGCGCTTGCTCGGCGAGAAGCTGCGCGAGCGTTTCAACCAGTCTTTCATCGTCGAGAACCGCGGCGGCGCGGGCGGCAACCTCGGCACCGCGGCGGTCGCGCGCGCGACGCCCGACGGCCACACGCTGCTGCTCACGGTGGACGCGCCGATCGTGGTGAATCCGGCGATCTACGACAAGCTGCCCTACGACCCGATCAAGGACCTGCAGCCGGTCGCAATGATCGGTGATGGCGGCGACGTGGTGCTTGCCGTTCCCGCGAGCTCACCCGTGAAGAGCGTGCAGGAACTCATCGAGTCGATGCGCAAGGACCCGGCAAGCGCGAACTACGTATCGTCTGGTAACGGGTTTCCCAGCCACATCGTGAGCGAGCTCTTCAAGCGCGAAGGCAGGTTCGATGCGGTCCACATTCCCGCCAAAGGTGCGGGCGCAGCAATGGCGGAATTCCTCTCGGGCCGCATGAGCTTCAACTTTCCGCCGGCGAGCATCGCGGCGCCGGTGGCGAAGGGCGGCAAGATCCGCCTGCTCGCCGTGCCGGCGGCCAAGCGCAATCCGCTGATCCCCGACGTGCCGACTTTCGCCGAGGCCGGTCTTCCGGGCGTGACGACCGCTCACTACTGGATCACGGTGTTCGCGCCGGGCGGCACGCCGCGGCCGATCGTCGACCTGCTGAACGCGGAAATCCGCCGCATCGCCAAATCACCCGAGTACCGCCCGCTCGTCGAGCGCCAGGGCCTCGTGCCCTCGGACCTGACGCCCACGGAGCTGAGCGAGCGCGTGCGCACGGACCTCGCGTACTGGCAGTCCATTGTCAAGCCGCTCGGAATCAAGGCCGACTAGACGCCAGCTTGCGCCGGCGTACGCCGACGTGCGTATTGCGCCAACTCTGTGGCAGAATAAATCCATGACAGCCACCGCCAACACCCTCAGGATCGCCCAGCCGGACGACGCGCAGGCCATTGCGCTGATGTCGCGCGACCTGATCGAGGCGGGCCTGGGCTGGAAATACGAGCCCGAGCGCATCCGCCGCGCGATGAACGATCGCGAGACAGTCACGCTCGTGGCCTGCGAGCGCTCACAACTCGTGGGCTTCGCGATCATGGAGTTTGGCGATGAGCGTGCACACCTCGTGTTGCTCGCGGTGCGTCCCACCCACCGCCGCCACAGCGTTGGCCGGCGCCTGATCGAATGGCTGGTCGAGTCGGTCGCCACGGCGGGCCTGGCTTCGATCCACCTCGAGCTGCGCTCGAGCAACGAAGCCGCGCGCGCCTTCTACCGCGCGATGGGCTTCACCGAAACCATCCTCGTGCCCGGCTATTACCGCGGCAAGGAATCGGCGACCCGCATGGTGCGCGTGCTGCGCGTGCCGGGTCCGTTGCCTTTCAACTGGCGTCCCCCGACGCTCGACAGGAAGTAATTCCCCGAGTGCGGATCTTCGCGGTGCCGCTTCGCGTAGTGCCGCTTCGTGAAGTGCCGAATTTCTTGTGCACGTTCACGAACTGACCGCCGTCGAGCTGGTCCGCCGGCTCGGCCGACGCGAGCTCAACGTAGAAGCCCTGGTCCGCGGCCTGCTCGAGCGCATCGACGAGCGCGAGCCCGCGGTGCAGGCATGGACCTGCATCCGCCGCGACGCGCTTCTCGAAACCGCGCGCAAGATGGACCGGAGCGCTACCCGCGGACCTCTTTATGGATTGCCGGTAGGCGTCAAGGATGTCTTCGACACCCACGACCTGCCGACCGAGTACGGCTCGCCGATCTACGCGGGGCACCAGCCAAGGGTGGACGCGGCCGTGATTGCGCAGACGCGCGCAGCCGGCGGGCTGATTTTCGGCAAGGCGGTAACGACCGAGTTCGCCACTTTCCCGCCGGGCAAGACGCGCAATCCCCACAATCCCGAGCACACGCCGGGCGGCTCCTCCTCCGGCTCGGCCGCCGCGGTGGCCGACAGCCATGTACCGGTGGCCTTCGGCACGCAGACCGTCGGCTCGACGATCCGGCCGGCGTCCTTCTGCGGCACGGTCGGGTACAAGCCCACGTACGCAATGCTGCCCACGGTCGGCATCAAGGCGATTTCGTATTGCCTCGACACCGTGGGCTTGTTCACCAGGACCGTTGCCGATCTCGGGCTGTTTGCGGGCGCGCTTAGCGGACGGCAACTCGCCGTGCCGGAGCAGCCCTCCACGCCGCTGATCGGGTTGTGCCTCACGCCGCAGTGGCAGTACGCGCTGCCGGAAGTGCAGGACCTGTTCGCCCGCCTCGGCGGCCAGATGGAGCGCGCGGGCGCGGACGTGAAGGATTTCGACCTGCCCGCCCCTTACGAGAAGATCCACGATGCGCAGGCGCTGATCTGGGACTACGAGGTGGCGCGCTGCCTCACGGGCGAGCATGCACTGCATCGCGAGAAGATCCGCGAACCCCTGCTCGGCCAGCTCGAGCGCGGCCTTGCGATCCCGCCCGCGGAGTACGACGCGGCCATGGCGCTCGCACGCGAAGGCCGCCGCAGGTTCGATCACACGATGGGCGACTTCGACGTGCTGGTGGTGCCCAGCAGCCAGGGCGAGGCGCCCAGGGGAAACGCCACGGGATTGCCGTACTTCAATCGCGCCTGGAGCGTGCTTCATACACCGGCAATCCATGTCCCCCACGGCCGCGGCCCGAACAACCTGCCGATCGGCTTCCAGGTCGTCGGACGCATCGGCGACGATGCGCGCACACTCGCCTGCGCGCATTGGCTGCAGCTCAATGTCGCCAACGCCCGTTAATTGCAGTCGGACGAGTAAGGAACAGCCCTCCTGGCGGGACTAAACGGGACCATCCCCGATTCCAAAGGCTTCCCCATGACCAACCATTCGACGACCAACCCTCTGCGCACCGCACTAGTCGTGCTCCTGCGATTCTTCCTGCTGGGCGTATTTGCCATGCCCGCCTTTGCGCAGGTAAAACCGCCGCCCGCGGGGTTTGAAGCGGCGATCTTCGCCGGCGGCTGCTTCTGGTGCATGGAGCCGCCGTACGACGACCTGCCCGGCGTGGTCTCGACCACTTCGGGCTATATCTCGGGCAAAACGAGGAACCCGACTTACAAGGACGTGTCCGCCGGCATCACCGGCCACACCGAGGCCGTGCGCGTGATCTACGACCCGAAGAAAGTCAGCTACGAGAAACTGCTCGAAGTGTTCTGGCGCAACATCGACCCGACGGTGAAAGACAAGCAGTTCTGCGACACCGGCAGCCAGTACCGCTCGGGCATCTACTACCTCTCGCCGGAGCAGAAGAAGTTTTCCGAGGACTCGCGCGCGCGGCTGGAGAAGACCAAGCCTTTCAAGGCGCCGATCGTGACCGAGATCGTCGCTGCCACCGAGTTCTGGGCCGCCGAGGAGTACCACCAGGACTATTACAAGAAGAACCCGGTGCGCTACAAATACTATCGAACCGGTTGCGCCCGCGACGCCCGCCTCGAGGAGCTCTGGGGCAAAAAATGAGGTATGCGGGGCTCGATGTGCCGGCGCTGCTGGCGGCGCGGGCCCGCGAGCGGGGCGCGCATGCGTTTCTCGTGTGGGCGCCCTTCGAAGGTGCGGGATACACCTGGAGCTACGCGCAGTTTGCGCAAGAGGTCGCGCTGGTCGCGGGAGGCCTTGCAGCGCGCGGTGTAAAGCCTGGCGACCGCGTGATCGTGCACATGGAGAACTGCCCGGAGCTGCTGCTCGCGTGGTTCGCATGCACGCACCTTGGCGCGATCTGCGTCAACACCAATGCCGCAAGCGCGGGCCCCGAGCTCGAATACTTCGCGCAGATGACGGGCGCGGTGGGCGCGATTACGCAGCCGCAGTTCGAATCGCTGTTCGCTGCACACGGCAGCGGTCTCGGATGGCTGGTGTCGACCGGACCCCAGTTCGATTCGATGAAGAGTGCATCCCGTGGCACAGGGCCGGCTGCGCGCGCGCCCGACCCTGCGGCGCCGGCCACGATCCTATTTACCTCGGGCACGACCTCGCGGCCCAAAGGCGTGCTCTGGACGCACGCTAACGCGCTCTGGGGCGGACAGATGGGCGCGCTCCAGCTCGGCCTGCGTCCGACGGACGTGTACCAGGTGTTCCTGCCGCTCTGCCACGTGGTCGGGCTTTCCTGGTCGGTGCTCGCGGCCTTCTGGGCCGGCGCGACAGTGGTGCTGCAGCCCAGGTTCTCGGCCTCCCGCCTGTGGCCTGTCGCGCTGGAGCACGGCTCGACGGTTGCTTCGCACGTTCAGTTCACGACCAGCGTACTGGCACAGCAGCCCGTGCCGCCGGGTCACCGCTTCCGCCTATGGGGAACCTCCGCGTGGATTCCCGAGCAGGAAGCGCATTTTCGCGCGCGCATGATCGGCTGGTGGGGCATGACCGAGGTCGTCACCCAGGGCATCGTGGGCGACCTCTATGCCCCGCAGCGCCCGCGCTCGATCGGGCGGCCTTCCACCGGGATCGAAGTGCGCATCGTCGACGACGCCGGCGAGCAGGTGGCGCCGGGCGGCACCGGCAACCTGCTGGTCAAAGGCGTGCGGGGCGTGTCGCTGTTCGCAGAATACTTCGGCAACGCGCAGGCAACCGCGGAGGCCTTCGATGCCGACGGGTGCTTTCGCACGGGTGACCGCGTCACGCTGCACGAAGACGGCTGCATCCAGTTTGCCGACCGCCTCAAGGACATGATCAAGGTCGGCGGCGAAGGCGTTTCGGGCGCCGAAATCGAGCGCACGGTCATGGCGGTGCCGGGCGTGAAGGAGACCGCCGTCGTCGCGAAGACCGATGCGGTCTACGGCGAAGTGGCGATCGCTTTCGTCGTGCTGAAGGAAGGCGCGCCGCCGGACGTGGCTGAAAAGGTCCTGGCCCATTGCCGGGCGTCACTGGCGAAATTCAAGGTGCCGCGCGAGGTGATCGTCACCGATTCGATCCGCGGCGGCACCCTCGGCAAGATCTCCAAGGCCGAATTGCGGGGGCGCCTCGCGCGCTGAAAAAGCGGCCCCTTTTCAGTGCGGCTTCCAGTCGCCGTGGCGCAGCCAGTGCTCCAGCATCCACAGCCGGTCGACACCCCAGATCGGCTCGCCGTCGACGATGAAGGTCGGCACGCCAAATACGCATTTGGCTATTGCGGCCTCAACTGCGGCCTTGAGCGCGTCCTTCATTTCGCGGGATTCGAGCGCCGCGAGCACGACTGCGCGGTCCACTCCCAGGGCCGCAGCCTCGTCCGCCACGGATTCGGCGGGCGTGATGTCTCTGCCCTCCACCCAGAGGCGCGCGTAGATGCGCGAGGCGAACCGCTTGGCCAGCGCCGCGTCCTTCGCCTTCAGCCACAGGAAAGCGCGGCAGGCCGCGAGCGAATTCACGTTCTGCAACCCATGTTCGACCAGCGGCACGCCTAACAGGCTCGCCATGCGCGGCTTGTCATGCGCGAGGTAGTCCTTCTTGAGCGGGGTCTGCGTGAGCGGCGGCAGGCCCATGACTTTCATGACCGTAACCCCCAGCAGCACCGGCCGCCAATCCACTTCCCGGCCGTAACGCGCCGCGAGCGCCTCGATCTGCGTCGAAGCGAGGTAACCGTAAGGGGAGATCGGGTCGAAATAGAACTCGACCGGCCCGGCGGCTTGCGGCGGATCGCCTTGCGGCAAGGCCTACTCCAGCTTGAGGTTGGCTTCGCGGATGAGCTTGC
>CAZZDV010000020.1:0-27394 GCA_964652785.1 uncultured Bordetella sp.
AGGTTCTTTGAGAAGCTGTCGTCGGCGATGACGATGCGCGCTTCGATCACGACCTGCCGCACGGCCACGTCGATCTTGGCGATCAGCTTTCTCACGTCCTCGAGGCGGCTGGGCACGTCCTGCACGAAGAGGGTGTTGGTCCGTGTATCGACGACCACGCTGCCGCGCTTGGACAGGATCGGCTGGTTCTTGTCGCCGAGCAGCTTCTGCACGTCGGCGGCCTTCTGGTAGTTCATCTGGAACGACTCGGTGCGGGTCACCTCGAGTTCGCCGATCTGCTGCTGGGCTTCGAGGGCGAGCTTCTCACGCGTTGCAAGTTCGTCGCGCGGTGCAACCCAGATCACGTTGCCGTTCTTGCGCATGTCGAGGCCGCGCGTCTGCAGGATGATGTCCAGCGCCTGGTCCCACGGGACGTCCTTGAGCCGCAGCGTGATGTTGCCGGTGACGGTGTCGCTGGTAATGATGTTGAGGTCGGTGAAGTCGGCGATGACGTTGAGCACCGATCTCACCTCGACGTTCTGGAAGTTCAGCGACAGCTTCTCGCCGGTATAGCGTCCGCGCTGGGCCGAAGCCGTGGTCACCGTGACGGGTTTGACCTCGATCACGAACTGGGTGTCGGACTGGTAGGCGTTGTGCTCCCACTGCCCGCGCGGCTCGATCACCATGCGCACGTTTTCGCCCTGCGCGAAAGTGTTGATCGTCTGAACCGGTGTGGAGAAGTCGACCACGTCGAGGCGCTTGCGCAGGTTCTCGGGCAGCGCGGTTTTCATGAACTCGACCACGATGCTTTGGCCCTGCTGGCGGATGTCGATGCCGGTGGACGTATCCGACAGGTCCACCACGATGCGGCCCTCGCCCGCGCGGCCGCGACGGAAATCGATGTCGCGGATGGCGTGCTTGGAATCGGCGCGTCCCTCGGCGAAGTGCGCCACGCCTCTCCCGGCTGTGGATGTCGAAGGCACCGCGGTGAGCGTGACGATCAGGGTATTGCCGTCAACCACGGCTTCATGCGCCACGGAGCGCCGCAGGTTGAGCACCATGCGCGTCTTGTCCGAGCCCTGCACCATGTTCATGCTGCGCAGCTCGCCCTCGCCGATTTCCTGGGCGTTGCGGCCAAGGTTGTTGGTGGTGCCGGGAAAATCGAACGCGATGCGCGAAGGGCTCGCGACGGAGAAGCTGGGAGGGACGCCGCCCAGAGGCTGCTTGGTCTGCACCCGCACCGTGATCTTGCCACCGACCTGGGTGACGCTGAAGGACTCGATGCTGTTCGCCTGTGCGAACGCAACGCCCATGCCTGCGAGCCATAAGGCCGCAGCAAAAAACGCAGAGAGTATCCGCGCCGAAAAATTATGTACGTTCATCGTTGTGCCTCCACCAGTTGCAGCGAGCTGACGCGTTCAACCCAGTCTCCGCCGCCGTCCTGCACGAGCTCCTTGAGCTTGATCTCGTTCTCGTCTATTCCCGTGATCACGCCGAAGTTGAGCCCCATGTAGTTGCCTTTTTTCACGCGGAACAGGTTGGGGCCCGCCCTGACCAGTCCGAAAGTATCCTTGTCCTGGCTAAGCGTGCCGACCATGCGCAGCGTTTCGAGCGGGAAAGCCTCGAGCGGCTCCTTGGCGCGGTTCACGTCGGGCTTGATGCCCGAGGCCCCCGCCATCGCCGCGCCGGAAGCGACCACGTCGATTCGCGAAGGCTTGAAAGGATCGATCTCGTCGAACGCCTTGTAAGGCACGGGCTCATACGGCTTGACCTGCGGCAGCGGATCGACGCGGCCGCGAAGGTCTTTGGTTGCCTGCGCGAGCTCCTGCTTGAGGTCGCCGTACTGCTCGCCGCCGCAGGCTGCGAGCGATAGCGCGAGCACGGCGGCCGGAACAGCCGAGAGGACGCGGCGCTTCATTTCTTGGGTGCCTTGGCGGCTTTGGCGGACTTGCGCTGCGCCGCGACTTCCTCGTCGTCGAGGTAGCGGAAGGTGCGCGCCGTTGCGTCCATCTGGAGCTGGCCGTCCTTGATAGCGGCGATCGTCACGTCATTGAGCGTAACGATGCGGGAGAGCTGCCCGAGGTCGCTCGCGAAGGCGCCCATGTCGTGATAGTTGCCGACCACCCTCACCTGGATCGGGAGTTCGGCGTAAAACTCCCTCGCCGCTTCCGAGGCGGCCGGCTTGAAGAGCTCGAACTGCAGCCCCCGGCCGAGGCCCGCCTGGTTGATGTCGACGAGGAGCGCGTCCATCTGGGCGCGGTTCGGCAGCTGCTTGAGCAGGGCGCCGAAAGACTGGTCGATCTCGCGCAGCTGCTGCTTGTGCAGGTCGAGGTTGATCGACTGCTTCTTCTTGGCGAGGTAATCCTCTTTGAGCTTGGTCTCCTGGACCTTGCCCGCTTCGAGCTCGTCCATCTGTGCGGACCAGTCGAGGAAATAGGCGCCGGCAATGATGCCGCCGAGGATGGCGATGAGGGCGACGAGCTTGGGAATGGCGGGCCAGGTGCCGGGATCCTTGGGATCGAGGTACTTGAAGTCGTCAGCGAACTTGTTGAGATTGATAGCCATGCGTCAACCCTTCTTCGCCGCGGGCGCCGGAGCGGCCGCGGGTGCGGCCTTTGCCGCGTCCTTGGCGCCCGGAGCGACGCTCTGGGCGCGCTTCAGCCCGAGGTCGAGGATGAACTCCGAGACGCGTTTGTTGTTGATGTTGGTGGCCTTGATCTCATTCAGCTTGGGCGCTTCGAGCCACTGCGACGCCTCGATGTTGCGCATCAATGTCGAAACCCGCGCATTGGACTGCGCATAGCCGATGAGCGTCACGCGCGGCCCTTTCTGCGTGATGGACCGGAGGTACACGCCCTCGGGCAGCTGGCGCACGAGCTGGTCGAGCAGGTAGACGGTCTGCGCGCGGTCGGCCTGCAGGGTTTCGATCACCTGCTTTCTCGACAGCAGCGCCGCGATCTCGTCCTTGAGCTTCTTGATCTCCTCGATGTCCTTGTCGAGCTTCTCGGTTTCTTTCTTTAGGAACTCGTTGCGGCTGACTTGCTCGTTGACCTTGGCCGCGTAGAAACCGTGGACGAGCAAGACGATCGCGCCCCCGAGCACCGCGGTCATGGCCGCGACGACCGCGAAATGCTTGCGCGCGGCCTTGCGCCGCTCTTCGCGGTGGGGCAGGAGGTTGATGCGCGTGGTCACGGATCGAACCTTCGCATTGCAAGGCCGCAGGCCACGATCAGCGAGGGCGCATCCACCAGGAGCTTCTTCATCTGGATGCGCGGTGAAGTTTCCATCGTGGCGAACGGGTTGGCGACGATGGTATTGACCTGCGTGCGCGTGTTGACGATCTCCTCCAGCCCGGGGATCACCGCCGAGCCGCCGGCGAGCAGGATATGGTCGACGTTGCTGAACTGCGTCGAGGTGAAGAAGAACTGCAGCGCGCGCTGCACTTCCATCGACAGGTTCTCCATGAACGGGCGCAGCACCTCGGATTCGAAGTCATCCGGCAGCCCGCCGGAGCGCTTGGCGTTCTCCGCCTCCTCAGTGCTCATGCCGTAGCGGTTCTGGATATCCGCCGTGAGCTGGTTGCCGCCGAAAGGCTGTTCGCGCGTGTACACGGACTGGTCGTTGCGCAATACGCTGACCGCCATGACGTTGGCGCCGATGTCGACCACCGCGATGTTCTGGTCCTTGCCGGCGCCCGGCAGCGCCTGGCACACCATAAGGAGCGCTGACTGCTGGGCATAGGACTCCACATCCATGACCGAGGCCTTGAGCCCGGCCGATTCCGCCACCGCGATGCGGTCTTCGACCTTTTCCTTGCGGGTCGCCGCGATGAGGACTTCCTCTTCGCCGGGACCGGAGGGCGCGGGCCCGACCACCTGAAAGTCGAGGTTCACCTCCTCGAGCGCGAACGGGATGTACTGGTTGGCTTCGGTCTCGACCTGCAACTCGAGCTCCTGCTCGCGCAGGCCCGCCTGGACGATAATCTTCTTGGTTATGACCGCGCCGGAAGGCACCGCCATTGCAACGTGCTTGGTTCGGGTCGCGAGCCTTTTCCAGCCGCGCTTGACCGCTTCGGTGACCGCTTCGAGGTTATTGATGTTGCCGTCGGCGACCGCGTCCCGCGGCAGGGGCTCGATGGCGTAGCGCTCTACCCGGTAGGCCCCCTTGCCCGCGTCGACGATTTCGAGCATCTTGACCGAAGACGAGCTGATGTCCAACCCGAATAGGGGCGGAGCCTTCGGTTTGAAGATGTCGACTTCCAAGGGAAATTCCTTTCCGGTATGGCCGTTTAGGCGCTATACGTATAATTTACATGAAATGCTAGCAACAAGCCCCCCGCCTGTAAAGTAAATTCTTCACATTTAGGGAGAGTTTATAATGCCCCTGTCTCCCACCCCGCGCAATATTCCCCAAGCGCTCCCCGATCACCTTGATGTGGCTCCGTTTTTTGGCATTTCCGCTGGCCTTGTTGGCAGGCTTGGCGACGATTGGCGTGTGCGCTATCGGACTGGTCATCGTCCTGGCCTGGCCGAACCTTCCATCGCTCGAAGTCCTGACCGACTACCAGCCCAAGATCCCGCTGCGGATTTACACCGCCGAAGGCGTCCTGATCGGCGAGTTCGGCGAGGAAAGACGCGCCGTGGTCAAGATTTCCGAGATCCCGGAGGTGCTCAAGCGCGCGATCCTCGCGGCCGAAGACGAACGGTTCTACCAGCACGCGGGCATCGACTACCAGGGCGTAATGCGCGCGGCCATCTCGAACCTCACCTCGGGCGGCCGCCGCCAGGGGGCGAGCACGATCACCATGCAGGTGGCGCGCAATTTCTTCCTGTCTTCCGAGAAAACGCTCACGCGCAAGCTCTACGAAGCGCTGCTCGCATTCAAGATCGAGCACAGCCTCGAGAAAGACCAGATCCTCGAGCTTTACGTCAACCAGATCTACCTCGGCCAGCGCGCCTACGGCTTCTCGGCCGCGGCGCAGATCTATTTCGGCAAACCGCTCGACAAGCTGACGCTCGCGGAGGCCGCGATGCTGGCCGGCCTGCCGAAAGCGCCTTCCACGTTCAACCCGGTCGTCAATCCGCAGCGCGCCAAGCAGCGGCAGCTCTACGTCCTGCGCCGCATGAAGGAGCTGGGTCACGTCAACGACCAGCAGCTCGACGAAGCGGCCAAGGCCCCGATGACGGTGAAGCGCGACACCAACGAATTCGCGGTGCATGCCGAATACGTCGCGGAGATGGTGCGCCAGGCCATCGCCGAACAGTACCCGGACGATGTCTACACGCGTGGCTTCCGCGTCTACACGACGATCAAGCGGGCCGATCAGGAAGCGGCCTACGTTTCGCTGCGGCGAGGCGTGCTGGAATACGACCGCAGGCATGGCTATCGGGGTCCCGAAGCCTTCGCAGAGCTTGCGCACAACGCCGTCGAGGACGACTACGACGAAGCGCTTTCCGAATCCAACGACAACGGCGACATGCTGGCCGCGATCGTGATCAACGCGAGCACGAAGGAAGTGAGCGCGGTGACCAAGGCCGGCGAGCCGGTCTCGATTGCCGGCGACGGCCTCAAGTTCGTCGCCCGCTCGCTCGACGAGAAGGCGCAGCCGCAAAAGCGCGTGCGGCGCGGCTCGATCATCCGCGTGCAGCGCGACGACAAGAAGGTCTGGCAGATCGTGCAGCTTCCCGAGGTGGAGTCCGCGTTCGTCGCGGTGGACCCCAACAATGGCGCAGTGCACGCGCTGGTCGGCGGGTTCGATTTCAACCGCAACAAGTTCAACCATGTGACGCAGGCGTGGCGCCAGCCGGGCTCGTCGTTCAAGCCGTTTATCTACTCGGCGTCGCTCGAGAAAGGATTCACGCCGGCCACGGTGATCCCTGACGAGCCGATCGTGGTCGAAGCCGATGTCACCGGCAGCCAGCGCTGGGAGCCGAAGAACTACGACGGCAAGTTCGAAGGCCCGATGCGCATGCGCACCGCGCTCGCCAAGTCCAAGAACATGGTCTCCATCCGCCTGCTCAAGGCGATCGGAACGAAGTACGCTCAGGACTACGTGACGCGCTTCGGTTTCGAAGCCGAGAAGCATCCGCCGTACCTCACGATGGCGCTCGGCGCGGGTTCGGTCACGCTCTGGCAGATGGCGCGCGCCTACTCGGTGTTCGCCAACAACGGCTATCTCGTGCAGCCCTACTACATCCAGCGCATCGTCGACGACCGGGGCAACAGCCTCGGCAATGCCAATCCCCAGCATGCGGGTGACGAGTCGCTGCGCGTGGTCGACTCGCGCAACGCGTTCATCATGGACAGCATGCTGCAGGACGTGACCCGCGTCGGCACCGCCGCCCGCGCCGCAAAGCTCGGACGCAAGGACCTGGCGGGCAAGACCGGCACGACGAACGATTTCCTCGATGCCTGGTTCTGCGGTTATTCGCCGGCGCTGGTCGGGGTCGCGTGGATGGGATTCGACCAGCCGCGCAGCCTTGGGCGCAACGAAACCGGCGGCGCCGTCGCGCTCCCGATCTGGATGGGCTACATGGAAAAGGCCCTGAAAGGCGTACCCGAGGTGGCGCGCACGCCGCCCGAGGGGGTCGTCACGTTGAAAGTCGACGCAGAGGGCGCAGGGCGCCCGGAATTCTTCTACAAGGAATCGTTGCCGCCGCCCCCGATCGAGCGCGCGCCGGAGCGGCTCGAGCAGCGTCCGCCCGCGCCGGGCGAAACGCCCGAGTTCAAGCCGGTGCCTTCGGTCGGCCGGGTGGAAGAACGTGCGGTAGAGCGAGCGCCCGTCCCGCCGCCACCGCTGCCCGAGCGGATTGGCCGCGAGGCTAGCGCGGCGCGAGGATGACCGCGGCGCCGCCCTGGGCGCTGACCATGCGGGAAAGCGCAGCGAAAAGCTCACCCCCATCGCGGGTGTCCACCCAGCGTTGACCGTCGTACCTGAAGTGATACCCCCCGGACCTGGCCGCGACCCAGATCTCGCGCGTGGCGCCCTGCCGGTTGAGGATCATCTTGCTGCCATCCTCGAACTCGAGCTCGAGCACGCCGCCGGGCTTCATCTGCAGGTCGATGTCGATGCCCACCGAATCGGCGGCGGCCTCCACGGCAGCTTCGATGCCCGCCAGCGTTTCGCTGGCCATGCGCTCGAATTCGGATTCGCTCTGGGTCGGGGTGCTCATGGCTTCAGGTCTTCATGCTAACATCATGATTTTACGTCCCCTCATGTCGTTTTCGCGGTTCCTGCCTGCGGCGCTGGCCGCGATACTGTCCGTCGCGCTCCTGAACGCCTGCGGCCAGAAGGGTCCGCTGTACCTGCGGGACAACCCGCCGGCCGGCACCCGGATTCCCAAGCCGGCGACGCCCAAGCCGGTGCCCTACCCGGCCGAAGTCGTGGAACCGGGCAAGGGCTGACGCATCGCCCATGGACTTCGAATACCGAAGCGGCAAGCTGCATGCCGAAGGCGTTGCGCTCGACCTGATCGCACAGCGCTACGGCACCCCCTGCTACGTGTATTCACGCGCAGCGATCGAAAACGTCTACAGGCAATACAGCGCGGCGCTCGCCGGCCGGCCCTCGCTGATTGCTTACTCGGTGAAGGCGAACTCGAATCTTGCGGTGCTCGGCGTGATGGCCCGCCTGGGCGCCGGTTTCGACATCGTCTCCGGCGGCGAGTTGAGCCGCGTCATCGCGGCGGGCGGCGATCCGCGCAGGGTCGTGTTTTCGGGCGTCGGGAAAACCGAGGACGAGATCGCCCGCGCGCTGGAAGCGGGCATCCTCAGCCTCAACCTCGAATCCGGCGACGAGCTCGAACGCGTGGATGCGGTGGCCGCGCGATTGGGGAAGGTCGCGCCGGTGGCCTTTCGCGTCAATCCGGATGTCGATGCACGGACCCATCCCTATATTTCCACCGGCCTCAAGAAGAACAAGTTCGGCGTCTCGCACGGAGAGGCCGAGGCGCTCTACCGCGATGCCGCAAAACGACGGAACATCCGGATCGTGGGTATCGGCTGCCACATCGGCTCGCAGCTGACGACCGCAGGCCCGTTCGTGGCCGCTTCCGAGCGGATGCTCTCCCTGGTGCAGCGCCTGGACGCGGCAGGCATCGAACTCGAGCACATCGACCTCGGCGGCGGCATCGGCATCCGCTATCACGATGAAACCCTGGAACCGATAGGCGCGTTCCTCGACGGGGCGCTGGGCATGCTCGCCGGCCGCAAGGAAACGCTGATCGTCGACCCGGGCCGCTCTATGGTCGGCAACGCGGGGGTCCTGCTCACCCGGATCGAGCTGGTGAAGCACGGCGAAGAGAAGAACTTCCTGGTCGTCGATGCGGCAATGAACGATCTGATCCGCCCCGCACTCTATAACGCATGGCACGAAGTGCTGCCGGTGAGCAAGTCTGGGGCCGCGCCGGGTGTCTACGACGTGGTGGGGCCGGTGTGCGAGACGGGCGACTTCCTCGCCCATGATCGCCGGCTGGCCGCAGTGGCAGGAGACTTGCTTGCCGTGATGTCCGCCGGCGCCTATGCAATGTCGATGAGTTCAAACTACAACTCCCGCCCGCGGGCCGCAGAGGTCATGGTCGCCGGCCCTGCTGACTTCCTCGTCAGAGAGCGCGAAACTGTCGACGAGCTCTTTGCAAAGGAGCGGGTTTTACCGTAGGTTTTTGCCTTTTGTGCAGTCAAACCTAGAGCAGGGTTCCGATGGCTTCGCGCTCCACCAAACGCCTCCTGATGGGCATCGCGCTCGTGGCGGTGCTGGCCGCCGCCGGCGCGGCAACCTATCTCTCCAAGGATTCCCGGTCCAAGGAACCCGCCGCAAAAGGCCCGGGCAAGGGCGGCGGGGCCGTTCCCGTGCTCGTGGTGGCGGCCGCGCAGCAAACCCTCCCGGTCACCGTGCAGGCCATCGGCAACGTGGAGGCTTTCGCCAGCGTGGCGCTCAAGGCGCGCATCGACGGGCAGATCCTCGCGGTCAACTTCCAGGAGGGCAAGGAAGTCCGCAAGGGCGACATCCTGTTCCGCATCGACCCGCGGCCCCTCGAGGCCGCGCTCAAGCAGTCCGAGGCGCAGGCGCTGCGCGATATCGCGAGCCGCGACCAGGCCGCTTCGCAGGAGCGCCGCTACCAGGAACTGCTCGACAAGAATTTCGTTTCAAAGGATGCCTACGCGCAGTTCCGCACCAATGCGGCGACGGCCGAGGCCACGTCGAAGGCGAGCCAGGCCGCGCTCGAAAACGCCAAGCTGACCCTCGACTACACCGTGATCCGCGCGCCGATCGATGGCTTCGTGGGACGCGCGCTGCTGCAGGCCGGCAACATGGTCAAGGCCAACGACACGATCTCGCTGGTGGTGATCAACCAGGTCAAGCCGGTCTACGTCAGTTTCGCAGTGCCCGAGCCCCAGTTGCCGGTGATCCGTGACCTCATGAAGGCGGGCCCGATGACGGTTGAAGTGACAACGCCGGGAACCGACAAGGCGCTCGCCGTCGGGCGCATCGCTTTCCTGGACAACGCCGTCGACCAGACCACCGGGACCATCAAGGTGCGCGCTGTGTTCGACAACGGCAACATCGCGCTCTGGCCGGGTCAGTTCGTCAACGTGCGCGTCAAGCTCTACGACCAGCAGAACGCCACCGTCGTCCCGTCGCGCGCGTTGCAGACCGGGCCGGTCGGGCAGTTCGTCTACGTGATCAAGCCCGACATGACCGCGGAAGTGCGCAAGGTCACCGTCCTGCGCACCCAGGGCGACATTACCGTGCTCGGCGACGGCGCCCTGGTCAAGGACGAGAAAGTCGTCGTGCGCGGGGCGCTCAGGCTCGCGCCGGGCTCCAAGGTCATCATTGCCGACCCGGGGTCGGCCTCATGAACCTCTCCGAAGTCTTCGTCCGCCGCCCGGTCATGACGATCCTCGTCATGCTCGGCATCCTCATTTTCGGCATTGCGGCGTTCCGGCTGCTGCCGGTCAGCCAGCTGCCAAACATCGACTACCCGACGATCCAGGTCACTGCGGAATTGCCCGGGGCCTCGCCGGAAACAATGGCTTCGGCCGTGGCCACCGTGCTCGAGAAACAGTTCTCGACGATCGCCGGCATCGATTCGATGAATTCGATCAGCGGCCAGGGCGCGACCTCGATCACGATCCAGTTCAACCTGGGCCGCGACATCGATGCCGCGGCGCAGGACGTCAACTCCGCGATCGCGGCTACTGCGCGAATGCTGCCGCCGGCCATGCCGACGCCGCCTTCGTTCCGCAAGGTCAACCCCGCGGAGTTCGCGGTGTTCTTCCTCGCGCTGACCTCCGATACGCTGCCGATCTCGACGGTCAACGAGTACGCCGAGACCTATCTGGCACAGCGCATCTCGACCATCAGCGGCGTGGCGCAGGTGCAGATCTTCGGCCAGCAGAAATTCGCGGTGCGCGTGCAGGCCGACCCGAGCGCGCTGGCCGCGCGCGGCGTGAGCATGAACGAAGTGCAGCAGGCCGTGGCGACCTCGAACGTCAAACTGCCAACGGGCACCCTCTACGGCAAGGACCGCATGTTTGCGGTGCAGGCCACGGGCCAGCTCTACGATGCCGCCGCGTTCAAGCAGATCATCGTGGCCTACCGCAACGGCGCGCCGGTGCGCCTGGGCGAAGTCGCGAACGTGATCGACAGCGTGCAGAACGACAAGCTCGCCGCGTGGTTCAAGGACAAGCGCGGCATCGTGCTTGCGATCCAGCGCCAGCCGGGCACCAACACCATCGAAGTCGTCGATGCGGTCAAGAAGCTGCTGCCGACTTTCCGCGCCGAGGTGCCGCCGTCGATCGGTATCGAGATCCTCTACGACCGCACAGTCATGATCCGCGCATCGGTGCGGGAGGTGGAGTTCACGCTGATGCTGGCCCTGGCGCTCGTGATCATGGTGATCTTCGTGTTCCTGCGCAACATCCCGGCCACGATCATCCCGAGCGTCGCGCTGCCGATGTCCATCGTGGGCACTTTCGCCTTCATGCACGTGTTCGGGTACAGCATCGACAACATCTCGCTCATGGCGCTGACATTGTGCGTCGGCTTCGTCGTCGACGACGCGATCGTCATGCTGGAGAACATCAGCCGCCACATCGAGATGGGCAAGAGCGTGATGCAGGCGACGCTGGACGGCTCCAAGGAAATCGCGTTCACGATCCTTTCGATGACCATTTCGCTCGCCGCGGTGTTCATCCCCGTGTTCTTCATGGGCGGCATCCTCGGGCGCCTCCTGCACGAGTTCGCGGTCGTTATCATCGTCGCGGTGCTGATCTCGGGCTTCGTGTCGCTGACGCTCACGCCGATGATGTGCAGCCGCATCCTCAAGCCGCACGACCCCAACCTCAAGCACGGCCCGGTGTTCATGGCGTTCGAGCGCGGCTTCGACGCCTTCCGCGACCTGTATGCGGTCACGCTGCGCTGGGTCATCGCGCACCAGCGGTTCACGATGATGGTCTTCCTTGCCATTGTGGTGGTCACGGGAGTGCTGTTCGCGCGGGCGCCCAAGGGGTTCCTGCCAAGCGAAGACTCGGGGCAGCTCTTCGTGTTCACCGAAGGCCCGCAGGACGTCTCGTTCGAAGCCATGGTCGCCCTGCAGAGCCAGGTGGCCGAGATCGTGCGCAACGACCCGAATGTCGAAGCGATCATGTCCTTCGTCGGCGCCAGCAACTTCAACCCGTCTTTGAACAGCGGCCGCATCACGATCGCGCTCAAGCCTTACGGCAAGCGCAAGCCCGCCGACGAAGTGGTGCGCGAGCTTCGGCCGAAGCTCTCCAAGGTGATCGGCATGAAGACGTTCGTGCAGAACGTGCCCACCATCCGCATCGGCTCGCTCACCAAGAGCCCCTACCAGTACGTGATCCAGGGCGCCAGCACGGAGCAGCTGTACCAGTGGGCCCCGCGCATCGAGGCCAAGCTGCGCACGCTGCCGGGCATCATCGACGTGTCCTCCGACCTGCAGATCGCGCGCCCGCAGGTCAACGTCAACATCGACCGCGAGAGAGCCGCCGCGCTGGGCGTCTCGCCGCAGCAGATCGAGAACACGCTCAACTTCGCGTTCGGCGCATCCCAGGTGTCCACCATCTACACGGCCACCAACCAGTACTGGGTGATCCTGGAGCTCGAGCCACGCTTCCAGCGCGATCCGTCCGCATTGGGCCTGTTGTACGTACGATCGACGACGGGTGCGCTGGTGCCGCTTTCCTCCTTGGCGCAGTTGACCTACAGCGTCGGCCCCCTGGCGGTGACGCACCTTGGACAGCTGCCCTCGGTGACCTTCTCGTTCGACCTGCGGCCCGGCGTGGCTTTGTCGCAGGCCATCGACGACGTCAACCAGGCCATGGCCACCATGCAGGTTCCCGCGGCGATCAACGCCACCTTCGGCGGCACCGCCCAGGCGTTCCAGAGCTCGCTGCAGGGCATGGGCTGGCTGCTGCTGCTGTCGGTCTTCGTGATCTATCTCGTGCTCGGCATCCTGTACGAGAGCTTCCTCCACCCGCTCACGATCCTCTCCGGCCTGCCGACCGCGGGCCTGGGTGCGCTGGTCACGCTGATGGCCTTCGGCGTCGAGCTCAACATGTACGCCTTCGTCGGCATCATCATGCTGGTGGGCATCGTGAAGAAGAACGCGATCATGATGATCGACTTCGCCATCGAGGCGAAGAAGGAAGGCAAGTCGGCCGAAGTCGCGATCTTCGATGCGGGCATCGTGCGCTTCCGCCCGATCATGATGACCACCGCCGCCGCCCTGATGGGCGGCCTGCCGATCGCAATGGGCTTCGGCGCCGGCGGCGCCGCCCGCATGCCTCTTGGCCTGGCGGTGGTCGGCGGACTGCTGCTTTCCCAGATATTGACGCTTTACATCACGCCGGTGGTCTACATCTACTTCGAGCGGCTGCAGCTCTGGATCGACGCGCGCCGCAAGGGTCCGGTGGTGCAAACCGATGCGGACACGGACGCTACGCTGATCATGCCGCCGCGCGGCGCGGCATTTCCCGCCGGGCCGCACGGGCCGCAGGCCTAGTTATACCGTTTTTGTTATTGCAATTGGCCCGGAAGCCGTACCCAGTCTAGGTCTCGCGATTCAAAAGTCGCGAATTGCGGCGCCAGTAGATCCGGACACCGAGAAGTGCCGCCAGAACGGCGGCGAAGATCATGGGCTCGGTGAGGTCACGCTTCACCAGCCACCAGTAATGAACCACGCCGAGAATCGCGACGAGATAGATCAGCCGGTGCAGGCGCTGCCAGTTGCGCCCGAGCCTGCGCACCATTGCGTTGGTCGAGGTCAGCGCCAGCGGCCACAACAGCAGGAAGGCCGCGAAGCCAATGGTCACGAACGGACGTTTGATCACGTCCTTGATGATCTCGCCCACGTCGAACCAATGGTCGAACCAGATGAAGGTGATGAAGTGCACGCACGCGTAGAAGAACGCGTACAGCCCCAGCATGCGCCGCAGCCGAAGGAGCCAGTTCGCGCCCGAGAGCTTGCGCAACGGCGTCACGCTCAAGCTGGCCATGAGCAGGAACAGCGTCCACCACCCCGTGGAGCGGGTAATCGCTTCGATCGGATTCGCGCCGAGGGAGTTTGCATAACCCCCGTAAACCAGGCGCGCAAACGGCACGAGGCAGAGTAAGAAGACGCCCGCCTTGATCCAGGTGAGCTGACCTGAGCGTGGCAGCCAGCGCGACCGCTGCGGCATCAGAAGAGCTTCTTGAGGTCCATCCCCGTGTAAAGACCCGCCACCTGGTCGGCGTACCCGTTGAACATCAGCGTCTTGCGCTTTGGCTGGAAGAAGCCGTCCTCGCCGATGCGCCGCTCGGTGGCCTGGCTCCAGCGCGGATGATCAACCGCGGGGTTCACGTTGGAATAGAACCCGTACTCATGCGCCGCCGCGACGTTCCACGAAGTCTTAGGCATCTGCTCGCTGAAGGTGATGCGCACGATCGACTTGATGCTCTTGAAGCCGTATTTCCATGGCACCACCAGTCGCACAGGGGCGCCGTTCTGGTTAGGCAGCACTTCGCCGTACAGGCCGAATCCAAGGATCGTCAGCGGGTGCATGGCCTCATCCATGCGCAAGCCCTCGACATAGGGCCATTCTAGGACCGGCAGGCGCAGGCCAACCATGGTGTCGAGCTGCGTGGCTGTGGTGAACCCGATGAACCTGGCCTTGGATGTGGGCTCGACGCGCTTGATGAGCTCGGACATCGGGTAGCCCACCCACGGGATCACCATCGACCAGCCTTCCACGCAGCGCATGCGATAAATGCGCTCTTCCATGGGGGCGAGCTTCAGCAGCTCTTCGACGTCGATGGGCTTCTTGTTCCTGACCTCGCCGTCGATGGTCACCGACCAGGGCCGCGTCTTCAGCTTGTGCGCGTTTTGGGCGGGCTCGGATTTGTCGGTGCCGAACTCGTAATAGTTGTTATAGGTGACCACATCCTTGTAGGGCGTGCGCTTCTCGATGACCGAAAGCGGCGACGGCCGGCCGGGAAGCTTTGCCAGCTTTCCCTGCTCGGTCACCGGCGCAGCCGTTTGCGCAAGGCTGCTGGCCGCCGGGAACAGGCTTCCCGCCAGGCCGAGCGCGGTGGCCTGCCGCAGGAACTCGCGGCGGCGCTGGTAGAACTCCCGCGGCGTGATTTCGGAGGGCAGGATGTCCGACGGCTTCTTGATCAGCATGCGTAAATGACTCCGGAGGGTCTGCGTTGGTCGCGCGAGGATCGCTTCGCTTACGCCAAATGATACGTGCGGCACCGCTGGCCGGATGTGCCCGCGCGGCGGCGAGCGGCGATAACGACTAAGGATTGAGCTGTTTGTAGACCGTATTCGCGACCGCGAGCAATTCCTCGCGGTTGAGGTCCGCAGAAGAGAGCGCGTAGCCGACATTGCGGTCGATCCAGTAGAACACGCCGACATTGCCTTCCGTCGCATAACGGAAGGCCGTCTGCGAGTTCACCGCTTCGGTCCGCACGTAAAGCGTCAGCCGGCGCCCGCCTTGCGTCTGGTACATGAACTGCGCAACCGGGGAAGGCCCGCCCCCCGGCTTGGCTTCGCCGGGCAGCAGCCGCCCGCCGACCAAGTTGAAGCCATTGCCTTCGAGTTTCGGCGCGCGCAGGGTGGTGCCGAGACGTTTCGAAAGCCAGGCGGTGAGATGGGCCTCTTGATCCGCGCCCACTTCGACCGGGTGCCGCACCTCCGGCGAATACGTGGCATGCGCCACCGCTGCATTCTTTGCGATCCCGACGCCGACGCCTGCGACCGGTACACGCTGCGCGTGAAGTTGCCACCCCGCCACGGTGCCCACGGCCAGCCCAAGCAGAGTAAACCCGGCAGCGACGGCATAGCCGCGCCAGCGCGCGGCGCGTTTCGCCACCCGGCGCAGCCTGCCCGGCACGGCTTCGTCGAGGACCGGATTGAAGAGGGCGCGCAATTCCTCGTTCTGCCGGCCGTAGGCTGCGAGGCGCTCGGCCTCTTCGGGATTCGCCGCCAGGAACGCCTCGACGTCTGGACGCCTTGCGCCCGGCAGCTGGCCGTCCACATAGGCCTGCAGTTCGGACTCGGTGACCGGCGGACTCGCGATGCCGTTCACTTGACCACCTGCAGCTTCGCGTTGGCCGCGACGCCATACATCATGCCGCGCAGCTTCTCTCGCGCGCGCGAGAGCCGCGACATCACCGTGCCGATCGGGATGCCGAGCGCATTGGCGACCTCGGCATAGCTCATGTCTTCGAGCGCCACCAGCAGGAGCACTTCGCGCTGCTCGGCGGGAATCAGCGCGAGCGCGCGCTCGAGGTCGCGGATTTCAAGCGACGCGCCCTGCACGGCGGGGACCGCCATTTCCTCGCTGTCTTCGTCGAGCATTGCGTGATCGCGCGAGGCGCGGACCTGGTTCACGTGGACGTTGTGCATGACCGTGAAGAGCCAGGCGCGAAGGTCGGAGCCCGGCCGCCAGAGGTGGAACTTGTTCCATGCGCGCTCGAGCGTGTCCTGCACGAGATCGTCCGCGCGCGCGCGATCACCGACCAGGACCCGCGCGTAGCGGCGCAGGCGCGGAATGAACTCGACAATGCGTTGACCATCACTCACGGTTCGATTATCGCCCGGCGGCATGCCGCGGGGCCGGTGAAAACAATTTTCTGCATCACCCCGCTAACAGGAGCAGGGGAGGCTTATTCCCGCCGATAAAAAACCCCGCCGGCGCAGCCGGACGGGGTTTCGTTGACTGCCGGCTTACTGCTTGACACGGAAGTCGTCGTGGCAGTTGGCGCACGACTTGCCCACGGCGCCGAACTGCGTCTTGATCGCGCCCTGGTCGCCCGTGCTTGCGACCTGCCTGAACTTGGCGAGCTCGCCCTGCATGTTCTCCATCGCCTTGTCGAATTTCGGCTTGTCGCTCCAGACCTCGGCGCGCGCGCTCGTTTTCTGGTCCTTGGTGCTCGGATGGAAGCCCTCGGAGGGCATCTTTGAGAGCACCTCGAGAAACTCGGCGTTGCGCTTGACGATCGCAGCGTCGAAGGGCCGGTCGCCGCGCATCATTGCGCCGATCGGGCCGAAGTACCAGCCGATAAGCGCCATCGCAGACTGGCGCTCCTTGACGTACTGCTCAGGCTTGGGCTGCGCGGCGGCCTGGAACGACACACCGGCTCCCAGGGTCGCGGCCACTGCGATCATCACTATCTTCTTCATTCACTTCTCCTCAGAAAGGTCGTTTGACGATCAGGTAAACGGCGACTAGCGCCAGCACGAAAAGGACCAGCGCGAGCCACGAGCTTGCAAACCGCGCGGCCGGCACCTCGGTGGCCGCGTCGAAAGTGCGCGAGCCGGTAAACATCGCCGACACGAGGTTCTCCTTCTTCACGAAAACATGAAACAGCACGGCCGCGATATGGGCCAGGACGAGGAAGAACAGCACGTTGAAATTGTAGTAGTGGATCGTGGTCAATCGGTCGGAGGTTGCCTTCTCGACGAGCTTGTAGAGCGGTCCTTCGATCGCAATGTCGTCGTTTGCGAACAGGCCAGTGGCGGCCTGCAGCAGCAGGGACAGCAGCAGGGCGATCACCATCCAGCCGCCGATCGGATTGTGGCCGGCGATATGCGCCGGGCTTTTCGAGAACAGTTTCTTGGCAAACCGCACGCCCGCGGCGGGTCCGGCTAGAAAGCTCGCGAAACGCGCATGCGTGCTTCCGGCGAAGCCCCAGACGATGCGGAAGATCAGGAGCGCGAGGATGGTGTAGCCGGAATACATGTGCCATTCCATCCAGTTGCCCTTCATCTTGCCGGTGAAGAAGCTGAACAGGACGAGCGCGACGAGCAGCCAGTGGAACAGGCGAACGGGAAGGTCCCAGATCCGAACGGCGCGCAACGATGTGTTCATGGGTCCCCCTCCGAACACCGGACCAGCCGGTTTATTCCGCCAGGGCCTGCTGATGCAAAAGGGGCGGCCCCGATGAAACGGCCCCGCCCCCTGGACTCTTCGAAGCGGGCCGCAGTCCCCGCTGCCTGCCCGTCTTAGCGCAAGCCGGCGGCGTACTCGGCCACGGCCTTCATTTCCTTCTCGGTCATGCGCGCGGCTACACCGCGCATCATGCCGTTCTGGTCGTTTGCTCGCTGGCCGCCCTGGAACAGCTTGAGCTGGGCTTCGATGTACTCGGAAAACTGGCCAGCGATCCGCGGGTATTGCGCGGGAATGCCGGAGCCGTCCGGTCCATGGCACCCGGCACAGGCCGGCACCCCGGTGGCCGCGTTGCCGCCGCGCCAGAGCTTTTGTCCTGCGGAGGCCAGGGTCTTGTCCTTGGCCGCGGCGGGCTTGAGCTTCTGGGTCGAGTAGAAAGCGGCGAGGTTCTTGAGGTCGTCCGGCGAAAGGGGCGCCACGATGCTGGCCATGACCGGGTTGTCGCGCTCGGCTTTCTTGCCCTCCTGGGCCTTGAAGTTGACGAGCTGCTTGTGCAGGTACTCGGAAAACTGCCCGGCGATTTTCGGGTTCGCGGGCGCGACGCTGTTGCCGTCGGACGAATGGCAGGCGACGCAAACCTGGTTGGCGATCGCCTGACCCTTGGACGGATCGGCTTTGGGCGCTTCCTTCTTCGCGGGGGCCGCCGGTGCATCGGCGGCGAGGGCCGACCCTGCGGCGATCAGTGCGGCGCCGGCGGCCAGCACCAGAAAACGCTTCATGTATTTCTCCGTCTAATACGCTGGAAACTCGTTATTCTATAACATTTTAGCGTAACCCCATGCCTGCTCCCAAGCCGCTCTCCAAGGCGTTCTCCAATATCGAATTCCTCATTTCGGCAGCCCAGCTCGAAGGCTTGCCGCAGGACGAATTGCCGGAGGTGGCCTTCGTCGGCCGCTCGAATGTGGGTAAATCGAGCGCGCTGAACGTGCTCGCAAACCGCAAGCGCCTTGCCTTCGTCAGCAAAACGCCCGGCCGCACGCAGCTCATCAACTTCTTTTCGTTCGGCGAGAACGCGAGGCTCGTGGACCTGCCCGGGTACGGCTACGCAAAAGTCCCGCACGGGGTCCGTGAGGACTGGGGCAAGCTCGTCGCCGGCTATTTGCAAACACGCCGGTCGCTACTGGGCGTGGTGTCGCTCATGGATTCGCGCCGGCCCCTGACCCCGCTGGACCGCCAGCTCCTCGAATGGCTCGTGCCTTTGCAGAGGCGCCTGCTGGTGCTGCTGACCAAATCGGACAAGCTCACGAAGAGCGAGCAGGGAAGGACGATCGCGGCGACCAGGAAAGAACTGGCGGAACTGGGCGTGCAGGGCGATTGCCTGCTGTTCTCCAGCCAGACGCGCCAAGGCGTCGAGGAGACCCGCGACCTGATCGATGCGTGGCTGGCGGCCGAAAACTCGCCGGCACAGTAAGGGCAAAAAACGCCCGCGAGCCGTGCTGGCTCGCGGGTCTGGATAAAAAACCCCCGGTAAAGGGGAGTAAACCGGGGGTAAAAGAGCCTTAACTTGGAATTAAGGCATCCCGCTCAGGGAGGAGAAGCGGGAGACGACTCACATCGTCTACAGATAGGAGTAGCCTGCGCGTTGAAAAGTTCCGGATTTATTTGTCCCGTAAGCCCTCGCCGGCTCACCCAAAACCCGTACAAAACCTGCGGTCTTTTAAATGAACATCTACGGCAAATTCCCTGCGGTGCGCATGCGCCGCATGCGGCGGGACGATTTCTCCCGCCGCCTCATGCGCGAGCACGTGCTGAGCGCGAATGACCTCATCTATCCGGTCTTCGTCCTTGATGGAAAAGGGCGCACCGAAAAGGTTCCCTCGATGCCGGGAATCGAGCGCGTGAGCCTGGACCGCCTGCTGCCGGTGGCCGAGGAATGCCTCGAGCTCCGCATCCCGGTGATGGCGCTTTTCCCGGTCATCGACCAGAAGCTCAAGACCCTGGAGGGCAAGGAAGCGCATAACGACAAGGGCCTCGTGCCGCGGGTCGTACGCGAGCTGAAGAAGCGCTTTCCCGAGCTCGGGATCATGACCGACGTAGCGCTCGATCCTTACACCTCCCACGGGCAGGACGGCGTGGTCGACAAGGCCGGCTACATCATCAACGACGTGACCCTCGCGGTCCTCGAGAAGCAGGCCCTCGTGCAGGCGGGCGCGGGCGTGGACATCGTCGCGCCCTCGGACATGATGGACGGGCGCATCGGGCGCATCCGGGCCGCGCTCGAGAAGGCAGGCCACATCCACACCAAGATCATGGCGTACTCGGCGAAGTACGCCTCAGGGTTCTACGGGCCTTTCCGGGACGCGGTGGGCTCCGCCAAGAACCTCGGCCAGGGCGACAAGAAAACCTACCAGATGGACCCGGCCAACTCGGACGAGGCCCTGTGGGAGGTGGGGCTGGACCTGGCCGAAGGCGCCGACATGGTCATGGTGAAGCCGGGCATGCCCTACCTCGACATCGTGCGCCGCGTGAAGGATGAGTTCCGCGCCCCGACCTTCGCCTACCAGGTCTCGGGCGAATACGCGATGCTGCGCGCGGCCATCGGCAACGGGTGGCTTGCGGACAATGTCATCATGGAATCGCTGATCGCATTCAAGCGCGCCGGGGCCGATGGGATCCTCACCTACTTCGCGCTGGATGCCGCGCGGGAACTGAAGAAAGCGTAAGCGCCCGGCTCAGCCGAGGACCAGCGCCACGCCGTTTGCGTCTTCTGTGTGTGGTCAGTTTCCGGCAGCGCGGTCGAGGGCGGCGAGGAAGTTGTCGGCCTTCTGGTAGCCGATCACGCGCAGGCCGCGGATCTCGGCCCCGCTCGCGTCGAAGAACACGATGCCCGGCGGGCCGAACAGCGAGAACCGCTTGAGCAGCTCCTTGTGCTCGTCCGTGTTGGCGGTCACGTCGGCCTGCAGCAGCAGCAGGCCCTGCATCTTCGCCTTCACGCGCGCATCGGTGAACGTAAACGCCTCCATTTCCTTGCACGAGATGCACCAGTCGGCATAGAAATCCAGCAGCACGGGCTTGCCGGGGGCGCGCAGCTTCTCCTTCAGTTCGGCGACCGAGTCGATGCGCTGGAAGGCAAGGCCGTGAGGGGCGGGCTTGGGCGTAAAGATCGACGAGGCGATCGGCCACACGATCCAGACCGCGACCGCGAGCAGCAGCACGCCGAAGAATTTCTTCACGCCTTCCATCCACGGGCCGGATTTCGGCAGGAAGGCGCCTTCGGTCACACCCACCACGACCAGCGGCGCGCCCATGCCCAGGGCCATCGCGAACAGGGCTCCGCCGCCAAGCATCACGTCGCGTGTCTGGCCGATGTAGAGCAACGCTCCGGCCAGTGGCGCGGCGACGCACGGGCTCACGATGATCGCAGAGAGCACGCCCATGCCGGCCACCGAAGCCACATGCCCGCCGCGCAGCGTCTGGTGTGTCGAGGACAGGCGGTCATGCAGGAACGCGGGCAGCTGCAGCTCATGGAAGCCGAACATCGACAGCGCAAGCCACACGAAGATGAGCGCAAACGTAGTCAGCACCCAAGGGTTCTGGAGGGCAGCCGCGATCAGGGTGCCGGAATAGGCGGCGGCCACGCCGGCGATCGCGTACGTGACTGCCATGCCAAGCACATACGCCACGGAAAGGATCAGCGCGCGCACCTTGTTCAGGTCGCGGCCTTCGCCGGCGATGATGCCGGAGAGGATCGGGATCATCGGCAGCATGCACGGCGTGAACGCTAGCAGCAGGCCGAACCCGAGGAAGCTCGCGATCACCAGCCAGAAGCTGCCGGATTCGAAGAGCGCGACGATGTCGAAATCGCTCGCGGAGGCGAGGGACCGCGAGGGCTTGCGCGCTTCCGTGGCCGTCTCCCCTTGCGCGAACGAAGGCGCGTCCGAAACCGAAGTGCCGGCCGCGGCGAGCTTGATGTTCGCCTTGCCCTGCATCGGCACGTAGCACACGCCCACATCAGCGCAGCCTTGCGAAGTCACTAGCAGCCGCAGCGTATCCCCTCCCGCTGCTGGCTTTTCCAGAGGCACGCGGATCGACACCTGCTTGCGATAGGTCTCGACCTCGCCGAAAAACTCGTCCTTCTTGCGCACGCCCGCCGGGAATTCCGGCTTGCCGAGCTTGAACGCGGCGCCAAAGCCCGCGTCGACTTCGAACTGGAAGCGTTCCCGGTAGAGGTAGTAGCCGGGCGCGATCGCGAAGCTCACCTCCACCGTCCGATCGTCGAGCGCGCGGGTCGACATGCGGAACGCTTTCTCAGGCTCGAGCAGGTCCGCTTCGGACACCGCGTGCGCAAGGCCGCCCTGCATGAGCATTGCGAGAAACAGTGCGAACAGCCGGTAAAGCCTCATGTGCGGGTCTCGTCGCGGGTCTCGTCCACCACCCACTCCAGGTAAGCGGGCAGTCCGGGCCCCGCTGGGACAGCGATGATTTCCGGAAGTTCATAGGGGTGCCCCGCGCGGATCGCAGCCTCGAGCGCCGGGTAGCGCGCGCGGGTCGTCTTGATCAGCATCGGATGCTCCTCGTCATGCTGGAGGGCGTCCTTCCAGCGATAGACGGACTGGCATGGCGCGAGGATGTTCACGCACGCGGCCAGGCGCGCTCGCACGAGCGTTTCCGCGAGCTTCTCCGCCGAGGCGCGGTCCGGCAGGTTGGTGATCACCACGAGCACGCCCCCGGCATCTTCAGTGCTCACGCGGACCGCCGTTTGAGCGGGACGCCGTCGAACACGGTCGGATACCTGAGCTTCAAGCCGAGCACGTCTTTCATCTTGCGGTTGTCCAGGCGGCGCGACTCGGCCATGAAGGAAAGCATCTGCGCGGGAATCCGTTGCGCCGCTTCGCTGCGCGCAACCCGCGGCGGCCTTGCGAGGCCCAGACGGTCGGCCACGAGGTCGAACCACTCGCCCATGCACAGTTGCGTGTCGTCGGAGGCGTTGTAGATCCCGGCGGGTGCGCCTTCTCCCAACGCGGCCAGCGCGATGCCCGCAAGGTCGTCGGCGTGGATGTGGTTGGTGTACACGTCTTCGCCGACGGCGAGCACCGGGGTTCCTTGCGTCAGCCGCTCGATCGGAAGCCGGTCGTCCGCGTAGATGCCCGGGGCGCGCAGCACCACGACTGCAATATCGCGCAGTTCGCCCCAGCGCAGCAGCCGGTCTTCGGCGTCTGCACGGCGTACCGCGCGCGCCGTCTGCGGATTGACCGGCCGCGTTTCATCGACGAGCGCGCCTTCGCAGTCGCCGTACACGCCGCTGGTGCTGATATACACGAAGCGCCTTGGTAGAATGCCCCCCGCTTCGAGAACTGCGAGCACCGCCGCGATCCGAGGATCCGTGGTGCCTGCGGCAGGAGGCGGGGCGCAGTAAAGAACCGTGTCGGCCCATCCGCCGATCGAGGCCAGTGTTTCGCTGCGGTCGAGGTCATGGCCGCGGCTGCGCGAAACAGCGCGCACCTCGACCGCGCCCGGACGCACTTTAGGCAGCAGCGCGGCAGTACGATGGGCGATGTCGCCAAAACCGATGACCAACAGGCGTTTCATCCCGCCATTTTACGCACCATGCACACCATAACCCTCTCCCCCGGCGGCCAGGCTTTCCAGGTCGAGTCCCACGAGTCCGTCCTGACTGCGGCGTTGCGCTCAGGGCTGGTGATTCCCTACGGCTGCAAGAACGGCGCTTGCGGCTCCTGCAAAGGCAAGATCATCTCGGGCAGCGTCGACTACGGCGTCTACCAGGAGAAGGCGCTGCCGGCCGCCGAGCGCGAGCAGGGCAAGGCGCTTTTCTGCCAGGCCAAGCCGCTCTCGGATTGCGTGCTCGAAGCGCGCCTCGTGGGCAAGGCCGGCGATATCCAGGTCAAGACCCTGCCCTGCCGCATCCATTCGTTGCACAAAGTGACGCACGACGTGATCGTCCTCAAGCTCAAGCTGCCGGCGAACGAGCGGCTGCAGTTCCTCGCCGGGCAATACCTCGAGTTCCTGCTGAGGGACGGCAAGCGGCGCAGCTTCTCGATGGGCAACGCGCCGCATGACGACGAGCTGGTCGAGATCCATGTGCGCCATGTGCCCGGCGGGCAATTCACCGACCACGTGTTCGGCAAGATGAAGGAGAAGGACATCCTGAGGTTTGAAGCGCCGCTCGGGACCTTCTTCCTGCGCGAGGATTCGGACAAGCCGATCGTGTTCGTCGCTTCGGGCACGGGCTTTGCGCCGATCAAGTCGATCATCGAGCACGCCATGAACAAGGGCATCGTGCGCCCGATGACGCTTTACTGGGGCGGACGCCGCCCCCACGACCTCTACATGAACGAGCTCGCGCAGAAGTGGGCGAGCGAATCCGGCGCGTTCTTCAAGTACGTGCCGGTCATCTCGGATGCGCTGCCGGAGGACAACTGGCAGGGGCGCACGGGTTTCGTGCACCGTGCGGTCATGGAAGATTTTCCCGACCTTTGCGCGCACCAGGTCTATGCCTGCGGCGTGCCTATCATGGTCGATTCGGCGCGCGCGGATTTCCTCGCGCACTGCAAACTGCCGGAAGACGAGTTTTACGCCGACAGCTTCACCACTGCGGCAGATCTGGCCAGGACCTGATATTCAGGGAATTTATTTTCATTGGTCGGCGCCAGGACTGGCTCTCCTGTCAGTTGGTGTATCGGTACCAGTACATCTGCCTGCGCAATACGCGTTTAATTCGACCTCGACACGCAGGTAGTCCCACAGCGATGCACCGCTCAGCCGGTCGAGAGAACCTTTCCCGGCGAACTTACGCCGCCGCAGCGTGTTCGACAGACAGCGGATAGGCGCCGTTCGCCTTTGCGTCGAGCAACACGATTTCGACCGCACTCCCGTCTTCGGCGTAGCTAATATGTGTGCCCCAGTCTTGCGAAACCTCGCGGCAGACCGGCTTGTCGGACAAATGGACCACCAGGATGTCGTCCTCGGCGTAGTAAGTCGTACGCACGGCTTCTCCTCAAAGGATCGAAAAATGATGCATGACCGTCTTGACCACAACGGTCTGTTCAAGAACCACCTGGATTTGCCGCTCCGCCATGCGCATGCGCGCGTGGCGGGTAACGACGACGGTACGCCGAAAGCGAACGCTGAACATCGCAGTCATTGTAGGGCAGGCGGGTTCCACTCTACAAGCTCGGGCCCGGCGTCGAACATGGGCCATCCGCCCGATAAGAGTTTCACGCGCGCGTCTTCATCGCTGCCGCCGATCTTCACCGAAAGATCCGCCGCAGTTCGTTGAACAGCCCCCGGATCGCGTCCTCCGGATTTCGCCATTCGGGTTGCCGTTCCCTCTCCCGCTCGCGCTCCATTCGCGGCGCCGGCCGCGGGCGCGGAATCGCGAACTCGATGTCGTTGTCGATGAGCTTGGTGCGCAACGCCGAGCGGAAGACGTCGCCGACTATCGGCAGCGCACTGCTGGCGCCCGCGCCCCAAGCACCCATCGTCACGCGGTTGTCGTTGAAGCCCACGCGCGCGCCGGCCACCAGCTCCGGGTGCATGAGGATGAACCACCCGTCGCTGTTCTCCTGCGTGGTGCCGGTCTTGCCGGCTACATCGGCCGTGATGCCGAAGCGGCTGCGGATCGCCGTGCCGGTGCCTTCATCGACCACGCCGCGCAGGACGTCCACGAGCGTCAGCGCATGCCGCCGCGGCAGGGCGGCCTGCGCCTCGCGCATCGGCTGGAAATCCTCCAGCACCTTGCCGGTGCGGTCGGTCACGCGGTAGATCAGCATCGGCTCGACGAAATTTCCGCCGTTGGCGATCGTCCCGTAGGCCGCGACCATTTCCCGCAGCGTGACCGGGCTCGTGCCGAGCGCGAGCGACGGCACCGGGTCGAGCTTGCTCTGGCGCACGCCCATCGCCTGCGCGAGTTGCGCCACGTTCGCGGGCCTCACATGCTGGACGAGCTGCGCGGTGATGGTGTTCTTGGAATACACCAAGCCGTCGCGCAAGGTCATCGGCAGGCCCGAAGGCGGCGTTGCGTCGCTTGGCGACCACACGTCGTTGCCATTTCGGATCGCCACGGGCTGGTCGATCAGCGTCGACATGGGATTGATGCCCTGCATGAACGCGGCGCCGTAGACGAACGGCTTGAACGTGGAGCCCGGCTGGCGGCGCGCCTGGCTCACATGGTCGAACTGCTCCTGCGCGAAGTCGCGGCTGCCGACCCAGGCGCGCACGAAACCGTTGCGCGGGTCCAGCGCCAGGAACCCGGCCTGCAGCAGGGGGCGATCGTCATCCTTTCGCCGCCGGCCATCGGCGAGGACCTGCAGCTGGCTGAGCTGCCGAGTGAGCGCCTGGTTGGCGAGCTTCTGCAGGCGCGAGTCGATGGTCGTGTGCACCACCAGCCCGTCGGCATGGATGTTGTAGTTGCGCTGGTCGGCCCAGGTCGCCAGCCACTTTCGGATCGACTGCGCGACATGCGGGGCGATTCCCGGCGACTCGACCTGGCGCTCGAAATCGAGCTTGAGCGGGCGCCTCGAAAGTGTCTCGACCTGCGCGGGCTTGAGCTTGCCGTGCCGCGCCATCTGCGCCAGCACGAGGTTGCGCCGCGCGAGGGCGCGCTCCGGGTGCAGCACCGGGTTGTAGGCGCTGGTGCCCTTGAGCATCCCGATGAGCGTGGCGGCTTCGAGCACATCGAGCCGGTCGGCGGACTTGTCGAAATACGTGCGCGCCGCCATCTCGATGCCGAACGCATTGAAAAGGAAGGGCACGGTGTTGAGGTAGGTCTCGAGGATCTCGCGCTTGGAATAGACCGCCTCGATCTTGAGCGCCGTGATGGCTTCCTTGATCTTGCGCGTGATGTTCGCGGCGCGGCCGATCTCCTCCGGAAAGAGGTTGCGCGCCAGCTGCTGGGTCAGCGTCGAGCCGCCCTGCAGGTCCCCCTTGAGGGTGCTGACGAGCGCGCCGGCGGTGCGGCGCAGGTCGATGCCGTGATGCTCGTAGAAGCGGTGGTCTTCCATCGAGATCAGCGCATGGATGACATTCGGCGCGATTTTCTCGAGCGTCACCCACTCGCGGTTGATGCGCTTGTACTCGGCGAGCACGACCCCGTCGGCGGAGAGCAACACGGAGGGCAGCTCGGACTTCGCCTTGCGGATATCGCCGATGCCGGGGGTGAAAGGCACGAGGACCAGCACGTAAAGCAGCACCAGCGCCGGCAGCAGGAGCACCGCGCGCACCGGATGGCGTCGGGCTGCGGCCACGAGCAAACGGAATTTGGCGGTCACGTAACCTGCGGCGCGAACGGGTGCGGGAATCATGGGGTGCTACCTGAATTCAGGACAATTCAATCTCAGGAACCAGTGCTGGAGCGGCTTCCATGGCAGTTGGCGGACTGGTGCCAGTACATTCGCATCACGCGGCCTCTTCGCCCAGATAGGCTTCGCGCACGCGCGGATCGGAAAGCAGCGCCTTTGCTTCGCCCTCCAGCGTGATCACGCCGGATTCCATGACATAGCCGCGGCTCGCGGCTTCGAGCGCCATGCGCGCATTCTGCTCCACCAGCAAAAGTGTCACGCCCTCGTCCGCGATGCGGCGCACGACCTCGAAGATTTTCGCGACCATGAGCGGCGCGAGGCCCATGCTGGGCTCGTCCAGCAGCAGGAGCTTCGGCTTGCTCATGAGGGCGCGTCCGAGCGCGAGCATCTGCTGCTCGCCGCCGGAAAGCGTGCCCGCCGACTGCGTGCCGCGCTCGGCCAGGCGCGGGAACAGGGCCAGCATCTTCTCCAGGTCGCGTTTGACCTCGGCTGCGTCCTCGCGTGCAAAGGCGCCCATCGCGAGGTTCTCGGCCACCGAGAGCTGGCCGAAGATCCCCCGGCCCTCGGGCACGAGCACCAGACCCTTGCGCACCAGCTTGAAGGAAGGCACGCCGGTGATCGGCTGCCCCGAGTAACTCACGCTCCCGGCCGCCGCCGGCAGCAACCCGCAGATCGCCTTGAGAATGCTGGTCTTGCCGGCGCCGTTC
>CAZZDV010000021.1:0-4712 GCA_964652785.1 uncultured Bordetella sp.
TCTCCGATCCGCAGGAGTTGGTCGCGCGCGCCAAGGCGCTGAGCGTCGAGCTGGGGACCCCGATCACCCCCGGCTTCGAGGCGCTGGTCTTCAAGGCCTCGCGCGGCATCGAGGACATCTACGAGCTGACCTACATCAGGAAGGACGGCAGCCGGTTCCCTGCCGTGGTGTCGGTCACGGCGCTGCGCGATGCGCAGGGCGCGATCATCGGCTACCTTCTTATCGGCACGGACAACACCGCGCGAAAGCAGGTCGAGGAAGAGCAGAAAAATCTCGACCAGCGCCTGCGCGACCAGCAGTTCTATACGCGCTCGCTCATCGAATCGAACATCGACGCGCTGATGACGACCGATCCCTCGGGGATCATCACCGACGTCAACAAACAGATGGAAGCGCTCACCGGCTGCACGCGCGACGAGCTGATCGGCGCGCCTTTCAAGAGCTACTTCACCGACCCGGAGCGGGCCGAAGCGGCCATCAACCTGGTGCTGAGCGAGAAAAAGCTCACCAACTACGAGCTCACCGCGCGCACGCGGGACGGCAAGGAAACCGTGGTGTCGTACAACGCGACCACCTTCTATGACCGGGACAGGAAGCTGCAGGGCGTGTTCGCCGCGGCGCGCGATGTCACCGAACGAAAGCGCCTGGACCATGCGCTGGAGAAAGCCAAGGAAGCCGCCGAGGACTCCAACCGCGCCAAGAGCGTCTTCCTCTCCACCATGAGCCACGAGATCCGCACGCCGATGAACGGGGTGCTGGGCATGCTCGAGCTGCTCAGCCTGACCAAGCTCGACGACGCGCAACGCACCACCCTCGAAGTGGTGCGCGAATCGGGAAGCTCGCTGCAGCGGATCATCGACGACATCCTGGATTTCTCCAAGATCGAGGCGGGCAAGCTCGAGGTATGTCCGGAGGCGGCGTCGATTGCCTCCGCGCTCGAAGCCGTGCGCAACATGTACTCGGGCAACGCAAGCAGCAAGCGCGTCCTGCTCAAGTGCGCCGTCGATCCGCGAATCAGCCCCGCGCTGATGGTCGATCCGATGCGGCTGCGCCAGATCCTCAACAACCTCGTCAGCAATGCGCTCAAGTTCACCTCGAAGGGCTCGATCGAGATCAAAGCCGTGCTGGTGAACCGCTCGGGCGGGGAGGACCGCGTGCGCTTCTCGGTCACCGACTCGGGCATCGGCATCTCGACCGAAGACCAGGCTCGCCTGTTCCAGCCTTTCGTGCAGGCCGCGGGCGAGTCCGGACCCCGCGCCGGCGGCACGGGCCTTGGGCTTACGATCTGCCGCCGCCTTGCCGAGCTGATGGGCGGCTCGATCGAAATGGTGAGCAAGCTTGGCACCGGCACGACCATGGTGCTCGAGTTGCTGATGCCGATCGCCGACCCGCTCGCGCTCGCCAAGGCCGAGCCCGGGGACGGCTTGGGGACCTCCACGCGGCTGCGCCGCAGGGCGCCGGAGATCGATCAGGCGCGGCTAGAGGGCACGCTCGTGCTGCTGGCCGACGACCACCCGACCAACCGCTCGCTGCTGCTGCGCCAGGTCAACATGCTGGGCTACGCGGCCGAAAGCGCGGAAAACGGTGTGGAAGCGCTCGCGATGTGGAAATCCGGCCGCTTCGCGATCCTCATCACCGATTGCAACATGCCCGAGATGAACGGCTACGAGCTTGCGCAAAGCATTCGCGAAAGCGAGCTTGCCGCTGGCGAAGGCAAGCGCATCCCGATCGTCGCCTGCACGGCCATCGCCCTCGAAGGCGAGGCCGAGACCTGCGTCGCGGCAGGCATGGACGACTATCTCGCCAAGCCGGTCGGGCTGATGGACCTGGCAAAGAAGCTCGACCAGTGGCTGCCGATCATGCAGGCGGCCGTGCCGGTCGATCGTTCGATGCTTGCCGCGATCTGCGGTGGCGATGCGGCGGCCGAGCGCGAGATCCTGGCCGACTTCCAGCGCGTGAACGAGGACGACGCCGCCAGCCTCAAAGCCGCGGTGAAGGGCTGCGACGCGGACCAGGTCAAGCACGCGTCGCATCGCATCAAGGGATCGAGCAGCGCGATCGGGGCCGTCGCGCTTGCGGCCGTGTGCGAGCGTCTCGAGAGCGCCGGCCGTGCCGCCGACTGGAACTCGATCCAAGCCGACATGGGCGCGTTCCAGCATGAGCTGGAGCGGCTGAATACCTACTGCGAGGAAGCGAAATGCACATCAGCGGCCTGAAATTCCTGGTGGTGGAGGACCACGATTTTCAGCGTGGCATCCTGCTCAAGATGCTGGCCGGCCTCGGCGCCAAGCGTCTGTACGCGGCCGCCGACGGCAGCGCCGCTCTCAGGATTGTCATGGCGCCGGAGGCGCCTGTGGACATCATCATCAGCGATCTCGACATGCCGGGCATGGATGGCGTTGAGTTCATGCGCCACCTGGGCGAAACGGGCAGCCCGGCCTGGGTGATCCTCGCGACAGCCCTGGAAGGCCCCCTGCTCGCCTCGGTCGAGACGATGGCAAGGGCTTGCGGCGTCAACGTCCTTGGCGCCATCGCCAAGCCGATCACGCCTGCGATGCTGGATGCGCTGATCGGACTCCATGCCCAGCGTACGGGCAAGACTGCCGTGAGCGAGACGGGGCTATGAACATTTCCGGGTTGAGATGGCTGGTGGTGGAGGATCACGAGTTCCAGCGCGGCCTCCTGCAGAAGATGCTGACGGGCCTGGGCGCAGTCGATGTTCGGGCCGCGGCCGACGGCCGCGCGGCCCTGGCGATCGTGCGCTCGCAGGCGCCGCCGGTGGACATCATCGTCAGCGACATCGACATGCCGGGCATGGATGGCATGGAGTTCATGCGGCACTTGGGCGAATCGGGCAGCCCGGCCTGGGTGATCCTCGCGAGCGCGCTCGAAGGTCCCCTGCTCGCCTCAGTCGAGACGATGGCGAGGGCCTACGGCGTCAGGGTCCTTGGCGTCATCGCCAAGCCGGTCACGCCCGCGATGCTCGATGCGATGATCAGGCTCCATGCCCAGCGGGTGCGGGAGGGCGACAGTCCCGAGAGCGCGCCCGGGGATGCGGCCCGTCCGTTCTCCATAGAGGAGATCGTGGAAGGCCTGGAGAACGACCAGTTCGAGCCCTTTTTCCAGCCCAAAGTGGAGCTGGCGGGCGGGCGGGTCAAGGGCGCCGAAGCGCTTGCGCGCTGGCGCCATCCGCAGAAGGGAATCGTTGCGGCCTGCGAGTTCATCGGGCTGCTGGAGGACAACGGGCTGATCGATGTGCTCACGTGGATCATGCTGCGCAAATCGGCGTCGTTCTGCAGCCAGTGGCGCGCCGAGAGCGGCTCGGAGGTCAGCGTGTCGGTCAACCTGTCGATCAAATCGCTCGGCGATGTCGAGCTTGCCGGGCGCGTGACCGAGGTCGTGCGCGGCCAGAATCTCGATCCGCGCCATATGGTCCTCGAACTGACGGAAGCCGCGACGACGGCCTGCGAAGCCCGGGCGCTGGAGAATCTCGCGCGCCTGCGCATGAAAGGCTTCGGGTTGTCCGTCGACGACTACGGGACCGGACACTCCTCGATGCTGCAGCTCACGCGCATCGCCTTTACCGAGCTCAAGATCGACCGGGCGTTCACCGCGAACGCGGCGAGCCAGCAAGCGGCCAGGGTCATCCTCGAGACGAGCCTGGGCATGGCGAAGAAGCTGAAAATAGCTTCGGTGGCCGAAGGCGTGCAGACCCAGCAGGATTGGGACCTGCTTCGCCAGCTCGGCTGCGAGCTGGCGCAGGGGGGATTCGTGGCCATGCCGATGGAGGCCGCGGCTTTCCTGAAATGGACCCGTGACAGGACCGTGGTCGACGATCTGGCCCGCCAGGACGAAGCCGTCGTCGCGCCCCTTGACCTCGACGCGGTCGACGCCCCTGACCCGACGGACCTTCTCCATCACGCGATGCGCAGCAACGAGCTTCAGCTCTATTACCAGCCGATCCTGGCGCTCGCCGGCGCGGAGCGATACACGCTGGGCGAGGCGCTCGTGCGCGTGCGCGAGGGGGAGCGTGCCTCGCTGCCACCGGGCGAGTTCCTGCAGATCTTCGAGCACTACCGGATGATGCCGCAGCTCGATCGCTGGATCGTGCGCAATCTGCTCCAGGCGCTGTCACAGGGCTCGCGCGTGCCGGGATTCAGCATGAACGTGTCCCGCCAGACGCTCGGTGACATCGAGTTCCCCGCCTTCGTCGCCGACGAGCTGGTGCGCAAGGGCGTCAACGCGAAATCCCTGATGTTCGAAATCGAGGAAAACGACGCCCTCGCGCTGCCGGAAGCCGCGACCCGCTTCGCCGCGGCGCTGAGCGCAACCGGGTGCGGCATCATGATCGACGGTTTCGGGCGCAATGCCGCCTCGCTGATGGTGCTCAAGGGCTTGCACGTGGATTTCGTCAAGGTGGACGGCCAAGTCATCCGGGGGCTGCTGTCCAGCGAAATCGCGCGCAAGCAGATGGGTGTCATCCTGCGGATCGCGAAAACCATCGGCTTCGGCGTGATCGCCGCGGACGTGGAGGAGCAGAACATCCTGCTCCGGCTGAAGGCGCTCGGGGTCGGGTATGCGCAGGGATTCGGAATCCAGCAGCCGCTCCCGATCGAAGAGCCGATGCAGGCCATCCTCGGACCGAAATTCGCGCAGGGTCCGGAGGGGCCGCACGCGTGATCCCCGGAGCGCGAGAATGAAGATCTCCGGCC